>CAYVVQ010000005.1:0-11112 GCA_964454455.1 uncultured Desulfobacterales bacterium | reverse complement strand
ACCGGCCTGGGGTCGTACCGTCGCCCCATGGCCGGAAGCTTTGACAACCCTCCGGTTTTTCCGTAAGCTGTTTCCTACATCAACGGAAGGGGGGAACCATGAGCTTCGAGTCCTTGGAAGAGATTCTCCGGTTTGCCATCGACCGCGAAGGAGAGGCCGCCGCGTTCTACGAAGACCTCGCCCGCAGGGAAACGTTCTCCGGGGCCCGTGAGACCTTCGAGTCGTTCGCACGGGAGGAGCGAAAGCACGAGTCCCTGCTGGATGCCTTTCTGAAAGGCGAGAAGACGCTGGGAGGCTACGATTTCAAGTGGATCCCCGACCTCAAACGGAGCAACTACAGCGTCGCCATGAACTACGAGGAGGGGATGGGCTACGCCGACATCCTGCGTCTCGCCACGAAGCGGGAAGAAGCGTCCCTGGCGCTCTACAACGAGCTGGCCGGCAAGGCGGACCGACCCGAGGCCCTGGAGCTGTTCCAAATGCTCTCCCAGGAAGAGGCCAAGCACAAGCTCGCCCTGGAGACCATGCTGGACGACTACCTGGCCGAGCAGGGGGACTGAGCTCCCCGCCTTTCCCGGGGCCGCCTCTGCCGTCTGGATCGATAGAGCGGGGAAAGCACCTCCGGTGAACGCCCCAAAAGACACCCCGTCAGAATGATCTGGTTGATCAGGGTGGTACGGATCACGCCCAGGCTCCTCCACCGCCGGGCGGAGGTGACCACCGCCCGGTTCGCGATGCGGACGCGCCCCCTCCGGGCCAGCCTCCGCACGAGCAGGAGATCCTCGGCGATCGAAACCTCCGGAAACCCCCTCACGGCGTCGAACATCTCCGACCGCAGAAAGATCCCCTGGTCCCCGTAGGGCAGCTGAAGCATTCGTGATCGAATGTTGGTCATCCCTTCCACCATCCGCATCATGAGCCCGGCTGCGTCCGTCCGGAAACGAAACGCCCCGGCCACGGTCCCGGTCTCGAGCAGGGTTCGAAAGACGGACCCGGCGTACCCCGCGGGCAGCCGGCTGTCCGCGTGCAGAAAGAGAAGCACCCGGCCGGCCGCCTCGGTCCTCCCCCTGTTCTGCTGAAGCGCCCGCCCCCGGGGCCCGCTCACGACCCGTGCCCCGGCCGCCGCCGCGCGCCGGACCGTGGCGTCGGTGCTGCCCCCGTCCACAACCACGACCTCGGTCTCGTCCCCCCGGGCCGAGCGCACCGCCGAAGCCACGTCGCCCTCCTCCTGCAGCGCGGGGATGATGACGGACAGGTACGGTCCCCCGATCTTCCCCGACCACCCTTCGTTTCGAAGGTCGTCGGGCGTGTCCAGGTCCCGCAGCGGGCGAAGCTCGGAAACCCTGAGTCCCCGCTCCGCCGCCAGGGCCAGGGTGCGCCTCCTCACTTGGGGGGTACCCCATGGAACGGCCTCGAACACCCCGGCGGGTCGATCCAACCCGATCAGCCAGTACCCGCCGTCGAGGCTCGGACCCAGCACCACGTTCGCCGAATGGAGTGCGTCCAGGGCCTGTTCGAGGTCGTCGGCCGTGACAGCCGGGATGTCGGTCCCCACGAGCACCACCCGCCGGACGCCCTCGCGGAACGCGGACCGGAACACCGACGCCATTCGTTCCCCGAGGTCTCCTCCGGACTGCGGTACGACACGTCGTCTCCGACCGACCCAGCGTGACACGGCGCCACGAGAGCCTCCTGCGTAGGCGATCTCCAGATCCGCTCCCCGACCGGCCGCCACGCCTTCGGCGAGCGAGATCACCCGCTCGGTGAGCCGGCGGTGTAGCTCCGCGGCTCCCAGCCGGCCCAGCGTCGGAACCAGGCGCGTCTTCACCCGCCCCGGCACGGGGTATCGACAGAAGACCACCAGCTTTTCATCGGAAACGGCGCCTGCTCGCATGCTGCAGCCTCCGTGTTTTCAAAGGCTTTTCCCCATTTCTCCGATCGCCCCCCCTCACCTCTCTCCTGGTATGATCCATGCATACTCGACGCCCGAGAGGTGCCATCGCCAGGACCGTCGAACCCGAGAGGATCAGCCCCCGACCGGGGGTTCGGACGGGAGCCCGGTGAACGCCGATTCATCGGAGGCGACGCTCTGGATTCCCTCTTCCGGGCCGTGGACCGCTTCCTGGACGACCTGGCGGAAACGGGGTGAAACCGACGTGGACCTGGACTTTGCGCAAATCATCCAATCCCTGAACCTGGGCATCGTCATCCTGGACCGGGACCTCCGCATCGTGTTCTGGAACCGCTGGATGGAGGAGCACAGCAGGAGACGCAGCGCGGACGCCCTCGGGAGGGGGATCATGGAGCTGTTCCCCGAACTGGTAGGGAAGGGGTTCCATTGGAAATCCCAGAGCGTCTTCAAGCTGGGGAACTACGCGTTCTTCTCCCAGCACCTTCACGGCCACCTCATCCCCCTTCCCCTTTCGAGGTACCTCACCGCGGACTTCGAGCACATGCAACAGAACGCGGCCATGTGCCCGCTTCGCAACGAGCGGGGCGAGGTGCAGTACCTCTGCGTCACCATCGAGGACGCCACAGACGCGGTTCTGTACCGGGAAAAGCTGGAGAGGGCCAAGCAGGAGCTCGAAACCATGAGCCTGACCGATCCTCTCACCGGCCTTCCCAATCGTCGCCACTTGATGGAAACGCTGGAGAAGGCGAACACGACCTTGGAGGAGGCCTTCCTCATCATGGAAAGACTGCGGAAAACCGTTGCATCGACCCCTTTCCTCTTCGAAGGCAAGGCCGTTCGCCTCACCGTGAGCGTTGGCCTCGCCTCCAACGAGGGAGAGGAGACGATCACGCTGGACGCCATCCTCAGCCGGGCCGACGAAGCACTCTATCGCGCCAAGACCCTGGGTCGCAACCGAACCGGGGTTTCCCGCCCGGGCCGCAGGATGCGAAAGGCATCTTACCACGACTGCGGCAGAAACCAAAGAGGCACCGCCCGGATCGATCCGGTATGCCTTGACATCCCCGGAGACGGCCGTTATGGTTGGACAATCGGCGATTGATCGACGTTCCTGGACCGGCATGTCGCTCCTTCCGGCCTCCGGGGTGCAGGGATCGCCGCCTCCCGTCTCCCCGAGGAAGGCGGCGGTTCGACCGGCACCCCGGACCGTAAAGGCAAGCGCTGATCTCCAATCCGAGTGACGAACAGGAGGGCTTTGAAGATGGACAAGTACGTGTGCACGGTGTGCGGATATGTGTACGACCCGGCCGAAGGGGACCCGGACAACGGCGTCGACCCGGGAACCGCTTTCGCGGACGTGCCGGACGACTGGACCTGCCCGGTCTGCGGGGCATCCAAGGACCAGTTCGAGAAGGAGTAGACCCCATCCACGAGACGGCGACCGGTCCGGCCTCTTGACGACCTTCCCACGGGTTGCGCCCCCGGACCGGCCGCCGCCTCCGTTCCATCCTTTCCCCACGGAGCGGCCCCTTCCGTGGAACGCTCCGAGATTCCCGCCCCGCAAGCCCCTTACATTTCGTTCCTCCACCCCGGAACGCCCCTTACCCCGCGAACCGGCCCGAGGATGTCTCCGCGCTTTCATCCTTGCCGATTCTGGGTTAAGATGTAGGGGCTGACGGGTGGGATGGGGGGAGATCGGCCCCGCAGGAACGGCAGGGA
The DNA here is from genome assembly GCA_964454455.1 of uncultured Desulfobacterales bacterium. Classification (GTDB taxonomy): domain Bacteria; phylum Desulfobacterota; class DSM-4660; order Desulfatiglandales; family HGW-15; genus JAIPEI01. The sequence goes on along the minus strand of CAYVVQ010000005.1, from coordinate 7,481 downwards.
GGGAGGGGCTCCACCTGAAGGGCCGCGCCTGTACCCCGGGGCCCGAATCGGGGGATGAACGACCGGAAGCCGGGAGATGTGACTATGAACGATAACGCCGGCCAGGACACGGAACAGGCGGAAGCCCAGGCCACGACCCGGGCACTGGACCTGGAGGTTCCTCACGCGGCCTGCATTCTGGAAACGCCGCCCGAACCCTGCACCGTGGTGATCCTCGGCGCGTCGGGCGACCTCACCGCCCGGAAGATCGTACCCGCCCTGTACAATCTCCATCACAACAAGGGACTTCCCGAGGCCTTCAACGTGGTGGGATGCGCGCGGTCACCCCTCGACGACGACTCCTTTCGGGAAAAGATGGAGCAGGCGATCAAGAGCGCTCCCCAGTCGGAAGCGTCCGAATGGGAGCGCTTCGCTCCCAACCTGTTTTACCGGGTCGTGGACTACGAGGATCCCGAGGCCTTCCATCGACTGGCCGGGGAGCTGCGCAAGCTGGACGAGACCCGGGGGACCAGGGGCAACCGCATCTTCTATCTCGCCATCCCGCCCGCGCTCTATCGGAACGTCGCCCGCACCCTGGGAGAAGCGGGGCTCGCCCGGGAGCAAGAAGACGGCCGCGGGTGGTCTCGGATCGTGGTGGAGAAGCCTTTCGGGCACGACCTCGCCTCCGCCACGGATCTGGACGGTGTCCTTCACGAGTTCTGGGAGGAGCACCAGATCTACCGGATCGACCACTACCTGGCCAAGGAGACCGTCCAGAACATCCTCATGTTCCGGTTCGCCAACGCGATCTTCGAGCCCCTCTGGAACCGCCGCTACATCGAGTCGGTACACATCACGGCGGCCGAAACCCTCGGGGTGGAGCACCGCGCCGGCTACTACGACCGGGCCGGGGTCCTGAGGGACATGTTTCAGAATCACATGATGCAGCTCCTCTCCCTCACGGCCATGGATCCGCCGTCCCTCTTCGAGGCCGATCAGGTCCGGGACGAGAAGGTCCGGGTCTACCGATCCCTTCGTCCCTTCCCGGTGGACCGGATCGACGAGTTCCTGATCCTCGGCCAGTACGGGGCCGGAACCGTGCGGGGCAAGCGGGTCCCCGCCTACCGGGACGAACCGGGAGTGGCCTCCGACTCCCTGACCCCCACCTTCGCCCGCATGAAGGTGTTCCTGGACAACTGGCGGTGGCAGGGCGTCCCGTTTCTCCTGACCTCGGGCAAGCGCCTGGCGAGGAAGCTCACCGAGATCCGAATCCGGTTCAAGGAGGTTCCCCACTCCATGTTCCGCAAGACCCTGGGGGAGCACATCACGACGAACGAGATCGCCTTGGGGATCTACCCGGAGGAGAAGATCACCCTCACCTTTCAAACCAAGAACCCCGGCGCCCGCCTCTGCCTCCGGACCGTGACCATGGATTTTCACTACCACCAGAACTACTCCGGCCCCATGCTGGAGGCCTACGAAAAGGTCCTCCTGGACTGCATGGTGGGGGACCACATGCTCTTCTGGAGGCAGGACGGGGTGGAGCTCTGCTGGGCCTTCCTCACGCCCATCCTCGAGCAGTGCGAAACCTGCGGCGAGCGGGCCGAGCTGCTCTTCCCCTACGACTCCGGCACCTGGGGGCCGAAACCGGCCCGGGAGACGGTCTGACGGTCCGATCGGAGATCATGCCCGAGACCCGGGATCGGCCCGGACACGGGTCGTTCGGGTCGACAAGGGGGGGGAAGGAGTGCAATCATGGGAACACGCAGGACGTTTCTGAAACATCGGCTCTCCTACGAGGAGCGGCTTGCCCTTCCCCGGCTGGAGAGGGAGGTGCTGCTCATCTGCCCCGGCGTGTTCGTCCAGCACGGGCGGTGGGCCGGGTTTTCTCTGGGTCCGCTCCTGGACCGTGCGGGGGCGGCGGGTGACGCCTCCCGGATCACGGTACAGGGCCCTCTCGGACAGTACGTCAAGACCGGGAGCTATCCGCTGGAGGACGTGCGGTCCGGGCGCGTCTTTCTCTGCCACCACGTGAACGGGGAGCCCCTGCCCGTGAAGCACGGCTACCCCCTACGGATCGTGGCGGAGGGTTACTACGGGTACGATTGGATCAAGTATGCGTCGCGCATTCGGGTGGAGTAGCGCCATCCGGGTCTTCCAGGACCACACCCGCCTTTCCCGGTCGCTCGCCGAGCTCGTGCTGGCCGAGGCGGAACGCTGCGCCGAGGAACAGCGACGGTTCACCATCGCCCTCTCCGGCGGTTCGACCCCCAGGGACGCCCATCGGCTCCTGGGCCGGGAGCCGATCTCCGCTTCCTTTCCCTGGGACCGGGCCCATTTCTTCTGGGTGGACGAGCGTTGCGTGGAGCCGGACCATCCGGCCAGCAACTACGGAAATGCCGTGAAGGATCTCCTGGAAAGGGTCCCCGTCCCGGACGGGAACGTCTTCCCCATGCCCGTGGAACCGCCCTCCGATGAGGGCGCCCTGGCCTACGAACGGCTCCTGTCGAGCTTCTTCGGGCCTCCCCTGGGGGCCTTCCCGCGATTCGATCTGATTCTCCTGGGCCTGGGCGGCGACGGGCACACGGCCTCCCTCTTTCCGGGAGACCCCGCCCTCGAGGAAAACGAGCGGTTCGTCGTTTCGGTCCGGGGAGGCGACCCTGCGGTGGACCGGCTCACCCTGACCCTCCCCGTCTTGAACCACGCCGCTCGGACCGTCTTCATCGTATCGGGCCGGGACAAGGCGGGCGCGGTGCAAGCCGTGCTCGAACGGAAGGACCCCCGCCTTCCCGCCGCCCGGGTCACAGGCAACCCGACGTGGCTCCTGGACGAGGAGGCGGCCTCGAAGCTCACAAGGCGCCGCGGCCTGGACGGGCCGAAACAGGAGGGAGGGCATTGAAAGCAGAAAAGAGACCGATCGTCGTGCTCGCGGGGGACGTGGGAGGCACCAAGACGAACCTCGCCCTGTTCGTCCGCGATGGAAAGGGAACGAGAATCCGGCGGGAAGCGACGTTCAAGAGCGCGGAGTCTCGGGACCTCTCCACGCTGGTCGGTCGATTCGTGGAAGGGCGCTCCGAGCCGGTGTCGGCAGCCTGCTTCGGCATCCCGGGTCCGGTGAGCCGGGGACGAAGCCGCACCACCAACCTCCCCTGGACCGTGTCGGAAGAAGAGCTGCAATCCCGCTTCGGCTGGTCCCGCGTCCACCTCCTCAACGATCTCTCCGCCACGGCCCACGGCATCCCGGCCCTGGACCGGCGGCGTTTCTCCTCACTGAACCGGATTCGCATCAAGCCGGATGAACCCCGTGGGCTTCTGGCCCCCGGGACAGGGCTCGGGGTGTCCATCATGATCGGGCACGGGGAAACCTTGAAGGTGCTCCCTTCGGAGGGCGGGCACGTGGACTTCGCCCCATCGGACGACGACGAGGTGGACCTCTGGCGTCACCTTCGAGACCGGTTCGGTCACGTAAGCATCGAGCGCATCCTCTCCGGGCCGGGTCTCCTGAACATCTACGAATGGCTTCGGGACTCCGGCCGGCGTTCCGAGCCCCGATGGCTCGCCCGGCGGATGGAGCGGGAGAGCGGACCGGCCGCCATCACCCGTGCGGCGCTCGAGCGAGACCAGCCCCTCTGCCGGGAAACCCTTCTCCGGTTCGTCTCGATCCTGGGCGCCGCCGCGGGAAACGTGGCCCTCACGGCCATGACCACCGGAGGGGTCTATCTGGGAGGAGGGATCCCCCCCAAGATCCTCCCGTTCCTGAAGGAAGGCCCCTTCCTCGAGGCGTTTTCCAACAAGGGAAGGTTCAAACCGCTCGTGGAAAAGATCGGCGTCCGGGTCATCCTGGACGAGCGGACCGCCCTGCGGGGCGCCGCCCGCTTCGCCTTCGAGCGGCTCGAGGCGGAACGGCAGGCGCAGCGCCCGGCTTCATCCTTCACCTCCCCGCGCTGAAGATCCCGGCCCTTCCTGGTGACCATCGGCATCATCCCGTTCATCGAGGCCGTGCACAATCACCGGTCCAGGGTCTACCTCGATCTCCTTGCGGGGTCGCCCCCCCCCGGCCGTGGAGACGCTCCGGATGCGCTGCGGGGACAACCGGCGGAGGACCGTCACCGTTCCTCGGACTCCACCTTGCCCTTCCACGCGTAATCCGGATCCGGGATGAAGGCAAGCCCGTTCTGCTGGGCCACCAGCCACCCGCCGGGCACGGCCGCCCTGTGGATGGTCCTCGTGATGTTCGTGCCCATCTCATGCCATTCGAGAGACACCTTGAAATCCTGGTCCCGATTCCCGAAGGCGGCCCGGGCCTTCGAAGGGAACAGGTCGAGGCCGTCTCCGGCCAGCAATCCCAGGGCAAACCCCGCCGCAACCGCCGTCAGGATCGACGTCACTGTGAACCGCTTTCTTCTCATGATCCTTCCTCCGTACTCGAATTCCCGGGCCGGCCGAGCTTCGGATCCGACGAATCCCGCCCGGCTTCTCCCGGCTCCTTACAGTCTGCCCCGATCGGGGGGGAATGTCGAGCCTGTTCGTGGCGACACAAAACCGGTACTGCCTTGATGTGGAAGGCGTCGTTACGCCTTCTCGAGCATGGCCTGGAGGTCCAGTGCGTCGAGGGCCGCGAAACCGGCCTCGTCGTTGTCGAAGTAGCAGAAGATCTCCCGCCCCTGATCGGCCCAGGAGTGCAGGGCGCCCGCCCAGCCCGCAAGGCCTTTCCTTCCGTAGCGGCCCCTGTAGGCCCCGTCGGGGCCGTGAAGCCTGATGTACGCGAAGTCCGCCGTGATCTCCTTCGGCGAAACGGTGCCGGCGAGCTCGTACATGCAGAAGGCCGCACCGATCTCCGTGAGGGCGTCGAGCGCCCTCGGATCGAACCAGGTCGGGTCCCGGAACTCGAAGGCGTACCTCCGCCCCGACGGAAGCGCCTCGAGGAAGTCGTAGAGGCGGTCCGGATTGAACCGCCATTGGGGGGGAAGCTGAAAGAGGATGGGCCCCAGCTTGTCCTTCAGAACCTCGACGGCTCGAAAAAACGGCGGGAGGGTTTGGTCCGGATCCTTGAGCTTCTTCATGTGGGTGATGTAGCGACTGGCTTTCACGGAGAAGACGAAGTCGGACGGAACGGTGTCGCGCCAGGAGGCCAGGCTTTTCGGGGACGGGAGCTGGTAAAAGGTGTTGTTGACCTCCACGGTGCGAAACCGCTCCGCGTTGTACCGGAGGAAGGCCCGGGTGGGCAGGTCCTCCGGGTAGAAGGGTCCCTTCCAGTGATCGTACTGCCATCCCGAGGTTCCAATGAGCAGCCGGGGCTCGTCCACGATCATCTCCTGTCTCCGGCGTCTTCAGCCTCTCCGGCCTCCCCGGCCTTGATCAGGGCCAAGCGCGTGAAAAACGGACCTGTGAGCTCAAAGAACACCGTGGTTCCGATGACCAGAGGAATGAAGGTGTTCTCGAGCTCGGGGAAATGATTTGCGGCCACCAGGGCCATCCCCAGCGCCACGCCCGCCTGAGGCATGATGGCCACGCCCATGTACCTCCGGATCGAGTCGGCCGCGCCGCTGATGGTCCCGCCGGCATAGGCGCCGGCCACGCGCCCGACCACCCGGAAGACGATGTAGACCACCCCGGCGAGACCGATCCCGGGCAGCTTCTCGACATGCAGGCTGGAGCCGGCCAGAACGAAGAAAAGGATCATGATCGGCCACTCGAACTGCCGGATGGTCTCGAAGGCCTGCTCCGGGTGCTTGGAGGTGTTTGCCACGACGGCACCCATCACCATGGCCGACAGGATGAACGACGCGTTGGTGAGCTGCGCCGCACCGCCGCATATGAACATGAAGCCCAGGGCCTCGGCCTGCATGGGCTCACCGCCCCGAATGTGGTCCGTGAGCCATCCGGCGGGAAGCCCCACGATCGTCCCGATCAGGATCGCCCCGCCGAACTCCCAGGCGCCCCGGGATAAGGCCTCCAAGGTCCCGCTGTGTCCGCTCAGGGCCGTCGCCGCAGCCAGGAGGATGGAGAAAACGATCAGCCCCCAGGCGTCGTCGATGGCCACGATGCCGAGGAGCGTATCGGTGTAACGGCCTTTCGCGTTCAGTCCCTCGACCACGTTGGTCACGGCGGCGGGCGCCGTAGCAGGCCCGATGCCGGCGAGGACGAGCGCGACCTCGGTCTGGACGCCGAAAAGCACCAGCCCGGCGAAGACCAGCACGGCCACGCCGACCACCACGAAGGTCGAGATCCAGAACACCTGCCTGCCGAAATCCTTGAGGGCCGGAATGGAAAGCTTGCATCCGAGGATGAAACCGATCATCAGGAGGGCGATGTTGGAGAACAGGGTGTACCAGCGCTCGTGGCCTTCGGGCAGAAGATCGAGCCCGGAGGGCCCCAGGGCGACCCCGCAGAGGATGAGCAGTGTCACGCGGGGGATGCGAATCTTCGGGCTGAGATAGTTGGACAGGAGCCCCAGGATCAGGAGGGCACCGATGGTCAGGAGTATGATGCTGGTGGTGTGTGCCATGTTTTCAACGGTTGAGGTGGTTTAATAAACTCTTTTCTATCATGGAACAAAACACCAGGTCGACCCATCCGGTCGATCCTGTATTTTTTCCCCGAAGATCGAGGCTGCGCTTCCCATGAGGTGAACATCCACCGGACCCTGGACTTCATGAGCCGGCGGCGATGGAGCCTCAACGGCCTGCAGGAACCTCCGGCGTTCCACAGGCGTGTCACCCTCCGGCACGCCGGGCCCGGCGTGGCCGCGCTCTTCCCTTCCGCCCATGGCGGGCGGCCTTTTGAAGCGCTGCATCGACCTTCTACCTCGACCCTGATCCCGGCGCCGTCGGGTCCGGGGCCCTTTACTCCCCTTCCAGGATGATTATATTGAGTCTGCGCTTAGATCTGACCCGCTCAGCCGTCGCTGGTGGGTTTTAGGCCTTAACCTCTTGAAATCACTAAGACAGGCCTACGGCCTCGGGCTTTTTGCGACTCCCATCTTGATTCGAAACAATATTTCCATTAATATCAATCAGGTTGCTTGCAATGCGTTTGATATAGTCTTTGGAATCGAACCTGCACGGAAGGACGCCCATCAGGCGTCCTTCTGTTTCAATCGAGCCCCGCTTTTCTTCTGAAGGCAGCCCGGGGAGACGCCGAATCGGTGAAGCGGACCGCCGGTGGCGTCCGGTTCGGCCGGATCCGGTTCAAGGTCGGCGGGGACGGGCAAACACGATAAGGAGGCATCATGGGGGAATCCACAACCATCCATCTGAAAAAGAGCATGCCGATCGAGCAGCGAATCGAAGAGGTCAACCGCAGGATCTCGGAATGGATCGAGACCCTCGACGAGCCGTTCAATCACGAAACGGACGAGTTTCAACTGATCAGTTTCGAAAGTGGAACGAAGCAGTATCGCTATCAGTATGCCATTGCAAGGGGGGTCAAAAGCCTCAAAAAGAAAAAGTAATGATTTCTTCACCTTGCAATAAGCCAGAGCCCATCCATCAATGAACTTT
>CAYVVQ010000004.1:0-54003 GCA_964454455.1 uncultured Desulfobacterales bacterium | reverse complement strand
AATGCGCGAGCGATGGCTTTGCCGACGAGCCGGATGCTTGACGGGTTCGCAAAAATCCGCTCACCCGCCGCTGGGCACTCTATAACCCTTTGAAATGTCTAGGGCAGATCTCAAGGTTCCAGGCTTTTTACGACTTTATCATGTTTCGGATACGACCGCGCCGTTACAGCCCGTATAAGGAGTCAATCTCATGGATAGCCAGACCCAGAGCCAAGTCAACATGTGCATGCAGTGCGGAATGTGCTCGGGGAGCTGCCCGGAATCCGGGATCACCCCCTTCAACATCCGCAAGCTGGTGCGCAAGAGACACCTCGAGCACGCCATCGAAAAGGCCCTTCCCTGGTACTGCACCTCCTGCGGAGAGTGCACGCTTCGCTGCCCGAGAGACGTCAAGCCGTCCGAGATGATCATCGCGCTGAGGGGCGAGCTTGTCGAGGAGGGGCAGATCCCCCTGTCGATTCAAAAGGCCCTCGAAAACGCCTTCGTCCAGAAGAACCCTTGGGGGCGTCCGCGACCCAAGCGGGCGGACTGGGTCAAGGAGGAAGGGCAGGACGTCGAGATTCCGCACGTCAAGGAGACGGAGTCCAAACGGCTCCTGTTCTCCTGCTGCATCCAGACCTCCGACCCGCGTTGCATGGTCATCCCCATCAACGTGGCCAAGCTGCTCGACCGGGCGGGCGTGGAGTTCGGGATCCTCGGTCCCGAGGAGGCCTGCTGTGGAAACGAGATTCGAAGAATGGGCGAGGAGGGGCTCTTCGAGGAGCTCCAGGAGGAAAACGCGGCCACCTTCCAGAAGCACGGCGTGAAGGAGATCATCGCGCTCTCGCCCCACTGCATGAACGCCTTGAAGAACGAGTACGGCGACCTCGGGATCCAGGTGAGACACTACACCGAGCTGCTGGCGGAGATGGCGGAGAAGGGAGACCTCGCCTTCAAGACCCCTTACAACAAGAAGGTGATCTACCACGACCCCTGCTTCCTCGGAAAGCAGAACAAGGTCTACGACGCCCCTCGCGCCTTGCTGGAGGCGGTGGAGGGTGTCGATCTCGTCGAGTTCGCCTATGCCCGGGAAAACTCCCTCTGCTGCGAAGGGGGGGGCGGCCGGATGTTCTTCGAGGCCGAGATCGCCTACCCGAGGAGCAGCGAAAAGCGGGTCCAGGAGGCCGTCGACAAGGGTGCGGAGGTGCTCACCACGAGCTGTCCGTTCTGTGTCATGACCCTGGAGGACCCGGCCACGGAAAAAAACCTTCCAGTGAAAGAGCTCTCCGAGATCCTGGTGGAGGCGCTGTAACCCGGGCGGCCTCGCCTTTCCAGGCGGGGCCGTTTTCGTCCTCCGGGCGGTTGTTCGGACGTCATCCCCCGGGCTGCTCGAGGCTCAGGTCCCCCCACTCGTACTGGAGCAGGGCCGCCACGGCGAGGACGGCGGTCTCCGCCCGAAGGATGCGCCTTCCCAGGGAGACCGGGGAAAACCCCGCCTCCTCGGCGGAGCGCACCTCGTGGGGGTGGAAGCCCCCTTCCGGACCCACCACGGCTGCAACGGTCCCGGCCCGGCCCTCCCGCCTCAGAAACCCCTTCAGATCCCAGGCCTCCTCGGATTCCCAAAGGATCACCCTGGACGCCTGCCGGTCCCGCCACCGGTCGAGGAGCGCGTCGAAGGACACCGGGCGATCCACGCGGGCGGGAACCGCCCGATCGGCCTGCTTGGCTGCGTTTCTGGCGATCTCCCCCCAGTGACGCAGGCGACTCTCGAGGCGCCTGCCCTCCAGGTGAACCGCCGACCGGCTCGACGTGAAGGGTTGAACGGCGGCCACGCCCAGCTCCGATGCCTTCTGGATCAGGAGATCCATGGGACGGGATTTGAGAAGCGAGGGACAGACCGTGATCTCCAGCGGAGACGGTGGGGGGACCGGAAGGGGACGCTCCAGGAGAAGGTCCGCCCGGTCCCGCCCCACCGTCCGGATCACCGCCTGGTGGCGCGCCCCGGATCCGTCCATGAGCACCAGTCGGTCTCCCGGCCCCATGCGCAGGACACGGAGCATGTGCCTCGCCTCCGACCCGGTCACCCGGACCAGGCCGTCCTCCACCTGAATCCGCTCCACGAAAAACCGTCTCACGGCCGTCTCTTTCCCGTCGAATCCGAGCCGGGGCTTTCGAACACCAGGCAGACCCACTCCTCTCCCCGGAGCTCTCGAACCGGTTGGAACCCTTCCCGGGCCAGTGGAAGCGTCACCGGGGAAACCTGCTCCCTCAAGAGACCGGAGAGCACCAGGCTGCCCCCGGGGGCGACCCGCCGGACCAGCTGCGTCAGGAGGCGTTGAATCGCGTCCAGGGTCAGGTTGGCCGTGACCATGGAAAAGGAGGTCTTCCAGGTATCCAGCGGGTCGGACGAGAGCCGAACGGCCCCCGACAGGCCGTTCAGCTCCAGGTTCCACTCGGCCCAGCGAAGCGCCTCCTCGTCCACGTCCACACCTTCCACCGGCGAGGCGCCCAGAAGCACGCCGTAGGCCGCCAGGATTCCGCTTCCGGTCCCAACGTCCAGGAGGCTCCACGGTCCCTCCGGGGCCAGGTCTTCCATGGCCTGAAGGCACATGCGGGTGGTGGCATGGCGACCGGTGCCGAAGGCGGGCCCCGGGTCCATCCGGAGCACCCGCCCCGAAACGGCTCGAGGGACGGGCTCCCAGGCCGGCGCCACCAGGAGGCCCGGCGTGACCTGCTCGACCCGGAAATGCTCCCGCCAGGCCGTTCGCCAGTCGGGATCCCGAATCCGGTCCAGCTCGAAGGTGGGCGTGTCGATGTCCGGAAACCAGTCCACGAGGCCCGTCAGAAAGGCATCGATGCGGAGATCGAGACTTTCCGAAGGCGACCCTGCAGGAAGGTAGGCCCGGACGATGCGCTCGGAAAACACGTCCGTCACCACGCCCTCACATCCGAGTGTCTCCATGAGGAAGTGGCTCACGGCCTCGTGGGTGCAGGAATCCGACTGGATGGAAATCTCGATCCAGTCCGGACGATGGCGGGGGGAAGGCTCCATGGCCCTGTGGGATGAGGCCGCTCGTCTCGAGCGGCAGGAGGAAAAAGCCGCCCTCCGGGTTGCTCGCCGGGAGGGCGGCCCGAACCGTCACGCGGGTTTCTGGAAGACATAATTGAGCTGGCCGTTGGGCAGCTCGTTCGCCACGGTCTCGAGCTCCATGCCCACCTCGATCTCGTCCTCCGGAACGCCGTCCGCGATGCGTCCGAAGACCTTGTAGTCCCCGTAGTCGAGCAGCGCGATGGCGTAAGGCAAATCCTCGCCAAAGCCCTGCGGCGCGTACTCGAGCTTGCTGTAGCTGACGAGCTTGCCCCTGCCGCTCACCTGGAACCAGTCCATATTGCCGGCGAGGCAGTTGTAACAGTCCGCCCGGGGCGGAAAGAACATCAGGCCGCAGTCCTTGCACCGGGTCCCCATCACCTTGCCGTTCTCCAGGTAATCGATGAAGTCGTTGACCTTGGACGTGGCGGTGAAAGGCACCGTTCCGAACTTGTTGAATCGAATGTCGATCTCTTTCTTCTTACCCATGGGTTACCTCCCGAGAATGGTCACGTTTCCGTACAGGCCCACGCCGCCGATGTTGTGCACCAGGCCGATCTCCGGGTCCTTTACCTGCATCTCGCCGGCCTCAACTCGGAGCTGAAGCACGATCGTGCGAATCTGGGAACCGCCCGTGGCCCCGATGGGGTGCCCCTTGCTGAGGAGTCCGCCGTCCACGTTGACCGGGATGCTACCCTCCTTGTAGGTCTCCTTGCCTCGAATCAGGTCCCTGCCCTCCCCGGGCTTGGCAAAACCCAGGTTCTCATAGGCCATCATCTCCGCGATGGTGAAACAGTCGTGCACCTCGGCCACGTCGATGTCCTTCGGGGTGACCCCCGCCATCTCGTAGGCCTGCCGGCCGGCCTCGATCCCCACCGTCAGGCCGTTGAACAGGTCCCTCCCGGCCAGGTTCACAGCGGTCGAAGCGGCGCCCAGGCCGAGGATCCAGACCGGTTTGGCGCTCAGGGCCCTGGCCTTCTCCTCGTTGGCCACGATAATGCAGGAGCTGCCGTCCGCGTTGGCGCAGCAGTCGCCCACGCGAAGCGGGCTCGCCACCGGTCCGGACATGGGGCTCTCCGGATCGCCGAACATCTCCTCAGTCACGGCTTTTCGATACACGGCCCTGTCGTTGATCTGCCCGTAGGTGGAGGATTTCACGCGGATCAGCGCGAGGTCCTCGGGAGTTGTCCCATAGGTGGCCATGTGGTTCCGCGCATACATCGCGTAGTACGCGGGCATCATGGTCCCGAAGGGGCTTTCCCACTGGATGTCGGCGCCCCGACCCATGCGCTCCTGGCTCTCGGCCGAGCTGATCTCGCTCATCTTCTGGAAACCGATGACCGCCACCGAGTCGTGGAGCCCCGACTCGATGAGGCTGTAGGCCAGCTTCAACCCCGTGCTGCTCGAGGAGCAGAGCGTCTCCACGTAGAAGGTGGGCTGCGGCGTGAGCCCCATGTACTCGGCGAACACGCCCGCGGGCGAACGCTGTTTGTCATACTCGGGCGCCGAGCAGACCACGGACGCGCCGATGTCCTCGGCCTTGGCCCCTGCGTCCTTCATCGCGTCCTTGAAGCCCTCGAAGGCCAGCTCCCGGACGGAGCCGGGGTAACCCCGGACGAAGGCGCTTTGTCCCACACCGATGATCCCTACTTTTCCCATAGAAAACCTCCCATTTCGCGGCGGCGGGCAGAGAGACCCTGAAAGCCCAACCTCCCGCCGCCGGCATTGGCTGCCGGTACCGATCGCCCCCGGTCCGCTCGAAAGAACGTCCGCCGCCTTCCCATCCCCTGCCGGGGAGGGGCGGTGAGGGCCCTTTCCCGCAACATGATTGCCGGGTTCGCAAAAATCCGCTCACCCGCCGCTGGATACGCCATAACCTATAGATATTTCGAGGCAGATCTCAAGGTTCAGGGCTTCTTACGACGCCATCATGATTGACGGGTTCGATTGAATCGAGCCGTCACTATAGGGAAAGACGGGTGGGCGGTCAAGGTAAAAGGGGGCGGATCGCCGTGGCCGGCGGGCCGTTTTCGGCTCAGCCCACAGCGTCCCGCACGGCACGGGCGATCCGATCGCATGCCTCCCGGGTGTCCTCGGGGCCGGGGCCTTCCACCATGACCCGGCAGACGTTCTGGGTTCCCGAGTAACGCACCAGGACCCGGCCCCGATCCCCCAGCTCGGTCTCCACCTCCCGGATGACCTCCGACACCTCGGGCACCCCGGACAGGTCCGGCTTGCGGGACACCTCCACGTTGACGAGCGCCTGCGGAAAAACCGCCATGACGGAGGACAACTCGGAGACCGGCGACCTTCCCCGGACCATGCACGCCAGGAGCTGAAGCCCGCTCAGAATACCGTCGCCCGTGGTGTGGTGGTCCAAAAAGATCATGTGCCCGGAGTCCTCGCCCCCGAGCGCGGCGCCCAGACGCTGCATGTCCTCGAGGACGAACCGGTCCCCCACCTTGGAGGCGTGGTGGCGGATTCCCAGGGAACGGCAGGCCTCCGCCAGGCCGAGGTTGCTCATGACCGTGGTCACCAGCAGTCCACCGGTCAATCCCCCCCGCACCTGGAGATCGCGCGCCAGAATCATCAGCACCTGATCGCCGGTGAGCCTCCGGCCTTTTTCGTCCACCGCGATGAGGCGGTCCCCGTCCCCGTCAAAGGCCAGGCCTGCCTGGGCGCCGCTCTCCCGCACCCGCCTCTCCAGATCCTCCGTGTGCTCGGAACCGCACCGCGCGTTGATGTTCGTACCGTCCGGTCGGTCGTGGATCACCTCCACATCGGCTCCGAGCTCCCGGAAGACCCAAGGGGCCGTCTCGGACGCGGCCCCGTTGGCCGTGTCCAGGACGATTCGAACGCCTTCCAGCGTCAGCCCCGATGGAAAGGTCTTCACGAGGAAGGACCGGTACCGCTCCCGCGCGTCGTCCAGGTCGAGGATCCGCCCCGGATCCCCCGGCCCGCCCCGTGGATCCCGCCTCGAATCGTCCAGGATGGCGGACTCCAGGGTTTTCTCGTCCTCCTCCGACAGCTTCGTGCCCAGAGAGGAGAAGATCTTGAAGCCGTTGTCCTGGAAGGGGTTGTGAGACGCGCTGATCATGACGCCGGCCTCCGCCCCCGCATCCCGGGTGAGAAACGCCACACCGGGGGTCGGCAGCACGCCGGCCCGCAAGACATCGCCCCCGGCCGACGCTGCGCCCGAGGCCACGGCGCTCTCCAGCATGTCGCCGGAGAGCCGGCTGTCCTTCCCGATCACCACCCGGGTACGGCCGTCCCTCCGTCCCCGGACCTCCACCAGCGCCCGGCCCAGGGCGAACCCGGTCAACCCGTCCATGGGGGACCGGTTGGCCTCTCCGCGAATTCCGTCTGTTCCGAACAGTCGACCCACGTTGCCTCCGGCCAGAATCAGGCACCCGAACGGGAGAACAGGCCGAGGCCCGGCACCAGGGACGCGGCCTGCCCGCACAGCTTCTCCACGATGCCCTGGAGCCATCTCGTGCCCGACTCGGACGCTTTCCGGGGGAGCGATTGGACGGCCTCCACGCAGGAAGTCCCTCCCTCCGGCCCGGTCAGGAGCGCGAGAAACCCGTCCCGCTCCCTGTCCGGTCCCGCCGGGGGCGGGGCGTCCTCGAAGAGACCTGCGATCTCGTCGAACCGGTCCACCAGCTCCTGTTTGCCGCGGGCGGCGCCGCCTTCACGGCCGTCGCCCTTCCCGCTCTCCGCTTCCATGTGGTCGATCATGGTACGCACCCGCTTCACCCGCTCGGCGATGGCCGCCCGGAGCCGCTTCCGGGCCCCCCCGTAAACGAGGTCGCCGAACGCCTGATCCCTGAAAAAGGGCCGACGCACGTGCTCGTACCACTGCTCCAGCGCGGCGAGGTTGGCCAGGTAGCGGACGTTCTTCTCGAGGATCCGCCCGATCCCGGTGTATCGCCGTGGAACGAAGTTGATCACCCCCCCCCGGGGAGGCGCCCCCACCACGAGCTTGTCCTGCTCCAGGACATCCCGCCTCAGGATGGTCCCCGCCGCGATCACGCTGCCGTACTCGATGCGCAGGGGCCCCACCATGCCCCCCTGGCCGCCCAGGAAGATCGGCCGCTGGTTGAGCATCACCCCCCGGGGCACGTCTCCGATGAGGGACGGCGTGGTCTTCTCTCCGTCCGGGGTGAAGTTGAAGTGGACGTAGGAGCTCCCCACCTCGCTGTGGTCGCTTCGGCTCGTGCCGCCGGCCATGAGGCAGTCGCAGAAGTTGACGAGGCTGCCCAGGGTGACGAAGGGGAACAGGATGGTCTGCTTGAGCCCCACGCAGTGCGCCCCGCTCGCCTGCTCCTCCAGCAGGCACCCCTCGCGGACCTGGGCGCCGAGCCCCATGGAGGCGCCTGCGAGAAAGGTCGCCTCCGCGGCATACCCGCCTTTGATCGCCACGCCCGGCCCTAGCTGGCAGTTGTCCAGGGTGACCGGCCCTTCGGCCCCGAGCCGGACACCCGGCCCGATCGCCGTCTCCGCGCCGAAGATGCGGCAGCCGGCCTCGATCCGGACCCCGTCGCCCGAGATGCGCTCCGGGTCCACCTCGTCGCCCAGGTCGATGGTGAGGGGGTTCGGGATCTCCACCCCCTTCTCCACCAGTCGAATCAGCTTGTCTTTGCACTGCGGCTCGAGCTTCATGAGCCCCCTTTCCCCCTGAATGCGCCACCATCCTGTATAGAAAGGGGCCGGGACTTTGTCAAGAAAAGCGGGGGATCGCAGGCGGCTTTGAACTTTTGCGGGTTTTGGGGTATCGTTGGGGCACCGCGGCTTCGCTTCGAGGGCTCGGCCCGCGTCCACCCGCGTGTCCGTCTCCATGGAAGCCGGCCGCCTCATCCGCACCCAGGCCTCACGGCCGACACACCGGGAGTTGAGCCTCATGGATCCCATGCCCCTTTTCGATCCGGACAAGGCCGGCCGCCCCATGCGCGTGGCCGCCTTCATGTCCGGATCAGGCACCAACATCGTCAGGCTCCTCGAGCTGGAAAGGGCCCTCCGGGAGAAGGAGGGCACGCCCCCGTTCGAGGTGGTCTTCATCTTCTCGGACCGCTCGGACGGGACCTCCCGGGGAGAGACCATCGCCCTGGAGCACGGGCTGTTTTACGCCAGCTACGACATCCGGGCCTTTCATCGACTCCGGAATCTCCGGCGGACGGCGGCCACCGCGGAGGGGCTGGCCGCCCGCAAGGCCTTCGACCAGGTTTCCGCCCGCCTGACCGAGGCCTTCGAGATCGACGTCATCGCCCTGGGCGGATACATGAGTTACACCACCCTCCAGGGCTGCGTCAACGTCCACCCCGCGGATCTCTCCATCAAGAACCCCGACGGGACCCGCAGATATGTCGGCGATCACGCCGTACGCGACGCCATCGCCGCCGGGGAGACCGAGCTGCGCTCATCGACCCTCTGGACCGACCAGGGGGTGGACACCGGACCGCTGCTCGTGGTCTCCGATCCCGTCCCGGTGCACCTGCCGGACGACCTCGACGCCCTCAAGTCCGATCCGGCACGCCTTGCGCAGGTGGCGGATGAGCACCAGGAGCGCCTCAAGGAGGCCGGCGACTGGAAGATCTTTCCTCTCACCGTGGAGATGCTCGCCCGGGGCCGGTTCGCCCTGGACGAGAAGAACCGCGTTTACGTGGACGGGGTCCCGGTTCCGGACGGCCACCGCCCGGCCTGAACCGGCTCGCCACCACCCGATTCCTTCAAAAGGAGCTCAACCATGCCCCCGGATCCCGCATGGAAGGCCAGGATGACGACCCACAACCATGCCCTGTCCGGGATCCGTCCGGGCATGAGCATCTTTCTGGGGACCGGCGTGGCCGAGCCGCGGAGCCTGATCAAGGCCTTCACCACCTCCAGCTCACCCAACCTGAGGGACCTGGAGCTCATCCAGCTCGTGAGCCTGGGCGAAACCGTCTCCATCGACCATCAGACGGCCGAGAAGTACCGCCTGAAGACCTTCTTTTCCGGTTGGATCGCCAGCGAGGCCATTCGGGAGGGCAGGGTGGATCTCATCCCCTGCCCCTTCAGCCGCGTCCCGCTGCTCATCGAGTCGGGCACCATTCACATCGACGCGGCCTTTGTCCAGATCACGCCGTTCGACGAGTCCGGGTACGCGAGCCTGGGCCCGGCCGTGGATGTGGCCCGCCAGGCCATGAGCCAGGCCTCGCTCGTGGTGGGGGAGATAAACCCCACGATCCCCCGCACCATGGGGGACACCTTTGTGAGGGAAAGCGAGTTCGACCTGCTGGTCGAGAGCTCGGAGCCACTCATCACCTTCGACCGCTGGCCCGTGAACGAGGTCCACGACAAGATCGGCCGCAACGTGGCCTCCCTGATCCAGGACGGGAGCTGCATCGCTTTCTCGGTGGGGCCCATCTTCGACGCCCTGGCCCGGCACCTTTCCCGGAGGACGGACTTGGGCATCCACTCCCCCTTCTTCACCGATCCGCTCATGGAGCTCGTGCGAAGCGGTGCGGTCACCAACCGAAAAAAGCACAACTTCAAGGGGAAATCCGTGGCCTCATACGCCCTCGGCACCGAGGAGCTCATGGGATGGCTGGACGGGAACCCCCTGCTGGAGTTTCAGGGCATCGACGTGGTGGGCGATCCGATGCGCATGGGAAAAAACGAGCGCTTCATGGTGGTGCTCCCCGCGCGCAAGATCGACCTCACCGGGGGGGTGGCTCTCCCGCACGGCAAGGGAAACGTGGGAACCGGCCCCGGAGAGGCCCAGGAGCTCTTCAAGGGCGCCGCCCTCTCACCCGGCGGCCGGACCATTTTGGGCCTTCCCAGCCGGAACGCCCGGGGCGAGACCAACATCCTGCTGTCCGTCAAGGATTTTCCCAACCAGTTCTCGGCCCGGGAGTCCCTGGACCTGGTGGTGACCGAGTACGGGATCGCCTCCCTGACCGGACGGACCATCCGGGAGCGGGCCCTCGCCCTGATCGACATCGCCCACCCCGACGACCGGACCGAGCTGGTCCGGCTGGCCAAGGAAGAGAACATCCTCTATCCGGACCAGGTGTACCACGCGGAGCAGAGCCGCCACTATCCCGAGGAGCTCTCCTGCACCGAGACCTTCAAGGGCGGTCTGGAGGTCCGATTCCGCCCCATCCGGCCCTCGGACGTGGAGGAGATGCGGCGCCTCTTCTACCGGTTCTCGGACGAATCGGTCTACTACCGCTACTTCTCGCCGGTGAAGACCATGCCGCACAGGAAGATGCAGGAGTACGTGAACGTGGACTACCGGAACGCCATGTCCATCGTGGGCCTTGTGGGAGAGCCCGGAGAGGGAAGGCTCGTGGCCGAGGGACGGTACGTGCTGCCCGGCGACACCCCGTTCGCCGACATCGCCTTCGTGGTGGACGAGGCTTACAAGGGCAAGGGCATCGCCACCTTCCTCTTCCTATACCTCATTCGAATCGCGAAAGAGCGGGGAATCTCCGGGTTCACGGCCGACGTGCTGGCCTCGAACAAATCCATGCTCAAGGTCCTGGAGAGATCCCCGTACCCCGTCAAGGCGGTCATGGACTCGGGGGTCTACGAGTTCTCCATCCCGTTCGAGCCCAAGCCGGCGGACGTGCACGTCGGCTGACGGGAAGAGGGGTCGAAAAGGGGGGCCTTTGTGTCCCGATACGCGGGGAGACGCCCATACGCCGTCCCGCCGCCGGGGAACGGCGGCCCGGCGCGTTGCATCGAGCGCCCATGTGTGGTAGATCGGGTCCCGTCCCCGCCGACGCGCTCGACCGGGTGTGTGAGCTGATCCCACCGCCGTGGAACCCAGCACCGAGGGTTTCCGGCCGAAACCGGCGGGTTTTGCGAACGCGTCAATTTCTGTAACCTGAACGACGAAAACCGGATCTATATTGATGAAACAGCGTGCGACCACAGACGACGAACACCGGCTCATCGAGCGTTTCAAGCAGGGTTCCCCCGACGCCATGGAGGAGATCGTGGGCCTCTACGAAGAAGGGCTTTACAACTTCGGTCTCCGCATGTGCGGCCAGCGGGAGGACGCCGAGGACATCATCCAGGACACGCTCCTGAGCGCCTTCCGTTACCTCAAGGACTTCCGGGAAGAGACCCGGCTCAAGAACTGGCTTTACAAGATCGCGGCGAACGCCTGCTTCCGGAAGCGAAGGAAGAAGAAGTGCGAGCCCGACTACGAGCTCAGCCTGGAGAACCTGGTTCCGGGGGAAGGGGCGGCCGGGCGCTACGACATCCCGGACTGGAGCGACGATCCCTCGGCGAATCTCCTCCGGAGCGAGCTGAAGGAGGTGATCGAGGAGGCGGTGCATGAGCTTCCGCCCATATACCGGATGGTGTTCAACCTCAGGGACATGGAGGGTTTCAGCACGGAGGAGACGGCCGACATCATGGACATCACCCCCCAGGCGGTCAAGACGAGGCTTCACCGTGCCCGCCTTTACCTGAGGGAGAAAATCACGGAACGCTATCGAAAGGACGTTCCCCATGCATGAAGACTGCATGAAGCACGTAGAGCACATCTCGGAGTTCCTGGACGGGGAGCTCGACGAGGCGACCTGCGAGGAGATCCGCGCACACCTCAAGGACTGCCCGGAGTGTCGCGCGTGCGTGGAGTCGCTGAAGAAGACCGTGGACGTGATGAGGCGATGTCCGCGGGAATCCGTCCCCCGCGACGTGAAGCTTCGCCTGAGGGCCGCCCTCCGCGAGTGCGTGGCCCAAGGGGCTTCCTCCCGCCCGTGAACAGCGGAACCGATCCTCTCCGCCCGCCCGCCGCCGTCTGAAACCTTTTGCGCCGGGGCGGCTCTGATTTGTCAACGACCCCACGAATTGCGGAGGGAATCATGCCTCGAGACATATCACGACGACATTTCCTCAAAGCCGGCATCGCCGCGGCCGGCGCCCTGACCGCCTCGCGCCTTCCCCTGCCCGCCGCCGTCCGGGGCGCTTCATCGAAGGAGCTGGCCACGCTCATCGACATCCGGAAGTGCATCGGGTGCGAGGCCTGCGTGGAGGCCTGCAGCTGGAGCAACGAGGCCAAATTTCCCGAACCGGAAAAGCCGTTCCCCAAAATGTACCCGTCGAGGGTGAAGGTCTCGGACTGGAGCGAGCGGCGGCACGTGACGGACCGGTTGACCCCATACAACTGGTTGTTCATCCAGGAGGCCGGGGTCACGGTGAACGGCGAGGAGAAGACGCTCACCATTCCCCGGCGCTGCATGCACTGCCAGAACCCGCCCTGCGCGGACCTCTGCCCGTGGGGCGCCGCACGGAAGCTCGAGAACGGCATCACGCGGATTCACCCGGACATCTGCCTGGGCGGAAGCAAATGCAAAGACGTCTGTCCCTGGCACATTCCCCAGCGGCAGACCGGGACGGGGCTCTATCTGGATCTTCTCCCCAGCTTCGCCGGAAACGGGGTCATGTACAAGTGCGACCGCTGCTTCGACCGGGTGGCGCAGGGCGAGCTTCCCGCCTGCATCGAGAGCTGTCCCGAGGAGGTCCAGAAGATCGGTCCGAGGGACGCCGTCCTGAAAGAGGCCCATGCCATCGCCGGCGAGATCGGCGGGTACATTTACGGTGAGCACGAGAACGGCGGGACCAACACCATCTACGTCTCTCCGGTCCCGTTCGAGGAGCTCGACCGGGCCGTTCAAAAGGGGCCGGGACGTCCCCACCTCGAGCCGGTGGAGGACGCCATGGCCCACGCGGACAACCTGGCCACGGCCATGGTGATCGCTCCGGTGGCGGGGATCGCGGCGGCCGCGGCCCGATTCTTCAAGGCCTCCAGCCGGGACTCGGGCAACGAAGGAAAGGAGGACCGGTCATGAACGTCAAAGAAGACGTCCTTCCAGCAAGGTGGATGCGTTGGTCTTTCGGGATCCTGTTCGCCGGCATGGCCTTCACGGGCTTCGGCCAGATGCCCATCTTCAAGCGCTACTACATCGCCGACATTCCAGGGCTGGCCTGGTCGGCCGATTTCTTCTTCACCCACTTCCTCCACTACCTGGGCGCCGTCCTCATCCTGGCGCTCTTCGGGTACATGGCCGCGGAGTACGTGTTGTCCATTCGAAAACGATACGCACTCACCGCCGCGGGGTGGGTCCGGGTTCTGCTTCTGGGCGGGATCGCCGGGACCGGGGTGGTCCGGGTGCTCAAGAACCTGCCCGACGTGACCTTTTCCCCCGCCACCACCATGTTCGTGGACATTGCGCATCTCGGTCTCATGATGCTCTTCCTGGCGGCCGCGCTGGTGTTCGCCCTGAGGAAGCGGCGCTGGGTGCGGGAACGGCCTCACCCGGCCATTGAGAAAGGAGCCCCGTGAACTGCCGGTACCACCCCGATCGCGAGGCCCGCGTCGTCTGCCAGAAGATGCTCGTCGGCTACTGCCAGGACTGTCTGGACAACGGCGTCGAGTGCGCGGACCCCTCCAACTACTGCAAGTTCCGCCCGCAGTGCGTCATCCACGAGCTGTCCAAGGAAAACCGCAGGCAGGGAAACCCGCACGTCAGCCCGGCCGGGCAAGCCGGCGGTTGATTCGTCGCGTTCGGGGCGGGTCCAGGCTATCGCCCCCGGAACACCGGCTTTCGCTTTTCCAGGAACGCACGGGCCGCCTCGAGATGGTCCTCGGTCTCGCTCAAGAGGGCCAGCTGGCTGGAGATCGAGTCCAGGTGGGCCCGGAGCGATTGACTGAGCCCCTGGTACACCGCCCGTTTGGTCATCCGGACCGCCAGCGGGGGCTTGGAGGCGATCTTGCGGGCCAGTGCGAAGGCCTCCTCCATGAGGCGATCATGGGGCGCCACCCGGTTTGCGATCCCCAGTGCCAGGGCCTGCTCCGCGGTGAGGATCTCTCCCGTCAGCAAGAGCTCCAGGGCCTTGGCGCAACCCACGAGGCGGGGAAGGAAGTAGGCGCCGCCGTCCCCGGGCACCACCCCCAGGTTGATGTAGGACTCGGCCAGCCGGGCGCGGTCGGAGCAGACCCGGAGATCGCACATGAGAGCCATGTCCAGGCCCGCCCCCATGGCGGCGCCGTTGACGGCCGCGATGACGGGCTTGTCCAGGTCCTCCAGGGTGAGGGCGATCCTGTGAACGCCCTCCCACACGAACCGTTTCATGTCCCACGACCGCAGCTTCCCCTCGGCCATGTCCCGGATGTCGCCGCCCGAGCAGAAGGTGTCTCCCTTGCCCGTGACCACCACGACACGAACCTCGTCGTCCGTTCGGGCCTCTCTCAGGCGCCGGTTCCAAAGAGAGATCATCGCCTCACTGAAGGCGTTGCCCGCCTCCGGCCGGTTCAAGGTGATCACGGCCACCTGGTCCCGAATGTCGTAGAGCACGTGGGGCTCGCCCATACAGCTTGACTCCTGACGGGGCTCAAAAAAAGCCCGAGGTCTCGGGGGTCGCCCCCCGGAACTCCAATGGATGACCGTGTTTCCAGCGGCGGGTCGGCGGGTTCTGCGTCGGGCTCGATGCGCCCGGCAAAATGCGGGTTCTCAGACCGGGAAAAGCCATTCCCGGAACCGCTCGTCCCTTCCGGACGTGATCTCGTTCATGAGATCGAACAGCTTTCGGGTCACCGGGCCGGGCGTCCCTGCGATGTCCCGGTCCTCGATCCGTCTCACCGGAAGCACCTTGTTGGGCGTCCCCGAGAAGAGAAGCTCGTCCGCCTCCATGAGCCGATCGGGGTGAATGCGCACCTCGCGGGCCGGGAGCCCGATCACATCGGCCGCCTCGAGGAGCGATCGGCGCGTGATGCTCAGCAGCACCGTGCCCGCGCAGGGGGTCATGAGCACGCCGTTTTCGACCATGAAGACCGATTCGGTTCCGCCTTCGGCCACGAACCCCTGGGTGTCCAGCATGATGACGTTGTCATACCCCCGGGCGCGGGCCTCGGCCCGGGCCATCATGCCGTTCAGGTAGTTGGCCGCCGCCTTGGCCTCGACCGGTACGCACCGGGGGTCCAGCTTGTGCCACCGGGAGAAGCAGGCCGAGGCGCCCTGGTCGAACGGAAACTTGAGGCCGCCCAGGTCCGCGGCCGGGTCCACCACGAAGACGGAGACGTCCAGGGGGCCATCCGGCGGAAGGATCTCGAAGGCGATCTCCGAGTGGTAGCAGATCACCTTGACGAACCCCCGGGTCACGCCGTTTCGACGAACGGCCTCCAGGCACGCCTCGTGGATCTCCTCCGGCCCCTGGCGGAGGTTCATGCCCAGGAGCTCGGCGGTCCGAAAAAGCCTCGCCACGTGCCGGTCCAAGCGGAACAGGGAGGCCCGCCCGGCCACCTCGTGTACGCTCAGCACCTCGAATATGGCCGAGCCCCTCCCGAAGCTGTGGCACATCAGGTGGGTCCTTGCCTCGCTCCAGGGAACAAACGTCCCGTTCAGATAGACGACCCGCTCTTCCAGCATGCGATCCTCCTCATGTCCCCTGCGATGTTCTCAAGGTATCGCCCAAATAGGCCTTCAATGTCTGCCGTTCTTCCGGCGTCATTCCCAGGAACTTCAACCCCATCCCTGCGGATCCCGCGCCCGCCTCCCCTCCGCCGGCTCTGCTCCATGCCACCTCGCACTGAATCTCGAGGGGATCCGGGACCTCAGGCAGCTGGAGCTTGAGCAGGAACCGATCGCCGTTGGGAAGCGGGTTGCGGGTCCGAACGAACAGCCCTCCCGGGCCGATGTTCGAGCTGTAGGCCTTGACAAAGGCGTTTCGGTCCCTGAAGGCCAGGCTGAGCGTCTTCTGCGTGCGGGGTTCCCTGCGGCCTTCGAAATCCCTTGCCCGCTCCAGCATCTTCTTGAACCGCTTGACCACCGCCACCAGGATGGAACGGAACTCCGAGGAGAGCTTGTTGAACTCCGAGTCCAGGAAGGAACGGTCGATGATCCCGAGGGTGGTGCGGCCGACGGCCCGCGCACCGGCCGTCCGCTTGATGCGCCCCAGGAAACCCAGCTCCCCGAAGATCTCCCCCTCCTGGAGGATCTCGATCACGATCTCCTTTCCCTCGATCTTCTTGAAGACCTCCACCGAGCCCGAGAGGATGACGTAGACCCAGTCACCCGGCGCATCCTCCCGGAAGATCAGCGTTCCGTCCTCGTACGTTTCCTCGGAAGCCACGTGATACATGACGGCACCTCCCGACTGTCGGGCTTCGAGGGTTCCACCGGCGCGCTCCACGGTGTCGGGTTCCGGTGAAAGGCCGAAAGCCCTTGAAGGTAGAAGATTTTTATATGTGAAAACCACGGGAGTGTCAAAAAGATTCGCGCCGAGAAGGAATACCTGATGGCGTCGCAAAAAGCCCGAAGCCTCGAGATCTGCCCTTGGGATTTCAAGAGGTTATAGCGTGTCCAGCGGCGGGTGAGCGGGTTTTTGCGAACCCGTCAATGCCTCCGCGGATCGTTCGAACGGCGGCCGGGCGGGCAGGGGCGACGTCCCGGCCCGGAAAGAGGCGGCGACGGACGGAGGGTGGGCTTCGGAGCGGGAACACGGCCTTGCGGCCCGGAAGCGATCTCATGGATGATCGGGGGTTCCGGGGCACCTGACGCGGCCGTGCTTACTCGCCGATCTGTTCTCGAACGATCCGGACGAGCTCGTCCGGGTCGAAGGGTTTCCCGACCACGGCCGCAGCCTTCTTGATGGCCAGCTCGGGCCGGGCGAGACCGCTCACGACAATGACGGGGACATCCTCGAGGGCCGGGTTCTTGCTCATCTTGCGGTAGAACTGCGGTCCCCAGACCTTGTCCATCTGGAGGTCCAACGTGATGAGATCCGGCACGTTATCGTCCAGGACCTTGAGGGCCTCCGCCCCGTCCGTCGCCGCGATCACCTCGTAGCCGTGATCCTCGAACAGGGTGGTCATGTACCGCACGACCGCCTGCTCGTCATCGACGACCAGGATCCTCTTGGCCATAGCGCACCTCCTTTTTGCTCCGGTTCAGGGTTCCTCCCCCCGACCGCCGACGGCGCCGGGAGAGACCTGACTGCCCGTATCGGCCTTCCGTGGAATCCGAATGGTGAACACCGTCCCCCGGCCCGGTTCGGAGTCCACGGCGATGTCGCCGCCGTGCTGCCTCACGGTCCGCTCCGTGATGTAGAGCCCCAGACCGGTTCCCTTGCGGTCCTTCGAAGAGAAGAACAGGGTGGCCACCTTCTTTCGGGTCTCTTCGTCCATGCCCACGCCGTCGTCCTCCACCTCGAAGACGACTTCGTCCTCCTCCCCGCGAACACGAAACGCAACCCGGTGGTCCTCCTTCCCCTTGTCCTCGAGACACGCGTCCACCGCGTTCTCGAGCACGTTCACGAAAGCCGTGCGGAGAAGCCCCGCGTCCACCTCGAACACGCCCGCATCCTCGGGGCACTCCAGGCTGAAGGCAATGCCATGCTCCTCCACCAGGGGACGAATCCCCTTGGCCGCCTCCGCAGCGAACGCTACCACCTCCGACTCTTCCTTCTTGAGGTCCCGCTCCTTGGAGAAGAGCAGGACGTCCAGCACCATGTTCCGGATTCGCCCCACCATCTCCTTGACCACGGAAAGACCTTCGTGGACCTGGGCGTCGTCTTGCTTCCGCAGACCCGAATCGAGCATGTACATGCCCCCGTCCAGGCCTGTGAGCATCCCCTTGATGCTGTGGGAGATGGATCCCACCATGAGCCCCAGCGAGCTCAGGTGGTCCTGGACCTTCTGGAGCTGGGCCATGTCGGTGTAGAGCGTGAGCACGTGGGTCGGGGCATCCCCGGCCGTGCGCACCGGCGACGTCCACACCAGGACCTGGTGCGCCACCCCGTCCGGCGTGGTGATCTCCTCCTCTCCCTCCTGGCTCTCTCCCGTGGTGAAGGTCGCCTGAACCACGCAGTCCGTGCAAGGGGATGTTGCGTTTTTCAGCACATCATAGCACAACTCTCCCTCGCGGTCACCGAAGTCCCGGCGGAACTTTCGATTGACGGTGGTGAGCGCCAGCTCCTCGTCCATCACCACCACGTGGCAGGGAAGGTCGTCGAAGAGCCGTTGGAAACGCCGGACGACGTCCCCCGCCGGAAACCCACCGTCCCCTCCCTGGTGGGCCTTTTCCAGGCTGGCCAGCTCCTCCGACTTCCGGTGAACCATGCTCTCCAGCGAGTGGGTGTACTCCCGCAGCTTCTCCCGGGCGAGGATCCGCTCCTGCACCCGGTGAAGCGAGCTCTCCAGGTTCTCCACGTTGATGGGCTTGGTGATGAAGTCCGTGGCCTCCTGCTGAAAGCTCTGAATGGCCACGTCCATGTCCCCGTGCCCGGTGATCATGACGACCTCCGTGTCGGGATCCTCCCCCTTGATCATCCTGAGCAGGTCCACCCCGTCGATGTCGGGCATCTTGATGTCGGTGATCACGATGGGCGGGTGCTTCTCGCGAAACAGGCGAAGCCCCTCCTTGCCGTTTTCGGCCGAGATGACGTTGTATCCCATGTCGGCGAGGGCGATTCCCAGCACGAGGCGGATGTCTTCCTCGTCATCCACCAGGAGGACGGTCTGTTGATTCATTCTCCTCATCCTTCACGGGGAACCGGACGGTGAAGCACGCGCCCGGACCCTCGGTCTGGACCACGCAGATCTCTCCCTCGCAGTCCTTGACGATCCCGTAGCTGATGGACAGCCCCAGCCCGGTCCCTTTGCCCACCTCCTTGGTGGTAAAGAAAGGGTCGAATATCTTTTCCTTGTGGGCCTCATCGATCCCCGATCCCGTGTCCTGAATCTCCACGACCACGGCGTCGGCCTCGGCCCTCGTCCTCACGGTGATCCGCTTGTCCCCGGGCTCGCACTCGGCGCCCTCCCACCGCTCTTCAATGGCGTCCCGCGCGTTGATCAGGAGATTGATGAAGACCTGCTCGAGACGGTCCGGATCCGCCATGATGGGGGGAAGTCTCCCACTGAACTCCCGGACCACCTCGATCCCCCGTGCCCTGAGCTGCTGGGTGAAAATGTCGAAGGCCCGATCCAGCACCTCCTCGACACGCACACGGACCAGCTGCACCTCGGACTTGCGGGCGAAAAGGCGCATGTGGGTGATGATCTTGGTGGCCCGGTCCACGTTGGTGTCCACCTTGCCGAGCATCGGGTAGAGGGTCTCGGCCGGTATTTCCTGTCCTGCATGGAGCTTTTTCATGAAGAAGCTCGATACGGTCTTGATCACGGAAAGCGGCTGGTTGAGCTCGTGGGCCACGCCCGTGGCCATCTCTCCCAGGGTGGCCAGCTTGCTCGCCTGGGCCAGCTGCTCCTCGGTCTCCAGCCTCTTGGTGATGTCGCTCGTGGTGACCAGGAGCACATTCTGACCGTTGTACTCGGAGGGGGAGACGCGGATGTTCACGTAGATCCTCCGTCCCGCCTTGTGCTTGTGCCTCACCCGGTTGAGGACATTGTAAGCCCCGAGCATCCTTTCGAACTGCTCATGCTCCTCCCCCTCGTGAAGCTCCAGGAATGACCGGTTCAGGATCTCGCCTTTCTCGTAGCCGTACACATGGGTCACGCTGTCGTTGCAGTCCAGGACGTCCAGGGTGTCCGGATCCAGGACGAAGACGGCGTTGGGAATGTTGTTGAAGATGGCGTGATACTTCTGCTCGGACTTTATCAGCTCCTGCTCCAGAAGCCTCCGTTCCGTGATGTCCAGACTGATCTCCATGGCCGACTGGATCTCGCCCTTCTCGTTCCAGACCGGGGAAGCGATCACGATCCAGTGGCTCATGGTGCCGTCCCAATTCCGTCCGGACTCCTCGCTCTGGTGCACCTCGCCGTCCTCGAAGGTCCTCTCCACGGGGCAAGGCTCGCACTTGGTCGTTCGGCCCTTGTAGGCGTGGTAGCAGGTGTCCATGGGGGTCGGGGCGAACTTCTCGGCGAACTCCCGGTTGTAGTTGATGAGCCTGTAGTTTCTGTCCTGCACCGTGATGATGCAGGGGACGAGCTCGAACAACCGCTGATACTCCTTGCGCTGCTTGGTCAGGGCCGCCTGTTTCCGCTCGATCTCACCTCCCATGTAGGTGATGGCATCCGCCAGCTGCCCCATCTCGTCCTCCTGGCGGAGCTCCACGCCCACATCGCTCTCCCCCCTCGCGATCCGCCGGGTGGCCGCAATCATGCGGCTCACGGGAAGATTGACGAAGTGCATGATGAACAGGAGCACCGCCACGGCCGTAACCAGAAGGACAAGCACGGTCATGGCCGTAGCCCACTGCTTGTAGGCGGTGATCTTCTTCTCCGCGGGGGCCAGTGTGAGCACCACGTCCAGAGCCCCCAGCACCTCCTTCCCCTCGGGGTGGACGTGGCACTCCGTGGAGCACCCGGGCTCGTTGTAGATGGCGCTCAGGATGCCGAGGAGGCGGGTGTCGTTCTCGTCCCTGTAGATCCTGGTCCTTTCGGACAGGTCCAGCTTGACCAGCGGCGGGTCGCTGCGATGGCACACGTAGCAGGCCTCGTCCTTGATGTTCGTGATCCGGCCGATCTCTTCCGGATCGTCCGAGTAAGTGATCTGGCCCGACTTGTTGTAGATCCGGATCGCCTTGATCTCCGGCTGTCGGCTGATGTTCTTGATGGTCTCGGCGATGTCCTCCCTGGAGTTCAGCATCATGGCGTAGTGGGTCCCCAGCTTGATGGTGGTGCTCAGCCGGTCCGCCTCCAGGGAGAGGTTCTTCATGGTCTGGTCCTCCTGGTATCGGATGATGGCGTACGACCACGCCGAGATGCTGACCAGCAGGGTCAACCCCACGGTCAGGATCAGCTTGGTCACCAGCCTCTGCCGAAGGCTCTTGATCCAGGAGAACACCGGCGGTCCTTTCCAGGTGAAAGAGTCAGGCGGCCGTCTTCTTGAACGCTTCTCCGACGGCGAGGTTGAGATCGAGGCGGACCTCGTCTCTCGAAAGGCCCAGCGCCAGGCCGAGGAGCTGGGGAAGATAGAGAACGGTCGCACTCAGGTCGGCCCCCCGGGCGCGCGAGGCCTTGCGCTGATAGGCCTCGAGGTTCATCTGGCACATGGGGCACACGGTCACGATCGCATCCGCCCCCCGCGCCGCGTCGAGGAGACCCGCCACGAGCTCGATCCCGATCTCCGGCTTGGTGGTCATGTGGGAAGCCCCGCAGCAGCGGGCCCCGGCGGTCCAGGGGAACACCTCAGCCCCGGCGGCCCGGATGAGCGGTTCCATGGTTCGGGGCTCCTCCGGGTCGTCGAAATCCGCATACGGCCGCAGGCACTGGCAGCCGTAGTAGGGGGCGATGCGCATCCCCTCGAGGGGACGCGTCACGCGCTCGGCCAGCGATGCCGCATCCAGGTCCCGGGAGAGGACGTCGAGGAGGTGGCGCACGCGGACCTCCCCGCTGCACTGGAGCCCGGTCTCGGACAGGGCCGCGTTGATCTCGCGCTTCGCCTCCCCGCCCGAGCGGATCCTCTCCTCGGCCCTTCTCAGGTTCAGGTAGCAGGCGCTGCAGGGGACCAGGATGTCCAGGTTCTCGCCGGTCCTCTCGGCCAGGGCCAGATTCCGGGCCGGGAGCGCCAGCGCGAGCAGCCGGCTCATCCCCTGGGCCGCGGTGGCCCCGCAGCAGGTCCAGTCGGGCAGATCCACCAGGTCCACCCCGGCCGCGCGGAGAAACGCACGGGTGCTCAGGTCGTACTCCCTGGCGGTTCCCTCCAGGGAGCATCCCGGGTAGTAGAAGTACCTCATGGGGTGCTCTCCAGTCGCTCCACGGTTCGAAACAGGGAATCCAGAACGTCGTTTCCGCCCGAGCCGGGCAGGGACATCTTCACCTTGCCCCTTCGCATCAGCCTCATGCCCATGGGGGAGAATCGAAAGGGAAGGAGCGGGTTCTTCCGGGCGGCGAAGTAGAAAAACATGAACTCCATCTCGTTGACCCGGCCGTGCCGGCGGACGCTGTCCATGAAGGTCCTGCTGAACGCCGTGCTGGGGCGATGCAGCTCGGGCCGGCGCCTCGCGGCCTCCTGCTTGAGCCCGGCCATGGCTTCGGTCACCTGGAGCTGACGCGGACACCGCAACGTGCAGGCGTAGCAGGAGGAGCACAGGGTGAAGGTCCGGCTGTGGAAGATCTCGTCCACCTCCCCCCGCAGCACCAGCCGCCAAAGCACGCGGGGCGTGAGGTCCATGGCGAACGCGTTGGGACACGAGCCCGTGCACGTCCCGCACTGGATGCAGGGCTGAATCAGTTTCCTCACCGCGGCCAGGATGTCCGCCTGCTCCGCATCGCTCGAAGCGGGTGGGTCCTTCCTCTGGATCTCCTTCATGACGCCTCCTCACGGCATGATCAGCGTCCGCTGTCCAGCCGTTCCTCCGAAAGCCTCGGTTCCCTCCACCCCGTCTCCAGGGCCGCGTCGATGGACTCGAGCATACGGGGGTCGTCCAGCCCCTCGAGAACGGTGGCGCTGTTCGGACAGACGGCCGCACAGCTGCCGCAGCCCTGGCACGCCGTCTCGTCCACGACCACGAGGCCCTTTTCGGGGTCCACGTACCGAGCCCCGTAAGGGCAGGCGTCCAGGCACTGCTCGCAGCGCGAGCAGAGAGCGTGGCGAATGCGGGCCACCCGGAGGTCTACGGGAACGGCTTCCCTCGTGAGAATTCGGAGGGCCCGCTCCGCGGCGGCCCCGGCCGACGCCAGGGACTCGGCCACGGTCCGGGGGGAACCGGCCAGGCCGCAGGCGAACACCCCCTCGCGCATGGCATCCACCGGGCGCCACTTTCCGTCGGCCTCCTGGAAAAATCCGTCCTCGTCCAGTCCGGCACCGAAGGCGCCCGCGAGCTCTGCAGGCAGGTCGGGCGTCACGCCGCCCGCCAGGACCACGAGATCGGCCGGGATCCGAACATCCCGGCCGAGCACCGGCTCCCGAGCCGTGACCGCCGCCTTTTTCTCCCCCGGCTCCACCACCGGTCTCCTCTCGGTCGTGTACTGGATGAAGTGCACCCCGGCCTCCCTGGCCCGTTCGTAGTCGGCCTCCAGGAACCCGGGCGTCATCATGTCGCGGTAAAGAATCCAGACCGAAACCTCCGGGTTCCTCTCCTTGAGGAGAAGCGCCTGCCGGACGGCCGCGGGGCAGCAGACCCGGCTGCAGTAGTTCCGGGAACCGCTCCGGGTTCCCGCGCACTGGATCATTACCACGGACTCCAGTCCGGCCGGGTCCAGGTCTCCCCCGGCCAGGGCCTTCTCCAGCTCCCTCTGGGTGAGGACCTTCTCGTCCTCCCCCCGGCCGAACCCCTCGGGCTCCGCTTCCCGCCCTCCCGTGGCCAGGATGGTCACGCCGTGGTCCACGGTCCGGCGAACCCCCTCGGCGTTCCGAAGGACGGTCCGGAACCGCCCCGCGCGCCCGGAGGAGTCCACCACCTCCGTCGAGGTGTGGAGTTGAATCCGAGGGTGCTTCTCCACGTCGGCCAGGATGCCCTCGAGGAGCCCGGCCGGCTCCCGGCCTTCGAGCGTGCGGGGCAGCCAGGTCAGGTTTCCGCCCGGTGCGGTTTCGCGCTCCACGATCTCCACGGGGTAACCGTGGTCGGCGATGGCCAGCGCCGCATAGAGACCCGCGATTCCAGCCCCCACCACGAGGGCCCTGCGCTCCACGGGCCGGGCCGCCCGGGCCGGCGGACCGGGCCGCCGGATCCGGGCCAGCGCCATGCGGATCTCCGAGCCCGCCAGGCGGCGTGCCGCCTCGGGCTCCCTTACGGAGAAGAAGGGGGTCCGGAGATCCACCACGTCCATGTAGGCCGGGGCCAGACCGATCCGCCCGCCCAGCTCGCCGAGCCTTCGGTTGTACACATAGGGAAGGCACGCCCCCAGGAGGACGCGGTTGGGTCGTATCTTCCGGGCCGATTCCACCAGGGCGTCCCAGCCGGCGGCCGTGCACAGGTTCTCGACGATCTCCACTTGCTCGACGCCGGGATCGGCCTCCAGGTCGCGGGCCAAACCTTCGAGGTCGAGGTCGGGAACGGTCTCCCTGGCGCATCGGCAGAGTGCGATCAGGGTCCTGGACCGCTCCCGCGAAACATCCCGGTAGGGGCTCTCCTCCGAATCTTCCGGCGCCAGGCCTCCCCCCGCGGCGTGAAGGATGCGGGAGGCCTCCAGGGCGGCCCCGCCGGCCAGCAGGACCGAGTCGGCGATGTCGCAAGGGGACGCAAAGGCGCCGCTCAGGAGCACGCCCTCGCGGCTGGACAAGGCCGGGTGAAACCCCTTGGGCTTTACGAACCCCCACGGATTGCGATCCAGCTCGAGCATGCCTGCCAGCTCGGCCGTGCCGACCGGGGGCCGGGCTCCCACCGCAAGCACCACCAGGTCGAAGGTCTCCTCCCGCAGGGCACCCTCCTCCGAGACGTACTGGATCTTCGGGCGCCCGGTCTTCTCCTCCGGCACCACCGAGTGGACGCGTACCCGATGCAGCTGCACGCCCTCGGCTTCCGCCTCCTCACCGTAACGCTGGAATCGTTTCCCCGGAGTGCGAAGGTCCATGTAGAAGATGTGGGTCTCCACCTCGCCGCCGGTGCGCTTCTGGACCAGGCGCGCCTCCTTGAGGGAGATCATGCAGCAGATGGAGGAGCAGAAACCGGCATCGGCTTGGCGGTCTCGGGATCCCACGCACTGGAGCCAGGCGATCCGCTTTACGGGCCCTCCGTCGGAGGGCCTTGTCAGGCACCCTCCAGTGGGACCGGTGCCGCTCAGGATCCTTTCGAGCTCGAGGCCGGTCACCACGTCGGCCATCTCCCGGTAGCCGGTCCAGCCGAACCCTTCGGTCAGGTCCAGGGTGGACATGCCGCAGGCGAGCACCACCGCCCCCACCTCCAGGGTTTCCCTGCCGGGGCCGCGGCGGTCCTGGTACACGCTTTCCACCATGGGGACCAGCTTTTCCGGGTCGAACGGCTTGGTCAGGTAGTCCAGGGCGCCGATCTTCATGGCCTCCACCGCGGTGTCCACCGTGGCGTAAGCCGTGATCATGATCACGGTGAGATCGGCACGGCTCTCGAGCGCGCGGCGCAGGACCTCCACACCGTCCATGCCGGGCATCTTGATGTCCACCAGCAGGAGGTCGAAGGAATCCTGCTCCAGCCGGTCCAGGGCCTCTTGACCCGAGCCCGCCGTGTCCACCCCGAACCCCACGTCCTCGAGCCAGTCCTTGAGAGAGTCCCGGACGATCCGCTCGTCGTCCACGACGAGGACGCGGAACTCCTTCCGGCCGGGATCCCCGAGGGTGATCGCGTTGGTGGGGCAGACCTGCTCGCAGGCGCCGCAGAGGGTGCAGGCCTCCGCATCGATGACGAACGGGTTCGGCACCGCGTGGGGCACGGGAAGATAGACGGCCTTCCTCCTGGATAGGCCCTCGTTGAAAGGATCGGGCAGCTCCACGGGGCAGGCCTCGGCGCACGCGCCGCAGCCCTGGCATCGGTCCGGATCGATTCGGGCCCTGCGCGTGCTCAGCACGGCCTCGAACCTTCCGGGCTCCCCCTCCAGGCCCTTCAGCTCGGTTCCCAGCCTCAGGTCGATGTTTTCGTGAAACAGGCCCTTGCGCAGGCAGTACTGGCCGCCGGCGTCCCGCTCCACCATGGGAAGCATCCGGCACATGCCGCAGGCGTCCGTCGGGAACTGGCGGTCGAGCTGCGACAGGATGCCGCCGATGTGGGGCGCGCGGTCGATCAGTGTCACGCCGTAACCGGTTTCGGCCAGATCCAGGGCGGATCGAATGCCGGCGATCCCCGCGCCCACCACGAGCGCCTTGCCGATCTTTCGTCTCATCGTCCCACCACCTCGGCCAACTCGTTCTCGCGGAACACCGCAAGGGGAAGGGGTTCCTCCACACTGCGGCCGGGCTCGTAGTCGAAGCCCTGCTGCACCCGGTGGGCCACGGTGCGAAACAGCTCCATGACCGGGATGTCGTTCGGGCAGGCGTTCGAGCACTGGCCGCAGCCCACGCAGGAGGCCGCCATGTGGGCCATGCGCGTGAGATGGTAGAACACCGTGTCCGTAGGCATTTTCACGGCCCCCTTCCGGTCGGCCCAGTTCAAGTACTGCCGGGGTTCGTGCTCAAAGACGTCCGTCCCGAAGACGCACTCCCGGCAGTAGCAGACCGGGCAGGCCACGCGGCAGTTGAAGCAGTTTACGCAGGAGGCGAGGTAGGACGTGAGCTTTTTCACGCTGTCGGTGGCCTGCCGGGTCCGGTCGAACATCTCCTCCCGCCGCTGGACCGCCCTCTCGACCCTCTCCTTCACGGCCCTGGATCGACCTTCCGGTTCCGCGGACTCCGGAAGCCCCAGGTCGGCCAGCAAGGCCTTTCCGGCGTCGGTCCGGGCCTCGACCCGGATCTCCCGCTCCGGGTCCCCGCCGTGGAGCCCGACCGCCACATCGGCGCCGTCCGGCGTGGGGTGCTCGCAGGCGCGGCATGCCCCGGCGAGCTCGTACCCCGCCGGGTTCTCTTCCCCGGCAAAGGCGGCTCGAAGAAAACGCCGGGTCAGGTCCCCCGATTCGTCTTCGGCCGCGGCCCGGGCGAACACGTCGTTCGAGAAGGCCCCGGCACAGTCCAGACCGATGAGAACCAGGCCCTCACGGGAGGCCTGCTTGAGCTTGACGAGCTCTATGAAGGCCCGAATCTCGCACGGGCGGAGAACCGCGGCGATCCGGCCGCCCGCCTCCTCGCGGGTCAGTCGGCTCAGGAGCCGGGCCCCGCTCAGGGGGTAGGCGGGGGAAAGAGGGTCCGCCTCGCTGAGCCGCTCCCCGTCGGCCACCAGCGTGGGCATCACGTTTGCCTTGTACGGCAGCCGCAAGGGCGTCAGGACGGCGCGGATCTCCTCCCGCTCGAGAATCGCTCCCAGAAAATCCCGCAGTGCGCCTCCGGCATCGCCTTCCTTGACCTCGATCTTGAATCCCTGGGACATGCTGACCTCTCGGTTTAGAGGACCATGGTTTGCCGGACCTCGGTCGGGCCGATCTCCCTGATCGAAGCGACCAGGCCGTCCACCGTGTGGGCGAACTCCAGGCCGTCGCTCGCCCCGATCCAGGTGAGCTTGAGACGCTCCGGCTCGATGCCGAACTGCGGCAGGATCTCCTTGAGCAGCTTGACCCGCCGCCGGGCCTTGAAGTTCCCGTTGATGTAGTGGCAGTCGCCCGGGTGGCACCCGCTGATGAGCACGGCGTCCGCGCCTTCCAGGAACGCCTTGATCACGTACTTGGGATCCACCATGCCCGTGCACATGACCCGGACCAGGCGCACGTTGATCGGGTAGATCAGCCTGGAGGTGCCGGCCAGGTCCGCAGCCGTGTACGTGCACCAGTTGCAGACGAACGCGATGATGGTGGGCTCGAAATCGTCGTTGCTCATGGCTCTCCCCGTTCCTCGTGTTTGACGGATTCGCAAAAACCTGCTCACCCGCCGCTGGAAACGCCATAACCTATTGATATTCCCTGGGCAGATCTCAAGGTTAAGGGCTGCATTACCTCCCCACCTGATGAATGGCGTCGAAGATGCCGTCCAGCTCCGCGAACAGCTGCCGGCTCTTGAAGGAGGCGCATCGGGCCGCTCCGCTCGGGCAGAACCCCGCGCAGCTCCCGCAGCCCTTGCACAGGGCCTCGTTGACCACGGAGACATGCCGCTGGGGGTCGAACTCGATGGCCCCGTAAGGGCAGAGATCGATGCAGACCTGGCATCCGGCGCAGATATCCGGATCGATCCAGCTCGTGGTGGGCTCGATCTCGACCTCCCCCAGGGAGGCCAGGGCCAGGGACTTGGCGGCCGCACCCGAGGCCTGGGCCACGGTGTCCGGCACGTCCCGGGGCGCCTGGCAGGTCCCGGCCAGGAAGATCCCGTCCGAGGCCGTGGAAAGAGGCGCCAGCTTGGGATGCTCCTCCAGGTAGAACCCGTCCTGTCCCTGGCTGATCCCGAAGATCCGGCCCATCTCACCCGCATCGGATCTCGCCTGCATCGCGGCGCAGAGCACCACCATGTCCACGGGCACGCGGTAGCGGCGTCCGATCAGGGTATCCTCCCCGACCAGGACCAGCTTCCCGCCCTCCTCCAGGATCTCGGCGGGCTTGCCCCGGATGAACTGGATGCCCTCCTCCTGGCACCGGCGATAGAACTCCTCGTACCCCTTTCCGAAGCAGCGCATGTCGATGTAGAAGTCATAGATCGCGGTCCCGGGCCCCACCTTGTCGTGCACCAGGTGCCCGTACTTGAGGGCGTACATGCAGCAGACGCGCGAGCAGTAGCTGTGATAGCGGTCGTCCCGGCTTCCCACGCAGTGGACGATGGCCACGCTTTCCGGCGGGCTCGAAAACCCGCCGTCCTCGTCCCGCATGAGGATCCGCCCGCCGGTGGGTCCGGTGGCGTTGTTCATGCGCTCGAACTCGAGACTGGTGAAGACGTTGGGATACTTCCCGTACCCGAAGGGTTTCATGGGCGTGGGGTCCAGGAGATCGTAGCCCGTCGCCAGGATGATGCTGCCCACCTGAAGCTCGACCTCCTCGGCCTGCATGCCGTGATCGATGGCGTGCGCCTCGCACACCTTTACGCACTCCATGCACTCGGAGCAGACCCCACAGTTGAGGCAGCGCGCCGCCTCGGCCTGCGCCTGCTCTCCGTCGAGGGCGTCCTCCACCTCCGCGAAGCCCCGAACCCGATCCTGCGCGTCGCGATGGGACGCTTCGGCCCGCCCCAGCCGTTCCAGGTCATCGGGGACCGGGTTCCAGTCCTTGCCCCAGGCGGTCTTCTCGGCCTCCACGGGCTCGTGCGCCAGGTCCTCTCCGTCGAGAAAGCGGCGGATGCCCCGGGCGGCCCTCCGGCCCGCCCCCACGGCCTCCACCACGCTGGCCGGTCCGCTCACCGCGTCCCCGGCCGCGAACACGTGGGGGAGGGAAGTCTGCAAGGTGCGGGGATGCGCCTCGACGGTCCCCTGCCGGCTCCACGAAAGCCCCGCCTCACGGGACCAGGTATCGTCCACCCGCTGTCCGATGGCCGTGATGACCGTGTCCACGGGGAGCACGTGCTCGGATCCTTCCACCGGCTCGGGCCGGCTCCGACCACCCTTGTCGGGCGGTCCGAGCCGGGTGTCGATGCACTCCAGCCCCGAGGCGCGGCCGCTCTCCAGCACCACCCGCACCGGGGCCTTCAGGTAGGCGATCCGGATTCCCTCCTCCCCGGCCCCCTGGATCTCCTCGGGATAGGCGGGCATCTCCGCCTCGGACCGGCGGTACACGATGGAGACCTCCTCCGCGCCCAGCCGCCGAGCGACACGCGCCGCGTCCACGGCCACGTTGCCGCCCCCCACCACGGCCACCCGCCGGCCCACGTCCACCCTCTCCCCGAGGTTGGCCCGCCGCAGGAACTCCACGGCCCGGAGCACGCCGTCGCTCTCCTCCCCCTCCACGCCGAGGGACAGGTCCTTGTGGGCTCCGATCCCCAGGAAGACGGCTCCGAACCCCTGCTCCTTCAGGGAGTCCAGCCGGAAGTCCCTGCCCAAGACCGCACCGGTTCGCACCTCCACCCCCAGCGCCAGGATCTGCCCGATCTCCCGGTCCAGGATCTCCGGCGGCAGGCGAAAGTCCGGAATGCCCGCACGGAGCATGCCGCCCAGCTTCTCCAGGGCCTCGAACAGGGTCACCTGGAAGCCGTCCAATCGGAGGAAATAGGCCGCGCTGAGCCCGGCCGGCCCGGATCCGATGACGGCCACCCGCTCCTCCCGTTCCTCGATCGGCGGCGCTCCCCAAGCCGCGGGGCCGGCCAGATCCGCGGCGACGCGTTTGAGCTGTCGGATGGCCACGGATGCGTCCAGCTCCGCCCGCCGGCACCGATCCTCGCAGAAGGCCGGGCAGACCCTTCCCAGGACGCCCGGAAGCGGCAGGCGTTCCCGGATCAGGCGCACGGCCTCGTCGTGCTTCCCCTGCCTGACCAGCTGCACGTAGCCCTGCACGTTGATGCCGGCCGGACAGGCCGTGTTGCAGGGCGCGCGATCCCGCTTGTCGATGACGTAGGTGATGGGGACGGCCTGGGGGAACGAACGGTACACGGCCGCCCGCTCCGCGAGCCCCTCGTCCCACTCGCTGGGGACGGTCACCGGACAGACCTTGGCGCACTCGCCGCAACCCGTGCACACCCCTTCGACGACGTAGCGGGGCTTTTTCCGGACCGTGACCGTGTAGTTGCCGATGTAGCCGTTGACCTCCTTGACCTCGCTGTAGGAGAGGAGCTCCACGTGGGGGTTCTGCGCGACCTCCACCATCTTGGGGGTGCCGATGCAGGCGGCGCAGTCGAGCGTGGGAAAAGTCTTGTCGAACTGGAGCATGTGCCCGCCGATGGTCGGATCCCGCTCCACGAGGTACACCTTTCTTCCCGCCGACCCGATGTCCAGGGCGGCCTGGATCCCCGCGATGCCGCCCCCCACGACCATCACGTCGGGGTGGACCCGGGCGTGACGCGCGAAGAGGCTTTCGTGGAGCCGGACCCGGTTCACCGCCGCCCGGGCCAGGCTCTTGGCCTTGTCCGTGGCGCGCTCCGGATCCTCGGTCACCCAGGAGACCTGCTCCCGGACCGAGGCCATCTGGAAGTAGTACGGATTGAGGCCGGCGCGCTGGCAGGCGCCCATGAAGGTCTTGCCGTGAAGCCGGGGAGAGCAGGAAGCCACCACCACCCGGTTCAGTCCGTGCTCTCGGATGTCGTCGACGATCATCTCCTGGCCGGGGTCCGAGCACATGAACTTGTAGTCCCGGGAGACCGTCACGCCGGGAAGGGTTCGAATGTAGGCCGCCACGGCCTCCACGTCCACCTTGCCGGCGATGTTGATGCCGCAGTGGCAGATGTAAAACCCGATTCTCGTCTCCATGGCTTCCGCCTCAAGGGCCGGCCGGGAAATCCGGGGGCCTGGATTGGGTCAGCGTATTCAGAAGACCCAGGAGCTCGTCCGCTTCCGGTGGCTTGCCCAGGAAGCCCTCGGGTCTCAGGAGAAAGCCCCCTCTGGGTGCACCGGGGAGGGCCCTGAGCTGAAACAGGGTCTTCTTGTCGATGGAGGAGAGAAGGACCACGGGGATCTGCTTGAGGGTGGTATCCAGCTTGAGATCGTCGAACAACAGGAGATTGCCGTGGTGGTCGAACATGACGGCCAGCAAAATCAAGTCCGGCCGCTCCCGCACCGCCATGTCGAGCCCTTCGGTGGCGTCGGAGGCCAGCATCGACTCATAGCCGCCCAGCTCCAGGAGCCTGCAGAGGAAAATCCTCTCATCCGGCTCGTCGTCGACCACCAGGACCTTCTTTCCAGGGGCGGAAGGGCGCATGGTCCTCGTTCTCCGGTTCGGCCATGGGCCCCCTCCCGGGGTTGCCCACCGAAACGCGCGTTTGACGGGTTCGCAAAAAACCGCTCACCCGCCGCTGGAAACGCCATAACCTATGGATATCTCCAGGGCAGATCTCAAGATAGGGGGCTTCTTGCGACTCCATCATGCTTCAGGCCGTTCATCCTGGTTCATGAACAGCAGAAAGCGTGCCATGGATCCCGGGACAGAGAATCTGGGCTGAAAATCAAGGGGTTGACCCTGACCGGCTTTTCCCACCCTCCGATCCGTCCATGGGGTGGACGTTGCAGACAGGTTCAACATTTCGTTGATTTTCAAAATGAACTATATGTATTTACTGACATGTTTTCCCGTTTCAAGGTTGCGCAACATTAGATGCAACAAATTGC
Source organism: uncultured Desulfobacterales bacterium (assembly GCA_964454455.1). Classification (GTDB taxonomy): domain Bacteria; phylum Desulfobacterota; class DSM-4660; order Desulfatiglandales; family HGW-15; genus JAIPEI01. Next base: position 22,265 of record CAYVVQ010000004.1, on the reverse strand, counting down.
AACACCTGAACCCCCTTTGAGTTTGGGTCCCGATCTGGTATTCTTTGCCCGCCCTCCCCCGCAGGCCCGGGGCGTTTCGAGGGCGTGAATCCACATGCAGGAGGTACGCCCGGACCATGAGTGAGCTGCTGCTTGCGGTCGCCTTCGCGGTCGGCATCTCAGCCGTCTGCTCCCTGTTCGAAGCCGTGCTCTACTCCGCAACCCCGGGGCAGATCGAGGCCATGGCCAGCGAGGGCCACCCCGCCGGACGGATCTTCAAGAAGCTTCGAACCGACGTGGATCGGCCCATCGCCGCGATTTTGACCCTCAACACCATCGCCCACACGGTCGGTGCGGCCTTTGCAGGCTCTGCAGCGGCCGGGGTTTTCGGGCACCACTGGCTTCCCCACTTCTCCGCCGTCTTCACCGCAGCCATTCTCGTGCTGTCGGAAATCGTTCCCAAGACGGTGGGCGTCGTCCATGCCGGCCCCATGATCTCCTTCGTCGCCTTTCCGCTTCGGGCGCTGGTTTGGGTGATGGCCCCGCTGGTGTGGATGAGCGCCGCCATCACCCGGCTCATCGCCTCCGGGAGGAGGGAAAGCCCCATCACCTCGGCGGAGCTGGGTCACCTGGCCCGGCTCTGCTTTCACGAGGGGGAGATCGGGAACGATCAGAGGCAGGCCATCGAGGCCATCCTGAGCCTCAAGAAGAAGCGCGTGAAGGACGTGATGACCCCGCGGACCGTGGTGGTTTCCTTCAGCGAGCATTCGAGCCTGGGTGAGGTCACCCGGGTATACGACAAATGGGAGCACAGCCGGTATCCCGTGTACGACGACAACCCCGAGGACGTCGTGGGTCTGGTGCTGGTCAAAGAGATGTTCGTGGCCCTTTCCCGGGGACGGCAGGAGACCCGCCTTTCGGAGTTGATGCAGCCCGTACACTTCGTCGCCGAAACCTCCGGGCTGGACCGAATGCTCAGGGAGTTCCTGGACCGGAGAGAGCACCTGTTCGTCGTGCTGGACGAGTACGGGGGGCTTGCCGGGGTCGTCACGCTGGAGGATATCCTGGAGGAGCTCATCGGGCGGGAGATCGTCGACGAGTCCGATCAGGTGGCGAACAAGCGCGAACTGGCCCGGAAGCGCCGCAGGCAGGCCGCACCGGGTCCGAACCCTTCATGACCGGACGCATCAACGGCGGCGGACCCGACGGCGGAACGGGAGGGATCATCGTGGCACGCATCGTCTACGGCCACCCGAGACGAGGGGGCTTCGGGTACCACATCTACACGGACCTGGATTTCTGGGATGCCCGGCGGATCCTCAAGGACCTGGTCGCCGTGCGGCGCAACTTCGGAGAATCCCCTTCCGGGCGCCTCTTCCCCACCCACGTGGCCCTCGAGGCCGTCGACCCCGTGACGGCCCGCATCATCGAGCACCGGCTCGGAAAGGCGCTGGCCTCCCCCCCGCGGCACGTGGTCGTGGAGGAATTCCTGGAACGGGGACGGTTCGAGTGCGATCCCCTCGCCTACTGCCCGGCGAGGTGGTCTCGATCCAGGATGCTCCGGTTCTTCGCCCACCGCCTCCCCATCCATCAACCGCCGCTCGCGACCCCGCACCACGAGGTGAGGCTCGTCTGGGCCGGCGAACGGATTCTCGCGGAGCGCATCCGGAGAAAGCGAAAATACGATCCCGTCATCTCGGACGCCCGGGAGGCCAGGCGACGCCGGTTCGCGCCGAGCTGCTTCTGAGTCGGCCGCTCAGGAGCTCAGCCCGTACTTCTTCATCTTTCGCCACAGCGTGGTCCGCTCGATCCCCAGGGCCTGCGCGGTCTCCTTCTTCCGCCACTGGTTTCGCTCCAGCGCCTTCAGGATGCGCGCACGTTCTCCGTGATCAGAGCCCCTCTCCTCGGGGGCCGACCGGGGCGGCGGGCACTGCTCGATCCAGTCCGTTCGGCTGTGCACGTAGCTCTGGATGTGCTCCGGTCGAATCTCCCCGCCCCGGCAGGTGAGCAGCGCGTACTCCAGGATGTTCTCCAGCTCGCGCACGTTTCCGGGGTAGTGGTAGCGGAGGAGCACCTCCATGGCCTCCGCCGAGATCTCCGGGGGACGCCCCTGCCTCGCGGCCGCGAGGCGTCGAAGCACGTGCCGGACCATGGGCGGCAGATCCCCGCGACGATCCTTGAGCGGGGGGAGCTCCACGCGGCAGACGTTCAACCGGTAGAACAGATCCTCCCGGAACTGACGCTGATCCAGGAGCTCCTCCAGGTTCCGGTTCGTGGCCGCGATGATCCGGACGTCCACCTTCACGGTGTGCCGCCCCCCCAGGGGATAGAACTCCCGGTCCTCCAGGACCCTCAGCAGCTTGGCCTGGAGGGACAGCGACAGGTCCCCGATCTCGTCCAGGAGGATGGTGCCGCCGTCCGCCTCCTGAAATCGTCCCGGCTTGTCCCCCACCGCTCCCGTGAAGGCGCCCTTGGCGTAGCCGAACATCTCGGACTCCAGCAGGTCGTGCGGCAGGGCCGCGCAGTTCACCTTCACGAAGGATCCGTCCCGGCGGTTGCTGGCGGAGTGAATCACCTTGGCCAAGTGGTCCTTGCCCGTCCCGGTGGCCCCCTCGATGAGCACGGTGGCGTCGCTCGGGGCCACCTGCTCGATCATCTCGAAGATCTTCTGCATGGCCGGGTCGCGGCCGACCATGGAGCGGAAGGAGACCTGTTCCGACTGAACCTCGTCGAGGCGGCGGGCCAGGGTCAGGTCGTGAAGGGTCACCAGGCCGCCCACGAGCTCCTCCCTGTCGTTCGTGAGGGGCATGAAGTCCGCCTTGACATCCACGATGTCCCCCTGGGCCGTGACCATTTTGGTGGGACCGGTGCTCCCGGAGCGCCCCGCCGCGAGGCAGGACTCGATCTTCCGCCAGGCCCCGTTCTCGCCGGCGCCCAGGACCATGCTGCCGGCCTTTCCCAGGACCTGCTCGCGGCTGTAGCCGGTGATGGACTCGGAGGCGTCGTTGAAGAAGGTGACGTGCCCTCCCCGGTTCACGGTGAAAATGGCGAGCTCCAGGTGGTCCAGGATGATCTTGAGGCTCCGCTCCCCGTAGCGGACCTGCTTGAGGAGATCGGCCAGGGAGGGCCGGTCCTGGATGAGGATGAGGTGCCCCACGAGATCCTCGGTCTCGTCGTAGATGGGCGCCGTGAGCCGGGTGACGAGATGGGCGTGGTCCTCCGCGTCCAGGAGCTCCACCTCCAGCTCCTGCGGCTCGGTGCTCTCCTCGCGGTAGGGGCAGCAGGTGGCGCAGGGGGCGCCCCGGAACACCTGTCGGCAGTCCCGGCCCACGATCTTCTCCTCGTCCAGCCCGAAGAGGGCCTGGGCACACTGGTTGCAGGCCCGGATCCTCCGACACCGGTCGATGATGAACGCCCCGATCTTGAGGAGATCCAGGAGGCCGAGCCATTGATCGGAGAGGATCGTCCTGGATGAGGGCAGGCTTTTCGGATCGGGCAGCATGGTGGAGCATCCTCTCCCGGTTACCTGTACGCCTCGAAAGGGTTCCAGAGTCCGCAAATACAGCGCCGGATCCGGGGCAGGAGGAGGAGGAGGAGGGATTCGCGGTCTTCGGGCGTCCTGGATTGCCGATGAAACGCCCCCCGGCCACTCGGTCGGGGGAACGCGACCTTCAATAGTACACGGATCCGGCGGCGTTGTCACCCCTTTCAGCGATCAGACCGGGAGCCGGATGGTGAAGAGGGTCCTCCCCCCGTCGGGACGGCTCTCCACCTCCACGGAGCCGTGGTGGCGCTCGACGATGCCGTACACCGTGGAGAGACCGAGCCCCACCCCGTATCCTTCCTGTTTCGTGGTAAAAAACGGCTCGAAAATGTGGGGCTCCGATGCCGTGTCGATGCCGGCTCCCGTGTCCTCCACGGTGAGGATCAGGGCCTTTTTGTCGGGGTCCGGCGCGGCCCGGATCCCAAGCCGCCCCCCGTCGGGCATGGCGTCGATGGCGTTGAAGATCAGGTTGATCAGACACTGCTGAAGCTGATTGGGGTCGCCCTGAACAGGGGGCAGGTCCCCGGGCGCGTCCACCTCCAGGTCGATCTCCTGAAGCTCCAGCTTGTGCCGGCTCAGGAGGACGGCGCGATCCACCAGCTCACTCACGTCGACGGTCGTGAACTCGGGCCTCGATCGGCGGGAAAAGCTCAGCAGACTGGACACGATCCCGCTGCACCGTCCGGTCTCGCTCTCCACCAGGTCCAGGTACCCCCGGAACTTCTCCCGCTGGTCCTCCGTCAACCGGCCTCTCGCCAGGACCCGCTTCATGAGGCGTGCGTAGTTGAGGATCCCCGACAGGGGGTTGTTGATCTCGTGCACCACGCTCGCGGCCAGCCGCCCGAGGGACATCATCTTGTCCTGGTGAAGGATCTTCGCCTGGTCCGCCATCTCCCGCTCCAAACGGCGGATGTCCCTGAGATCCCGCAAGAAAAAGACCAGACCGTCCCGCACCTCCCGTTCCAGGATCTCCGTGACCGAGACCTGAACCGGGATGGCCTGACCGTCCAGGGTCCGGATCTGCGTCTCGTACAAAGAGAGCCTTCCGGGCCCCCCGTACCGGTCCTCGGCCAGGTCGGTCTCGAGAGTCCGCAGGTCCTCCTCCGCGAAAAAGGCCCCGACCCGCCGGCGGCCCAGGACCTCGTAGCGGGACACCCCGAGCATCTGCTCCAGGGCGCGGTTGAAGGTGATCACGGTTCCGCTCCGGTCGCACCCGAGGATGCCGTCCATGGAGCTGTCGATGAGCCTTCGCTGAAAGGAGATGCTGTCCAGCAGCTCCCGCGTGGTCTCCACATTCTCCTGCTCGAGGAGCAGGGTGTAGTCGGCGAGCTGACGCCTCGCCGCGTATCGCTCGCGTGCCCGCCGGAGGGCCAGATGAAGGGCCTCGTCGCCCACGGGCTTGGTGATGAAATCGGATGCGTCGAGCTGGAGCGCGCGAATGGCGATGTCCATCTCGCCGTAGGCGGTGGCCACGATCACCTCGATCTGCGGATGGGACTTCTTGACGGCCTCCAGGACCTGGAGGCCGTCCATGCCCGGCATGCGGATGTCCGTGATCAGGATCTGCGGGTCGAGCTCGTCACAGAGCCTCAGGCCCGCCTCCCCGTCGGGGGCCGCGGCCACCTCGTAGCCGGCGTCCCGAAGGGAGAAGCTCAGGACCTCCCGGATGTCCACCTCGTCATCGATGAGAACGATCCGCCATGGCTGCTCTGCCGTCACGTCGCTCGTACCCCGCCGTTGTGCCGGTGACCGGTGAGGCCCGGCCGCCGCCGTTGCGGTTGGTGGTGGGAAAACTATAGCGGAAATCGCGGAGGAAGAAAAGAATACATCCGGAAGCGCCCGCTGGCGGTCCGCAACGCCCTGTGATACGAGGGGGCGGAGCCGGGCCCTTTGCCTGGCCGGAATAACTCCTTGACAAGCACGACGGGGTGGTGCAACGTGCGCCGTTCCCTGCCCGCGATCGGGAACGGTCTTTGGGTTGATTTTTCTCAAGGCCTTCTTAGGTTGTGCCGATGGAGGAATATCTGCCGGCAAAAGGAGGACACGGTCCAATGGAATTCGTCTCTCTGGGTCTGGGGCTCCTGTTCGCCCTCAGCTTTCTCGTGGGGATCGGGTACGCCTGCGGGAAAAAGTAACGAACGGAACCCGCCGAAAATCGAAGACGGGAATCCGGCGAGGGAGGCCGAGGCCTTCCTCGCCTTTTTTGTCTCCACGATCCCTGCGCGTCCCGGTCCCGGTCACCGGATGGCGCAAATCAACGTCATGGGCGTCCGCCCGATGGCTATCGTCTTCTCAAGAGCCGAAGGTAGTTTTCCGGATCCCCCAGGAGCTCCCCGTACCCCTTCCGGCCCAGGACCACCAGCGCCACGGCCTCTGCAAGGGACTGCCCGCAGAGGGCGAACAGCCCGTTCCGCACTCGGGGCCAGCCGTAGAAAAACCCGGCGAGCCCGCGGCCCAGGGAAAGCTCCCCCAGGATCCGTTTCCGAAGGCCGGCCTCGTAGGTCTCCCGTACGGCCAACTCTCTGAGCTCCCCCGCCGCCAGGGCCTCGGCCGCCAGGAGGCCGCTCGTCAGCGCACCGTAGATCCCCTCCCCGGTCAGGGGATCGGCCAGGCCGGCCGCATCTCCCGCCAGCAGGACGCGATTCCGCACGAACCCGTCCCCCCGCGGGGAGACCGGGATCGTGCCCCCCTGGCGCCGGATCTCACGCCGCCCTTCCAGCCCGCGGCGAACCAAATACTCCCGCAGGCGCCCCCCCAGCCGGGCGGCCCCGTTTCTTCGAAAGACGCCCACGCCCACGGAGAGGTGGTCCCGCTTGGGAAAGATCCAGGCGTATCCGCCCGGGACGAATCCGAAGTCGAACCGGGCTTCATCGTCCGGACCGTTCCGGTCTCCTTCGTCCGCCGCCAGCTCCAGCTCCACGGCCCGCGCGAGCCTGCGGGTCTCGGGCCACCCGGCCAGGCCGGCGGTCCTGCCCAAGGCCCCATCGGCGGCCACCACGAACCGGCAGGCGGTCTCTCCGCGGCTCGTCTCCAGATGGACGCTCTCTCCTTCGGGTCGAAGCCCGGTCACCCGGCAGGCCGGATGGACACGGGCGCCGGCCTCCCGGGCCGCCGTGAGGAGCGCCGCGTCGAAGCGGTCGCGCATCACCATGCCCAGCAGGTCCTCGCGCCTCTGCACCGCGAACCGGAGCCGCTCCGGTCCCAGGTCCAGCGCGACCATTCGGCAGGTCCGCTCGATGGTCCCCGCCGCCTCCGCGGGGAGGATCTCCATGGCCCGGGCGGTCACCCCGCCCCCGCACGGCTTGTATCTCGGCAGGGGCTCCTTCTCGAAGATGCCCACCCGGACGCCTTGTTGCGCCAGGCGCAGGCCGGCCGCCGCACCGGCGGGCCCTCCGCCGATCACGGCGACGTCGTATCGCGCCGGAACCGCTTCGTCTTCGAACATGGGAGCCGTCCCCCGATCGCCCAAGGAGCCCGCCCGATCAGAAACGCTGCCTGGAGACCAGGAGCGGGTTGAACCGCGTGCCGTGGTCGTAGACGTCCAGGCCTTCCCGCCGCTTGAGGCGCCCCACCACCAGGTAGGTGAGGGGCGTTGCCGCCGCCTCGTAGGCCGACTTGGCGAGCCACTGGACCACCACAGCCCCGAGCAGGGCCCGGACCGGGATGACGCCGGCAAAGGCCGCGGTCATGAACACCAGGGAGTCCAGACCCTGCCCCACCAGGGTGGAGCCGATGGTCCGCGTCCAGAGCCACCGTCCCCGCGTGGCGATCTTCATCCGCGCCAGGACGTAGGCGTTGGCGAACTCCCCCACCAGGTAGGCCAGGAAGGAGGCGAGAAGGATTCGAGGCGCGTACCCCAGGATACGCTCGTAGGCCGCCTGCCCGTCCCAGAAGGGGGCCGCCGGAAGGAGCTGTCCGAGCCACACCGCCAGGACCACCAGCAGGTTGCAGAGGAACCCCAGCCAGATCACCTTCCGGGCCCGGTCGTAGCCGTAGACCTCGGTCAGCACGTCCCCCACGATGTAGCTGACGGGGAAGACCACGATGGCGGCCGGCAGGATCAACCCGGCCAGGGAGACGAGCTTCACGGCCGTGATGTTGGCTGCGATCAGGCAGGCCACAAAGACGGCCACCAGCACGGTGAACGGGCCGGAGTAGCTCGGGGGCCTCGTGGGCTCGCAGGTTTCGTTCATGTTCCCCTACCTCGAGCGTCTACATACCAGAGCGATCCCCAAAAGAAAATCAAATACGGGGCCTTATTCCTCCTTGGCTCCGGGAAAGGACCCGGCGGCGAGGAGGTAGAGCCCCCAGGCCGCAGCCATGACCGCCTGAAACCCCAGGTCCATGGCCAGGATTTTCCCCAGCACCGCCCCCATCACCGACGCGCACCCGTTTACGCCCCAGGCCCAAGGCGCGAGGCGCGGCCGAAACCTGGCAACCTCGCGGAGACCCAGGGGGAAGGGCCACCCCAGGAGAAAGGCCGGGACGGCCAGGCATCCCACGGTGGCGGCCAGGCGCGCGGGGACGGACCAGGCGAGGGCCGTCTGGATCATCCGGTCCCCGGCCAGCATCATGAACCCCAGCCAGAGCCCCAGGCACACCACTCCGATCCAGAGGATCCGGCTCCCCCGGTTCCCCAGGCGGGGCAGCGAGAGGCTCCCCAGGCCGGCGAACACCAGGACCGTGCCCAGGACCACGGCCGCCGCGTACACCGGGTGGGCCAGGAGGAGCGTGAACTTGGGAATGAGCGCCATCTCGAAGAACATGAACCCCAACCCCGGGAACGCGAAGTAGACCAGGACCCGGAAGCGGCCCGGACCGCGGGGCGGCCCGCCCCTTTCCCGCGTACCGGGCCTCCCCAGGAAGAGAAGCGGCAGGAGGATCAAGGCGACCCCGGCCACGCCGGCCTGGACCAGGGTGGCCAGGAGAAAGACGTAGCCCGACTCGACCCGGGGCAGCCACTCCCGGCGAAGGTGGCCAAACAGCTCCCCCGCCCGGTCCCACCGGAGGAACCGGGAGAAGTAGGGCCGGTCGTCGGTCCGCGGAGCCACGTCGTAGAGGTAGGCCTCCAGGAACGTATCCGGTTCCGGCCCGGCGAGGGCCGCAGCCCCCTCGTGGAACCAGGGACGGGGCTGGATGTCGTAGCGGTTGGCCCGGTCCGGCGGCATGCCCGGATAGTGGACGGTGTCGAAGCTCCGCTCGTCGCAGAAGGCCGCGGCCGCGGCCGCCTCGAGGGGGGTGAAAGGAACCTTCGAGGCCACCACCGTGGCTGTGTTCCAGCTCCGGATGAAGAGGACGTTGCGCCCGGGCCGGGCCGCGCCCGAGCGCCGGAGCGCCTCCAGGGCCGTGGCGAGGACACGGAGGGAGTCCCGGGGCGGGACCTTGAGGTAGCAGGTGACCGAGAGCATCCCGCCCTCCCGCAGCCGGTTCAGAGCGGCCTCGAAGGCCTCGACCGTAAAGAGGTAGGCCTCGGCCGTCGCATGCAGCCCTCCGGACGCCGCGCCGAAAGAGCCCGCCGGGGAGAGCTGGATCAGGTCGTACCGTTCGTATGAGGCCCGGAGGTATCGCCGGGCCTCCTCCACGATCAGCCGCACGTCGGGGCGCTCGTACGGCCGACCGGCGTAGGCCGACATGGGCCCGGTCATCACGGAGGCCACCTGGGGGTTGGCCTCCAGGGCGTCGATCTCCGGCACGCCGTGATGAAGCGCCAGGAGCACGTCGCTCCCGCCGCCCGCGCCCACCGCCAGGACCCGGCCGGGCCGGCGCACGTGAAAGGGCAGCGCCCGGGTGGTGTAGTCCAGGTGGAGGGTCTCCCCCCGCTCCCCCGTGTAGCGGGTGATGCTCCCGGGGCCGGAGCCGTCCAGGAACAGGCCCTTCTGCTCCGGGAGAGGGGCCTCGGTGACCGCCCCGTAGCGGAGGCTGAGGCCGGGCACGTGGTGGAAGTAGCGGCTTCCGACCACGTGGACCAGGCCCAGGGGGCCCACGCGCTCGGCCTCCACGCGGGCGTCCGGGAAGGTGAGCGCCTGGGCCAGCCCCTTGCTCTCGTGGATCCTCGGGGCGAGGGAGACCGTTCCAACCCCGGCGAAGAGGAGTGCTGCGGCGAGACCGAGTCCGGCGAACGTCCGGGCGGGGAACCTCGCGGCCCGCGCGCACGGAAGAGCGGCCAGGAGCAGCACCACCCCGATCGGCGGCAGCAGGATCCACGGAGGAGCCAGATACAGGGCCGGCACCGCAGCCAGGACCCCGGCGCCGGCGCCTCCCAGGTCCGCGGCGTACATGCGCGGCGTCCGCTCGCCGGCCAGGCTGAGGACGGTTCCCGTGATCCCCCCGGCGAGCAGGAACGGCAGGGAGAGGGCCAGGTAGGCCCACGTCATGCTCAGCCACTCCCCCGGCCGCCAGACCAGCTGCAGGGGGTCCAGGCCCGACGCCCGGAACAGGAGCAGGGACGCGGGAAAGGCCAGGGCCGCTCCGGCGGCGAGCGCGGCCAGGAAACCGTCCGGGTCCCGCCTCACGCGCTCCTGGGCCAGAAAGAGAAACGACCCCGCCGCCCCGAACCCCAGGAGCGCCATGCTGATCACCATGGAGGCGAAGTGGTGCCAGAGGGCGAAGGAGAGCACGCGCATGAGGAGGATCTCGTGTGCGAGCACCGAGGCCGACGTCGCGAAGAGCAGGAAGGCGTGTCTTGCCCCGGGCTCGGGGGGAGGGGCCTGGTTCATGGGGGCGTCTACTGCTGCTTGCGGGTCAGGGGGACGAAGCGGACCGGCAGCGCCTTCCGCATGGTGACGCGGCCGTCCTCGGCCTTCTCCACCAGCGTGAGGTGCTGGACCGCGTACTGCCCTCCCACGGGGATGCACATGCGCCCGCCGGGCTTGAGCTGTCGGATCAGGGGCGGAGGCACCAGGCTCGCCGCCGCGGTGACGATGATCCGGTCGTACGGGGCGTGCTCGGCCCAGCCGTGGTAGCCGTCCGCCGTCTCGACGTGGACGTTGTCGTACCCCAGGCGGTCGAGGCGCTCCGCCGCGGCCTCGCTCAGGGCTCGCACGATCTCCACCGTGTAGACCTCGTCCACCAGGTGGGCGAGCACGGCCGCCTGGTACCCGGAGCCGGTCCCCACCTCCAGGACCCGGTGGCCCGGCTCCACCTCGAGCATCTCCGTCATCAGGGCCACGATGTAGGGCTGGGAGATGGTCTGGCCGTGGCCGATGGGGATGGGGTGATCGCCATAGGCCCGGTCCCGGTCCGCGGGCTTCAAGAACAGATGTCGCCGGACCCGGCGCATGGCCTCCAGCACCTCCGGGTCCCGCACCGGGTCCCGGTAGTCCGGCGGCTCCGCGATCTGCTCCTGCACCATCTCCTGCCGGAGCCGTTGGAACCGCCCCTCCGGGTCCGAGGCCTCAGCAGAAACGCAGAGGACCGCGAACAGGCCCAGGCAGAGAACGACCGCCGGCCACGAAGCTTTCCATTCCGCCTTTTCCCACGAACGGCTCATCGCACTCCGCTAACGGCCCAGCATGCCCTGCTTGAGGGTGGCATCGGCCGGCTCCTCCCCCAGCCAGATGCGGAACAGGGCCTGCTTGAAGTCCAGGCCCGGGAGGGTCCCGGCCACCTCTCCATCGAGGACGGTCAGGACGCCCTCCCCGGGGAGATAGATGAACTCGTACACGTCGCCCTCCGCCGCCTCGCCGGTGAAGTACCCATTGAAGGTCTCCACGCGCTCCCGTAAGGCTCCCAGATCCCCGCCGCCGGCGGCGTTCTCGAACCCCTCCTGCCAGGCATCCACCAGGTCCTCCGAGGAGACCCCGTCGTAGATGAAATGCATCCGGGCGGCCATGGGCTCGTCCGCCTGGATGATCCGCTCGGGATCCTGCATCTTCTCGGTCAGATAGAGCCCCATGGCGTAGACCTTGACGAAGAACTTCTTCCGGAGCCCCGCCCCGTTCAGGACCAGATCCCGGTCCTCCACGGTCAGGCTGTCGGGCAGGCTCGCACCGCCGATCTCCACGGCCGGGGCCGGCGAGGCCAGCAGCGGCACAACGATCATCAGGGACATCCAATATCTGAGCACGGTCTCCCTCCTCGAATGCGGTTTCCACACAGCCGCCCGTTCAGAGCGTCTGCGCACTGAAAGAATGATGGAAAGGATAAGACAAGACAGCCCCTGAACTCAACGGTTTTTCAACGCTGCGCTGCAGGGAGGAAAAATCCGCGGCTTCGGGGCGGCAATTTGTTCCCATCCCCGCTGCCTTTCCCGAAAAAGCGGCCTGACTCCCCGATTTCACTCCCTGATTTTGACCCTTTCCTCCTCTGCCATTTGGCAGGCCTCTTGCATTCCTCGAAAGGGACACCGACACGCCGCACCAAAGGATCGATTCATGGACATTCGGAACGTTTTATCCGCATCGAACCGAACGCAGGACCCGAACTCGGGGAAACCGGCCCCACCGGCCGGGAGAGCAAACTTCCGCTCTCAGCTCCTGGGGGCGACAGACCGGACCGGGGCCACACCCGCCAACGAAGCGAAATCCGTTCCCTCCCTTCCGCCCCTGGATCGGATCGCGTTCGGCTCCCGGGCGGCCGCCCAGGCCCCGGAGGCCCCCCGGACGGCCAAGTCCGTGGCCGGCGCTTACGGGAAGCAGGCCCCCGCAGCGCCGCCTTCCGACCCGCTGAGCGACGCGGCCAAGTACAAGGACGAGCAGCTGCTGAGCAACCCCGGAGGAGACCACTACGATCTGGAGAAAAACCGCCACGAGGCCGACCCTGCCTGGCAAAAGAGCTTCTGGGGCCGGGTGGGGAAGGACCTCAAGGACGCCGTCGGCAACATCAGGAACTTCTTCGGCAACCTCCTCTACGGTGCCAAGATCCACTACCGGGACGAGAACGGCCAGGTTCAGGAGGCCCGGCAGCGGGGTCTCTTGGGCTCGGTCAAGGACTTCTTTCTGGACCTGGGAAGCGCCCTGAGCTTCGGGGCCTGGCGGCCGGACGGAGAGGCCGCGCCCCAAGGGCTCGGCGAGCGGGTGGGCTTCTTTTTCTCCAAGCTCAAGGAGGCGGTCTTCGGCGACCTGATCCAGGGGGCGACGGGAAGCGTGGTCCGCATGGGAGAGGACCTCCTCCTGGCCGGGTGGAACCTGGCCGAGACCGTGCCGGACGCGACCATCGGCCACTTTGAGGCGGGCCGCAAGGCCACCACCGCCGTCTTCGACAACGGCCAGGTGGCGATCGACTACCTCACCGACGTCCTCCCGGGGGGCGAGGCCTCGGTCCGCGTGCACTCGTCCGACCTCGAAAACCTCGAGGCGCCGCTGCTCCACAACCTGAACACGCCCGAGAGGAACGCGGACGACCCCCGCTGGAAGTACGTCCGCAACACCCCCTTTCGAAAGGCCCTGGAAACCGCGGGATCGGTCGTCTTCGACGTCCTGACCCTCAAGTTCCTGGGGGACCTCCATGTCATCGGGGAAGATCGGAACCAAGCGGACTGACGCTCGACAGCCACACAGTGCACCCGTATTCCGACCACCCAGCCCGCATTCAAGATTTCCCGCCGACCTGCCGATTCTCGTAGTCAGCTTCGCGCGCAAACCGGATCCGATCCGAAGGCCCCCCGAGCGAGACCGCCTTCGGGCACACAGGATCATCCGGATACAGACGGTCGCCGTTTCCATGCCCGCATCGGACGGGAGAAGCATGAAAGAACGCGCAAACACCATCAGGGACGCCATGGTGGACAGGCTGTTGGACATGGGCATCGACGCCCACTGCGTTCCCAGGGTGCTGAAGGACATCTCCCGGATCCTCGAGGCCGACCCTTGCGTGGAATGCTGGGAATGGGCAAACCGCCTCCACCTGCTGGGATGGAGGGACATCCGAGAAGATTTCCAGCTCATGGAGCTCGCCCGTGCATCGGTCTCCGGGGAACCGGATGAAACGGAGGGGAACCCATCCATGAGCGATTAAGGTACGGCCTCCATCGCGGCCGACACCCGGGTCGCCACAGACCCGGTGTCCCCTGGAAAAAGGCGGCGTTCGCCACAGAACCCGCCTTTTTCTTTTCCAAACGTGATGGCGTCGCAAAAAGCCCGAAGCCTTGAGATCTGCCCCGGAATATCAATAGCTTATGGCGTTTCCAGCGGCTGGTGAGCGGGTTTTTGCGAACCCGTCAAACGTCCATGACCGGCCTGCGGTCACCCCCGCCGATGAAAACCTGTGCCACCGCCCCCCCAAAAGGGGAACCCGTTCGCTTCACCCTTGACAAAACCTGACTGTCGGTTATTATGTGACCATTGGTCACCACATGACCGCCAGTCAGAAAGGGGCTCATGGGAACGCGAGAACGCAAGGAACGGGAACGTGAAAAGAGAAGAGCCGGGATCCTGGAAGCGGCCAAGACGGCCTTCTTCACCAGAGGGTTTCAGTCCGCCACCATGGATCAGGTCGCCAGGGCCGCTGAGCTGAGCAAGGGCACCCTCTACCTCTACTTCTCCTGCAAGGAAGAGCTGTATGTCAGCATCCTCCTCGAAGGGCTGGACAAGCTGATCCGGCGATTCCGGCAGGCGGTGAACAGGGCGTCCGGCTGGGAGGCCAAGCTGAGGGCCGTGGGGGAGGCCTTTTTCCGATATTATCGGGAGGAGAAAAACTACTTCCAGATTCTCTTCTTTCTCCATCACGGCGAACTGTCTCCCAAAATCCCTCAGGACCTGTTCCAGGAATGCACGCGCAAGGGCATGGAGGCGCTCTCTTATCTATCGGGGGCCGTGGAGGAAGGGATGGCATCGGGGGACGTGGCCCCCTGCGACCCCATGGAGGCCGCGGTGGTCGCCTGGGGTTCCATCACCGGGATTCTTCTTCTCTATGAAGAGGAGGAGCACCGCCAGTTCATTCCCATGCCGCTGGAAAGCGTGGTGAAAAAAGGCATCGACACCCTGGTCGCAGGGTTCAAGAAGAAGGCATGAGCCATCCAGGACCCGTTCGGAGGGTGACAAGATGAAACGGTTTTCTTTCCTGATCTTCATCCCGGGGATCCTGGCTCTTTCCGCCTGCACGAATTCCGACACAGCGGCCCGGGAACCGGAGAGGCGGGTGCCGGTCCGCGTCCTCGAGGCGAAACGGTCCCAAAGGAGCGAGACCCTCCGGTTTCTGGGGACCGTGGAGGCGGATCTCGAAATGAAGCTCAGCTTCACCTTCGGAGGAAAGATCCGCACGCTTCGATTCGACGAACATGACCGCGTCGAAAAAGGGGCGCTCCTGGCGGAGCTGGACACCGTCGAGCTCCTCGCCCGGAAGGAGAAGGCCGGTGAAAATCTTCAGAAAGCGAAGCGGGATCTGGCCCGCATGGAAAAGCTTCACAGCCGGGAGATCATCCCCCTCGCGTCTTCCCAGGACGCCCGATCCGCGGCCGTTCTCGCATCGGCGGAACTGAAAATGGTGGAGGACCGCCTGAAGCATGCCCGGATTCGGGCGCCCTTTTCAGGCCGGATCCGTGAAAAACGGGCCGAGGCAGGAGAGGTGGCGGGTGCCGGGGTGCCCTTAGCCGTTCTCACGCGCATGGACCCCATTGTCGTGAACATCACCATCGCGGATCACGATCTTCCAAAGGTGACACCGGGTCTGGAGGTGTCCGTCCGTGTGGACACCTATCCCCGGGAGGTCTTCAAGGGGCCCGTTCGCCGAGTGGACACCTCCGCGGATCCCCTCTCCCGGGCCTTCAGTGCGGAGGTCCTCATCCCGAACCCCGACGAGAAACTCCGACCCGGTCAAATCGCCCGGGTGACGCTGGTAAACACGGATCTCGATCCGGCCGTCTTTCTCCCCATGGACTGCCTTCTCGGCTTCGGGGAAGCCCCCTACGTGTATGTCGTGGAAGGGGATACGGCCTATCGCCGTCCCGTGGGGGTCGGCCGAATCCTGGAAGGGGACATTGAAATCCTGACAGGCGTGAAGGCCGGGGACCGGATCGTGGTATCCGGTCAGGAATATCTGACACACGGCCTCTCCGTCCAGTTGGCGAACGGATCATCCGCGGACGGCCTGCCGGCATCATGAGCATCGTCGCTCCCGCCATTGATCGATACCGCCTGACCGTCCTCGGCCTCCTGCTCCTCCTGATTCTGGGGGCCCTGGCCTACGCCAGGATCCCCCGCATGGAGGACCCGCTCATCCAGGTCCCCGCCGCCACGGTTCTCGTTCCCCATCCCGGCGCGGGCCCGAGGGACGTGGAGCGGTTCGTCTCTCGACCCATCGAGGAAAGAATCAACGAAATCGAGTCGGTGGACAGGATCACCTCCACCTCGTCCCAGGGGACCGCCCTGATCCTTCTCGAATTCGATCCGGATACGGACATGGATCAGAACATGCAGGAGGTCCGTGAAAAGGTCCGCGAGGCGGAAAAGGATCTTCCTGAAGAGGCCCAGGCACCGGAAATCACCCGTCACAAGACGGAAACCGTCTCCATGATCATCAACCTGAGCGGACCCTTTTCCTACTGGGAGCTCTACCGGTATGCCCGGCGGATCAAGCGGGGTCTGGAGAAGGTCCCCCAGATCATGACCCTGGAGATCGAGGGATACCCCGAGAGAGAGGTCCGTGTCCAGGTGGACGAGAACCGGCTCGCACAGTTCCGGATCTCCCTTCAGGACATCATCGACCTGCTCGGGGCGGAAAACGTGAGCCTGCCCGGCGGGCACATGGACGTGGGTAAGAGACGTTACCTGGTCCGGGTGGATGAGGAGTTCACCGGGGCAGGGGAAATCGGCGAGACCATCATCGGAGCCTATGCCGGGCGGCCTGTTTTCCTCGAGGACGTTTCCGAGGTCACGGATACGTACGAGGAGCCGGCGTATCTGGTACGGTTCAACGGGCGCCCCGGCATCAATGTCCTCGTGACCCAGAAACCCCGATCCGACATGCTGGCTGTCTCAAGGACCATCCGTCACAGGCTCGAGGCCCTCTCGACGGCTCTCCCCCCATCGCTGGAGATCGCCGTGGCCGCGGACCAGTCCGTTTCCGTGTCGGAGAGGATCCGGACCTTTGGAAACAATCTGGCACTGGGCGCGGGACTGGTGCTCCTTTGCACCGCCGTCCTGATGAACCTGCGCATGGGGCTCATCGTGGCCTTTCTCCTGCCCCTTTCCATCTGCTTTGCCCTGATCACGCTTTATCACCTCGGCCACACCCTGAACCAGATCACCCTGGCCTCCATGGTCATCGTGCTCGGCATGCTGGTGGACAGCGGCATCGTGGTGGTGGAAAACATCCAGCGGCACCTGGCCATGGGAAAAGTGAGGCTCGCCGCGGCCCTGGATGGGAGCGGGGAGGTCCTGGGCGCCATCACCTCCTCCACCCTGACGACGGTCCTCGCCTTCACGCCTCTCTTCTTCATGACCGGTGAGACCGGCCAGTTCATCCGGGGCATCCCCCTCACCATGATCTCCGCCCTGGCGGGCTCCCTGCTCGTGGCGACCTTTGTGAGCCCTCTCCTGAGTCACCGTTTCCTGAAAGCGGAAGACGGGGAGCCGGAACGGAAGGAGGGCCGGACCATCAGGGTCTATGCCGCCCTCCTCCGCCGGGTTCTCGATCACAAGACTTTTTTCCTGATCCTCGCTGCGGCCGCCTTCGTCCTGTCCGTCCTTTTCATTCCGAGACTCGGCCTCCAGTTTTTCCCCAAGGCCGAGAAGAGGTGGTTTCTCATCGACGTGACGCTTCCCCCGGGAAGCAACTTCGACGCCACGTCGGCACTGGCCGGGGACATCGAGCGGGTCCTCATGGGCCGCCAGGAGGTGGAAAGCGTCATGGCCCATCTCGGTGGAGCGGGACCGAGGATCTATTACAACATCAACTTTTTCCGTGTGACGTCCCCGAACCGGGCCCAGTTCTTCGTCCGCCTGAAGGGAACTCCCAAGGGCATCCGCGCGGACGCCGTCATCCGGACCCTTCGCCCGGAGCTTGCCGGGCTTCCCGGCGCCCGCATCGAGCTGAAGGAGTTGGAACAGGGCCCCCCGGTGGGCGCCCCGGTTGCCGTCGCGTTCAAAGGGGACGATCTCGACGTCCTGAAGCGACTGGTGGCCGCATACCGATCCGTTCTGGAAACCATCCCCGGCGCCGTGGATGTGTCCGATGACGCCTCGGATGAGACGCAGCAGATCCGCATCCGGGTGGACACGGAAAAAGCACGGATTCTCGGCATCACCCACGCCGTCCTGGCCCGGACGCTCCGCTCGGCCCTCTACGGGACCACAGCCACAACCTTCCGGGTGGAAGACGAGGAAGTGGACGTGGTCGTTTCGCTGGCCAAGCAGGCGAGGAACCGGATCGCGACCTTTCAATCCCTCTATCTCACCACTGTTTTCGGGACCAAGGTGCCTTTCACCCAGATCGCCGAGATCCGGCTGGTCTCGGACATCGCCACCATCAGCAGGGAAAACCTGACCCGCACCATGACCCTCAGGTGCGAGGTGGAAGAACGCCTGGCCGAGGACATTGTCGATGAACTGAAACGGCGGACGGCCTCCTTCCACGTCCCCGCCGGGTGCCTGGTGGAGGTCGAAGGGGAGACGAAAAACCGGACCGAGTCTTTCATGAGCCTGGGCTGGGCCATGATGGCGGCCTTCCTGCTCGTCTACATCGTGCTGGTGGCCCAGTTCAACTCCTTCCGCCAGCCCTTGATCATCGCCCTGTCCCTGCCCTTCGGTCTCGTGGGGGCCGTCCTGGGGCTCTGGGTCACCGGCTATCCGTTCGGGTTCATGGCCTTCCTGGGGGTGGTGAGCCTCACCGGCATCGTGGTGAACGACGCCATCGTCCTAATCGACTTCATCAACGGGATACGGAGAGAGGGCGGTGACGTGAGGCAGGCGGTGATCCAGGCCGGAAAGCTCCGTTTCCGGCCGGTCATGCTGACCACCATCTCGACGGTGGGAGGGCTCCTGCCGCTGGCCGTCAGGGGAGGCAGCCTCTGGGGCCCCATGGGAAACGTCATTATCTTCGGCCTGTCCATGGCCACCGTGCTGACGCTGATCCTCATCCCGCTGGTCTACGAACTCATTGAAGGTGGAGGTCGAGCAGGAAGGGGAGCTCAGGTGCCTGGTCCGTAGTTTACCACCCCGCCGTGGCCTGCGGTTGCTTATGCTCGTTGCTTCACCGCAGGCGACAGGCTTCGCCTCCTATGGCTCTGAGCCGTGAACATGGTTCATTTTCCGCCGCTTCCGTGGTATGGTTAGGTCTGTTCTCAATTCACAATAGAGATTGCCTGTATAACAAGGACATGAGCGCCGAGGGTGGTGTATTGTATTTGGCCGGCACCTCCCTTTTCTTGCTTAAATCTATCAACCGACACACAACATGAAACAGGCATAAATCATGGTTGAAAAGCCCACATATGAAGAGTTGGAAAAGCGAGTCCGAGATTTGGAGGAAGAGCAGAGCTCGTTCCGAAAGAGTGAGGAAGGATACCGGAAGCTGATTGACGTCTCGCCGTTGCCTTTTCTGGTGACCCAAGAAGAAAAGATCGTATTTGCCAATCCTGCGGCTGCAGCCCTTTTCGGAACACAGAATGAAGCAGAGATTATGGGCAGCAGCCCAAGCGACTGGATTCACGCAGACGATATTGAACGGGCTTATCACAGGCGTTGTCGTGCTGTTGAGACAGGAAAATTGTTGGATCCCATTGAGCTGGTCATTGTCAGAAGGGACCAGAAGGAAGTCATTGTTCTTTCCAACTCCACGCCTATCTATCAAAATGAATCGCCGGCGGTGTTGACCATCTTTCAAGACATCACGGATCAAAGGCGTACCGAAAAAGAACTTCGCCGGTCTGAAGAGCGATTTTTGAAAGCCTTCAACAATGCGCCATGGCTGATGACGATCAACGCGGTTCCGGGCGGACGGTTTATCGCTGTCAATGATGCTTTTTTGCGATCGACGGGATTCTCCCGCGACGCCGTTCTTGGGGCGACTTCCACGGAGATCGGTTTCGTCACGTCCGAGCATCGAGAGCGCATTCTTCAAACACTGGAATCCAAAGGACGAGTAAAAGAGATCGAAATCCCTGTGACTCATGCAGATGGGGCAGAACGTTTACACCTTTACTCCTGTGAGCCGATTGAAACGGATGGAAAGCCTCTCATCATCACCATGTCCATTGACATCACTGAAACGAAAACGGCCGAAAAGGCATTGATGGAAAGTGAAGAACGCTTCAGGACGCTTTTCGAAAGCCTGTCGGCTGGTTCTTGCCTTGATGAGCTTGTTTATGATGAAAATGGAAAGGCTGTCGATTATCGGATACTCAACGTGAATTCTTCCTATGAAAAGATCATGGGCATCAGTCGCTCGGGGGCCATCAATGCCCTCGGATCTCAAGTCTACGGTACTGGTGACCCCCCCTATCTCGACGTTTTTTCCAGAGTCGCTCAGACTGGAGACCCTGAAAGTTTCGAGACGTATTTTGAGCCTGCAGGGAAATACCTGGATTTCAATGTGAATTCTCCTTCAAAAGGGAGGGTTTCAACCGTTTTCACCGATGTTACGGAGCGCCGACAGGCGGAAGAGGCCCTCCGGGACAGTGAACGGCGGCTTCGCACATCCCAGCAGACCGCTCGGATCGGGCATGTCGACTACAATGTGAATACAAGGGATATTCTCTGGTCCGACATGATGTACGTGCTTTATGAGCGAAATCCCGCATTAGGCCCTCCCACCCATGAAGAAATGATGGCGCTGCATTGGCCGGACGATGTGAAGCGGATGGAAAAGCACATCTCGAAAGCCGTTGCAAGTGCTGAGCCCTACGCTCTGGATCTGAGGGTAAACCTCCCCAGTCGAAGGCAAGCAGTATATCACGCAATCGGGACCCCCATTCAAAACGAGGAAGGAAACGTCATCAGCATTACCGGGACGGTTCAGGATGTGACTGAACGCTTTCAGGCTGAGGAAGCGCTACGACGCGAAAAAGAAAAATTCCGCATGCTCGTAGAGAATCTTGTTGATTGGGTTTGGCAGGTGGATGAGAACGGCTACTATACTTACGTTAGCCCTCAGGCAGAAAACCTCATGGGATACCCCGGCGATGAAATCCTGGGCAAGACCCCATTCGATTTCATGCTGCCGTCCGAAGTAGAGAGAGTGTCTCCCATATTTTCCAAGGCCGCGCAAAGCCATGCAAGAATCATCGGGTTGGAAGATACGCTTTTGGCAAAACATGGCTCCGAAGTAGTATTTGAAACTAACGCAACCCCTTTGATCAACTCAGAAGGTGCGTTCATTGGTTATATGGGAACCTGCCGGGATATTACCGAAAAGAGAAAGGCAGAAGAAGCCCTGAAGGAGAGTCAAAGAAAATTTGCAAACATTTTTAATAGCGCAAATGATGCTATCTATATTCATGATATGCAAGGCCGCTTTCTGGAAGTCAATCAGGTCGGTTGTGAACGTCTAGGATTCAGAAAATCTGAGATGCTACAAAAATTCTCAATGGATATTGATGTCCAGGAATTCGCCAGATTAACTGAACAAAGATTTCGAGACATCGAACGGGAAGGAAAGCTCACGTTTGAATCTGCGCATCTCAAGAAAGATGGAACACTTATTCCGGTGGAAATCAGCTCAAAGCTTATCGATTACGAGGGCAACCCATGCATTCTCAGTGTTGCTCGGGACATCACTTACCGCAAACAAATAGAGGACACATTGCGCAGGAATGAAGCGACACTTCATGAAGCCCAGGCCATAGCAAAAATCGGTTCCTTCGTTTGGGACCTGAGATCGGACGCGCTGGAATGGTCCAGGCATATGTTCGAAATCGCCGGCCTCGATCCTGACGGTTCCTATGGGAACCTGCAGGACACGATGCTCGATATCATTCATCCTGAAGACGTTGAGTCCGTCCAAAGGCATGTATCGGATATGGTTCAACAGAAGAAGACCTGGCCGATGGAATTCCGTATTGTGCGACCCGATGGCGGAATCAGGTGGATCCGGTCTGGGGCGAGGTTCACATTTGATGAAAACGGCATGCCAGTGTTGAGTGTCGGAGTTCATCACGATATCACTGAATATAAACAGGCTGAAATCGCATTATTGGAATCCGAGAAGAACTATCGGGATATTTTTGAAAACAGCCACGATGCCATTTTTGTTCATCATGCTGAAACTGGCGGAATTGTGGATGTCAACAAGACCGCGTGCAATATATTTGGTTATTCCGTAGATGAATTGAAGGAGTTAGAAATCGGGGATATCAGTTCAAATGACAGTCCTTATACCCAAAATGAGGCCTTGAAATGGATTTACAGGGCCAAGATTGAGGGACCACAAAAATTCCGATGGCATGGAAAAGGCAAAGATGGCAACTCAATATGGTTTGAAAACAGTTTGAATTTTGCTAAAATCGGCGATAAAGAGCGAGTTTTGGTGTTTGGACGCCATATCGATGACCGGATCAAATTCGAAAGGGAACGTGAAAGGCTCCTTTCCGCCATAGAACAGGCAGGCGAGGTTATCGTCATCACTAACCCCGATGGTACGATTCAGTACGCAAACCCCGCATTCGAAAAAACGACCGGCTACTCCGCCGAGGAGGCAAGAGGACAGAACCCGAGAATTCTGAAAAGCGGAAAACAAGACGAGGCTTTTTATCGACAGTTGTGGGAGACGATCACTGCGGGGGACACCTGGCAGGGTCGTTTGGTGAACAGGAGGAAGGACGGCTCCCTGTATACGGAAGAGGCGACCATCTCACCGGTGTTTGACGGAC
>CAYVVQ010000003.1:36217-69545 GCA_964454455.1 uncultured Desulfobacterales bacterium | reverse complement strand
CTATTGATATTTCGAGGGCAGATCTCAAGGCTTCGGACTTTTTGCGACGCCATCATTTTTCGGTTCTCCGGAGACAGCCGGTCCGGTCGGCCGGCCAGGGCTCTCGAGCCCGCGGCATTTGACAGGGCCGTGGATTTTCCCTATCCTCGAAGCAGGGTTGTACGGGTGAGGCGGACGGCTTCGCCGCGCGTCCCCCCGGGCCCCGGAAGGAGGAAAGCCGCGTGGAGGACCGATTGTTTACCGAAGAGGATCTGGCCCAGATCCGGGCCAGGGGGATGTCGCCCGACGAGGTCGGGAAGCAGGTGGAGGAGATCCGAAACGGGTTCCCCTGGGCGGAGCTGGATCGTCCCTGCACGGTGGGCGACGGGATCGTGGCCCTGGACGAAGACGAGGTTCGTCGTTTGTCCGGGGTGTACGCAGAAGCGGCCCGATCCGGGAGGGCCATGAGGTTCGTGCCCGCCTCGGGGGCGGCCAGCCGGATGTTCAAGCTGCTCCAATCCGCGCGCAACCGTGAGGGCGGACTTCACGAGGCGGATCTCGTCCGGGAGGCGGAGGAGGGGGACAAGCGGAGCGCCCGGCTCCTCCGCTTCTTCAGGGAGCTGAAGAGCCTGGCCTTCTATGACGACCTGCGCGAGTCCATGGCCCGCGACGGCCTCGACGCGGACGCCCAGCTCGGGGAAGGCCGCTTCGACGTCTGCCTGGAGTACCTGCTGAGTCCGAAGGGGATGGACGCGGCCAACCTCCCCAAGGGGCTGATCCCGTTCCACGCGTACCCGGACGGCACGCGCCGGACCCCGTTCGAGGAGCAGCTGGTGGAGACCTCCCTGACGGTCCAGGACGACCGGGGCCTGGCCAGGGTCCACTTCACCGCGTCGCCGGAGCACGAGGAGGCGATCCGTTCCCACCTGGAAAAAGAGCGTGCGCGTTACGAGGGAGAGGACACCCGGTTCGAGATCGGCCTCAGCCTCCAGATGCCCCGGACCGACACGATCGCCCTGGACATGGAGGGACGGCCCTTTCGCGGAGACGACGGGAGGCTTCTCTTCCGACCCGGCGGGCACGGCGCTCTCCTGGAAAACATCGACCGGCTGAAAGGCGACCTGGTCTTCATCAAGAACATCGACAACGTGGTGCCCGATCGGCTGAAGGAGAGCACCGTGGCCTACAAAAAGGCCCTGGGGGGCGTGCTCGTTGCGCTCCAGGGGGAGATCTTCCGCCAGCTGGAGGACCTGGCGGCGGGTGAGCCTTCCGAGGACCTCCTGGATCGGGTCTGGGCCTTCGTGCTGTCGCGCCTTTCCGTCCAGCCCCCGCCGGAGATGAGGAAAGGAACGCGGTGGGAGCAGCGTGATTTTCTTTTCGATCGGTTGAACCGTCCTCTGAGGGTGTGCGGCATGGTTCGGAACGAGGGAGAGCCGGGCGGGGGCCCCTTCTGGGTGAGGAACCGGGACGGCGGCCGGTCCATTCAGATCGTGGAGTCGAGCCAGGTGGACATGGACTCCCCCGACCAGAAGGAGATCTGGTCCTCCTCCACCCACTTCAACCCCGTGGATCTCGTCTGCGGGCTGCGGGATTTTCAAGACCGGCCTTTCGACCTGCCCGCTTTCCGCGATCCGGAGACGGGTTTCGTGTCGATCAAGTCCAAGGGGGGGCGGGAGCTCAAGGCCCTGGAGCTCCCGGGCCTCTGGAACGGCGCCATGGCCTCGTGGAACACGGTTTTCGTGGAGATCCCCATCGAGACCTTCAATCCCGTGAAAACGGTCCTGGACCTGCTTCGCGAAGAGCACCGGGCTTCATGACGCCGCTCGAGGGCCCCCCACGCTCGGCCCGGGACTATGCTGGGTTGGCCCTGAAGGGGTTCTGCATGGGTGCGGCCGATGTGGTCCCGGGGGTGTCCGGCGGGACCATGGCCTTCATCCTCGGGATCTACGAGGAGCTGATCGGCGCCATCCGGTCCTTCGACGCGCGGTTCCTCCGGCTGCTCCTTTCGATGCGGCTCAGGGAGGCAGCCGGGCACGCCCGCTGGAAGTTCGTCGGGGCCGTGGGCGCGGGGATCCTGTGCGCGGTGTTCTCCCTGGCGCGGCTGTTGGGCTGGCTGCTTCACAACCATCCGGTGCCGGTCTGGGCCTTTTTCTTCGGGCTCATCGTGGCGTCTCTGTACACCGTGAGCCGCCGGATCCGGAGGTGGCGGCCGCGCGTTTGCGGCGGGATCCTTCTGGGCGCTGCGGGGACCTATCTCATGGTCGGCGTGGTCCCCGTGTCCACGCCGGAGGCGCCCTGGTTTCTGTTCCTGTCCGGTGCCGTGGCCATCTGCGCCATGATCCTTCCCGGCATCTCCGGGGCCTTCATCCTGGTCCTTCTGGGGAAATACCTGTTCGTCCTGGAGGCGGTGAACCACCGTGACCTGGTCACCCTGGCCCTCGTCGCGGCCGGCGCCGCTACAGGACTCATCGCGTTTTCACGACTCCTGAGCTGGCTCTTCCGGCGTTTTCATGATGCAACCATCGCTTTTCTCACCGGCCTGATGCTGGGCTCGCTCCGGAAGATCTGGCCCTGGAAAGAGACCGCGGCCGGGGCGGGCGAGGGGCCCGGGTCTTTGGCCGCCGTCCCGGCCAACGTCCTCCCGGCCCAGTGGACGCCCGAGGTGACCCTGGCCCTGGTCCTGGCATTGGCCGGCTTTCTGGCGGTCCTGGCCCTCCCCGCACAACCCTCGAGCGTCAAAGAACCGGACACCCGGGTCAGGGGCACCGGGTTGTAAGGCCGGAAACGGACCCGTCGCGAGCCCCGAGGAAGGCCCCGGCTGGCATGTGGATTGCAGAGGTAGGTCACCGGGTATTTTCACGGTAAAAGCAGGATCTATGGAGTTTCGAAGGCAGATTCGGGGTGAGATGGTGATCGCTGCTTTTCGACAGCTGCAGCGTCAAAGGATCCCGTTGCGCTTCCACGTCCTGGGACGGGGCTACGAGCGGCTGAGTATCGTGACGGGGGTCGAGTCCAGGAACGGCCAAAGCTTTCTCCTGGTGGATCTTCCGAAGCAGTTCGAAAACGAGCTGCCCGACTGCGAGGGTCTGCGGGTGCAGCTCGAGTTCGCCGACAGGGAACGCATCCCCCATTCCTGCCGGACGGTGATCCATCGCCCGGCGGGAGACGACCTCTGGCTTGTTCTGCCTGACTCCGTGGAGCGGATCCAGCGAAGAAAACATTTTCGCGTGGAGCCTCCCCAGGGCACGCGGATCCTGTTCCCTTTCCTGGGCAGAGAGATCGAGGTCCCCGTGCTGAACATCAGCCTCGGAGGCGGACTGATCATCAGCCCGAAGAGAGGGGCCAGGTCGCTTGACCTGGACCCGGGAGCGACCCTGCGCGACATCCGACTGCTGAGCACGATGGAGGAGGAGAAGCTCGAGGTGAAGATTCGGACGGCCGAGGTGATCCGGGCGGACAGGGTCCCGGAGAGCTCGAGGATCCAGTTCGCCCTCCAGTTTGTTCGTATGGAGAAAGAAGACGAGCAGATCCTCGACCGTTTCATCTACTACAGCCAGCGAAGGCTGCTGAAGAAGAGGAGCCTGCTGCTCGACGCCTAGCCGACAGGAAAGCCTCAGGCGTAAAGGTCCACTGTGGATCCGGGGTTGCACCTGCGGGGAACGGGTCTGCCGCCGCCGTCGTAAAGCTCCCCCCCGGACGACGGCCCATAGCCGAGGAAGACGAACTCCTGCCGCCCTTTCGATCCACGGGCCGGAACGCCGCTTCCCGGGTCCCGCGAGGTCCTGAGCGCGACGGCGGTCGAAGGTTGGGCCGGTATGAGCGCTGTTGGGGCGCCGACGTCCATGTGGAAGATTCCCTGAAATGAGTCTACCGGTCATACTAAGCGGTTGAACGGGCAAAAGCAAGCCCGAAGCGCACCACCGGGAAGGGGGCCGCAGGGCCCTCGGGGTGCGGGCAGAGAAACGCCCGCCGCGACGCAAGCCGTCGCAGGCAGGCGGTAACCCTCATGGGTAGGCGGATCAAAGCGGGGTGTTACAGGAGCTCGGACAGGGCCGTGCTGAGGATGCGGTCGGCCACCTTCTTGGGCTCCGCTTCGTAGGTCCCCTCGGCCATCTGTTTCTTGATCTCGGCCACTCTCTCGGCTCTCTTGGGATCGGGTGTCTCCAGGGCTTCATTGGCCTTCATGATGTCCCTGGAGGCGTTGGACAGGACCACTTCGGTCCCCTCCCCGCGGGTTCCCTGCTTTCCCGTATCGCCGATAGGGGTGCCTTGCTCCTCGGCTTTCCGGCTCGCCCCGGCCTTCCGGGCCTCCTCGATCAGGTTGGCAGACTGATGGGTCTCATTGACTTTCATGAACCGCTCCGTTTCGGCAACTGTGTGCTCTTTACTCGGTCTCGCCCCGATCGCTTCCGGGCACGCTCACGCCGGATCCCGCGACTCGTCCCTGGTCCGTCGTCACGGGGAGCTGTGATATGACGCGTTCGGACATTTTGTTGAGTGCCTGACGGTGACGGGCCTCCGCCGAGATGTCCACCCGATCCTTGTACGTGCGATCCGGCCCCAGGGTCTCCTGGACGAGGGTGTTCCGCCTCTTCAACTGGTTGCCGTAGACACGCAGGACATTGCGTATTTGATGTGTTGTGACCAAGGTCCTCCTCCTCAATCACAGACATCGGCTGCCGGGAGAAATACTTGAGGCATTTTCCAAAAAAAACCTCCCCGGCGCCGTCGCCCCCGGGGTTGGGATGGAGGGCCCGCGGGCCGTAACGGCATGGTTCTTGCCTGTCAATGGGGGGCGGACGAAAGTCCGGCCGCCGGTTCCTCCGCGAAAGGACGCGGCCGGCGGCACCTGCAACGGCACCGTTCCGAGGCGTCGGCCATGTGTGTCACGGAGACTGGAATCATCGATGCAGCTGGATCTGACTGACCGCGATTATCGAAATTTCAGCACGCTCATCTACGAGAAGTGCGGCATCAGTCTCCACCACGGCAAGCGGGAGCTACTCAAGGCCCGGCTCGCCAAGGTGCTTCGCCAGTTCGATTTCGAGTCCGTGAGCGACTACTACGACTTCCTCATGAAGGACACGAGCGGCGACGCCTTCATCCCCCTGCTCGACGTGATCTCCACGAACCTCACGGCGTTTCTTCGAGAGCCCAAGCATTTCGAGTTCCTGGCCGAAACAGCGGTCCCCGAGCTTTTTCCGGTCACGGGCCCGGGAAGCTCCGGTCAGATCCGGGTCTGGTGCGCCGGGTGCTCGAGCGGCGAGGAGGCTTACTCCATCGCCATGACCCTGCTCGAGGCCCTCCCTGAAAACCGTCATCGGGACCTCCGCATCCTGGGAACCGACATCTCGACCCGCATGCTTCAGATCGCGGAGAAGGCGGTCTACGAGGCGGCCAGGGTGGATCGGGTCCCCTACGCGATGCGCCGTCAATACTTTCAGAAGGGCGTTAACCGGTGGGCGGGTTTCTATCGCGTCAAGCCGCGGGTCCGGGACATCGTTCGATTTCAGCGGCTCAACTTCATCGAACCGTTCGCGTTCGGCCATCCCTTCGACATCGTGTTCTGCCGAAACGTCATGATCTATTTCGACAAGGAGACCCAGGAGAGTCTGGTCAACCGTTTCTACGAGGTCATTCAGGGGGCGGGCTACCTCTTCATCGGCCACTCGGAAAGCCTGACGGGGATCCAGCACCGGTTCCGGTATGTTCGACCCAGCGTCTATCGAAAATGAGCCGTTTCAGCTCGCCATGCGATCCTTCTCGATCCCCTGCTTCTTGATCTTTTCCACCAGCGTGGTCCTGTTCATCTTGAGGAGCTTCGCCGCGCGGTTCTTCACCCACCCCGCCTTTTCCAGGGCGTTGAGGATGAGCTGGCGCTCGTATTCGTTCACGGCGCTGCTCAGGGAGAGCCCCTCCTCGGGGATGAGCCCTTCCTCGTCGAGGTCGAGGGCGTGCTTCCGGGCGATCTTCTCCGGCAGGTCGTCCACGGTGATGTGCTCGCCTTCGGAAAGGATCACCATGCGCTCGATGATGTTTTCCAGCTCCCGCACGTTTCCCGGCCAGTCGTAGTTGCACAGGGCCTTCATGGCATCCCGGGTGATGCTCATGACCTTCTTTCGTTTGGCCTTGGCGATGCTCTCGAGAAAATGGTGGGCCAGGAGCGGGATGTCGGACCTCCGATCCCTCAGGGGCGGCAAGGAGACGGGGATGACCTTCAGCCGGTAGTAGAGATCCTCCCGAAAGCTTCCCTCTTCGACCAGCTTGTCCGGATCCTTGTTGGTCGCTGCCAGGATTCGGACGTCGCAGCGGATGGTCTTGGTGCCGCCAAGGCGCTCGAACTCCTGCTCCTGCAGGATGCGAAGAAGCTTCACCTGCAGATGGGGGCTCATTTCAGCCACCTCGTCCAGGAAGATCGTCCCCCCGTTGGCCATCTCGAACCGCCCGATCCGCGTGCGGATGGCGTTGGTGAACGCCCCTTTCTCGTGTCCGAAGAGCTCGCTTTCCAGGAGCTCCTCGGGAATGGCCCCGCAGTTGACGGGGATCAGGGGCTTGTCCTTCCGCATGCTGTGGTAGTGGATGGCCTTGGCCACGAGCTCCTTGCCCGTCCCGGATTCGCCCAGGATCAGCACCGTGCTGTCCGTGTCGGCCACCTTCTCGATGATGCGAAACACCTTGTTCATCGGCAGGCTGTCGCCGATGAAGTTCTCGAACCGGTACTTCTTCTTGAGCTGTCTCTTGAGCGCGAAGTTCTCCCGCTTGAGATCGCGGAACTCGAGCGCTCTCTGGACCACGAGGAGAAGCTCTTCCATTTTCACGGGCTTGGCGAGGTAGTCGGCGGCCCCGAGCTTCATGGCCTCCACGGCGTTGCGAATGGTCGCGTGCCCCGTGAGGATGATGCCCACCGTGTCGGGATGATAATCCACCAGGGTCTTCAGGAGGGTCATGCCGTCGACCTTGGGCATGTTCAAATCGATGAGGGCCAGATCGTAATAGTCCTGGTCCACCATCTGGCCGGCGATTTCCCCGTTTTTCGCCGTCTCCACGGCGTAGCCCTCGTTCTCCAGAAACTCCCGAAGCCTTTCCAGGATCTTCGGGTCGTCGTCCACGACCAGGATCTTGTATTCCGTCATGCCGCACTCCTGTCCCGTCCCCGTCCCCGAAGGGGGACGGGGGGGGCTCATGGTCGCCAAAAAATTGGCCTGCCTTGCATGGATGCCAAAATCCTAACATTGATTTTGAAAAAATCAATGGATTTTTCCCATGAAACGTCAAAGGCTTGGCTGATGCCAGGCCGAATCACGATTGACGGGTTCGCAAAAACCCGCTCACCCGCCGCTGGGCACGCTATCGCCTGTTGAAATCCCTGGGGCAGATCTCGAAGCTTCGGGCTTTTTGCGACTCAATCACGATTCTCTGGTCCTACGGCGACGCCCGGGGGCGCGACCTCTCATCTGTAGTGATCGAGCTGAGGGAAGGAATCGGAAGTGTCGGATATCACTCCGGAATGACAGGATGGCGTGTTGGGTAGCCGGAGCCGGCCAGGATCACCTGCTTGCCGGTTTTGGCTTCGGTGTCGATGACCAGGGGACCAAGGAGGTTCACGGTCATTTCCCGGGGCGCGCCATGCGGGATGTTCACAATGGTCAGGATCAGCGGAGGGGGTTCCGTCTTTCCCAGCGCCATCTCCCGGTCTCGGGGGGGAAGATCTCGAAGATAGTCGCTTTGGATCAGGAACGGGTCCATCACGACGAAGGCGAGGTTCGGGGTCTCTGCAGACTGGAGCCACATGAACGGTGAGCCCGGCTGGTGCTCCATGAGCACAAAGCGTTTCTGTTCGGGAAACCCCGGCAACCCCGAAGGGAAAAGGATGAGACGATTTTCGTCGATGTCGATGTCGCCAAACCGGGTCGTCTTGACTTGTTCCATGATCGGCTACTCTGTCTTGTCCGGGGTGTTTGTGGTGAGCATGTCGTTCAACATCTCCAGGTCCTTCGGTGTACGCGCCGCCTCCTGATTTTCCTTCTGGATGCTTTCGTAAACCTCGCTCCGATTTACGGGCGTTTCCCTCGGCGCCTTGATCCCCAACCGAACCTGGCCCCCGCGAACCCCGATGACCTCTACCGTGATGTCGTTCCCGATCGTGATGCTCTCGTTTACTTTGCGGGTCAATACGAGCACTGGTACCCTCCCTGGCGCCAGAACAGCTTTGTCGGAACGCCTCCGTCGTGCAGCTACAAAAAGTCCACCAGGCTCATCTTCATCACCTTGGCTGAGCTGGCCAGGGCGGCCTGATAGGCGGTCTCTTTCGCTCTGAGCTCCATGATGGCTTCCGCCATGTCCGCGTCCTCGATGCCGGATTTCCTTTCCGAGTAGGTCAGCTTGAGATCCTGAATGATGTTTGTCTTGCTCTCCATACGGAGAAGCTTGGCGCCGGTGTCCGAGGTCAGGGAGCGGAGATTGTCCATCTGGTCGTCCAACTCGGTCATGGCCGTCCTGATTCCGTCGACGTCGTTTCCCTGGAGGTGCGCTTTGAGGTCGATCAGGGTCTTGAAGACGTTGTCCGGGCCTTCATCGGGATCCCCCCAGTTGTCGGCCGGATCATTCCCCCAACTGCCGAAGATCTCCGGCCCGACCCGGCCCGCTGCCACGTTCATGCCCCTGGCGATCCGGACCTCGAAGGCCGTGTCGTTGCCCTGATAGATCACTGTCGTGGGATCGGTCGGATCGCTGGGATCCCCCTCGTGAAGGACATAGGGTGCGGTGTCCGTCTTGGTGCCCGAGAAGATGTACCGGCCGTCCACCTGGGTGTTGGCGAGGGAGAGCACCTGCTGGAGGTGGCCTTCCACCGCAATGGCGGCGTCGGCGCGCTCCGCTTGGCCCTGGGTGGCGTTGGCCATCTGAATGCACAGGGTCTTGGTCTCCGTGAGGATGTCCTCGATCTGGCCCAACGCGATTTCCCCCATCTTGAGCCAAGACTCGCCCATGTTGATGTTCCGCTCCAGCTGGCCGATCTCTTCGAGCGAAGAGCGGAGGTTCATCACGCTCACGAGGCCCACCGGGTCGTCGGAGAGGCGGTTGATCCGCTTGCCCGAGCTGACCATCTGGTTGGCCTGAAGCATGGCGTCGGAGACCTTGGCCAGGTTGTAGGTCACGGTGTCGTACACGGTCTGGTTGGAGATTCTCACGGTTTTTCCCCCTAGCGGGTCTGGAGCAGGGTCTGCAGCATCTCGTCGGCGGTGGACACCAGCTTGGCCGCGGCCGAGTAAGCGTGCTGGTACTTGATCAGGTTCGTCATCTCCTCATCCAGGGAGACCGCGGAGAGATCGTTTCGCTTTTGCGTCAACTGGTTGACGACCACCTCCGCATACTCCTGCTCGCGTTGGACGCTTTCGCTCTTGATGCCCACGGATCCGACGAGGTGGGCGTAATACCCCTGAAAGGTGTCCTTGGAGCTGGATGCAGGGGTTTCCGGGCTGTCGTAGGTGAACCGGTCCATCGCCACCTTCTGCTGGCTCAGGTCGGCGACGGCCAGGGCGTTCGTGTTGTCTCCCACGGCGATTTCGCCGGTGTCCGGGTCCACCCGACCCGCGGCCATGTACTCCTTGTGGGTGTTGAGGGTCTCGTTCATGGTGATGTCTCGGGCGTTTGTTCCGTCGAAGAAGGTGTTGATGCCCAGGGCGGCGAGGATGCCCGAGGTGTCGTCGGAAAAGGCGAAGGTGTGGGCCCCTACGGCGGTTATGCTCAGCTTTCCGTTTGCTGCGGAAGCGGAAAGCCCGGCAATACTCTGGATCTCCGTCACCAGCTCATCCAGGGTGGTGTCTGCGTTGAGGGATATCTCGTTGTCAATGGGGACTGGATCAGGGGCGGATTCGTCCCTGGTCCAGATATGAAAGCTCTGGTTCAGACCCAATTCATCATTCGCGGTAGAGATCCCGAGACCGAACGAGGCGCCGGAGGCGGCCCGATTGTGGGAAAGCGTCAAGTATTCTTCGCCGGAGTCTCCGTTGGTTATCGAGGCCGAGACCTCCATGCCGGCTGCACTCAGGGCGGAATTGATGCCGACGACGATGCCGCCCAGGTCCGTTCCTGTCGCGAAGCTGACCGTTTCGCTGTTCCCCCCTTCGTAGAACTCCAGATCCATGTTTGCTGCGAGTGTTTGACCGCCGCTGAAGTCCACATCCCCTGTAAAGCTGCCCATGTGAAGGCCTTCCACAAAGTCCAGGCCCGCTCCGGTGCCTCCCGGGTCCCCAAAGGGTTGGTCGGTTTCCTCTACCGCGTAGGTCCCGGTCACGGACGTCATCCCCTCCAGCCCCACCCCCTGGCTGTGGACCTCGTTGACGTTCCAGATCACCGATTCGGCCAGCTCGTCCAGCTCGCTGCGGTACTTGGGCAGGAAGGCGTCCCGCACCTCGAGCCAGCCTCCCAGTTTCCCCTCCGTGATCATGTCCGTGATGTCCACACTGCCGCTGGAGCCCTCCCAACGGACCTCGCCGCTTTCGAAGGACAGCTCGTAGTGGTCGGTCTTGCTGACCAGGGTGTAGCCCTTCCCCGTGGTGACGGTGAGGTGTCCCCGGCCGTCCTCGAACACCTTGATGTCGAGGTGCTCCGACAGGTTGCGGATCAGCGTGTCCCGTTGGTCCCTGAGGTCGTTGGCGTCGGCGTTGATCTCCATGCTGATGATCTGCTCGTTGAGGGTGGCGACCTGGGAGGTGAGCTGATTGATCTTTTCCGTGCCGGCCTCCAGGGAGAGGTTCAGCTCCTGCTCGAAGCGGTCGAGGTCGTTCCGAATGTCCTGGAACGACTGTGCGAGGTGGGCCCCGGACTCGTACACGATGGTCCGCTCTGCGGAGCCCGAGGGATTGTTGGACAGATCCTGCCAGGCGTTCCAGAACGCGTCGAACTGGGCGGAGATGCTTCTCCCCGAGTTCTCGTCGAAGACGCCTTCGAGAACGGTCAGGTAGGTTTCCTTTTCGGACATCGCGGACAGATCGGACTCCCGTTCCCGGAGCCGGGTTTCCACGAAGGTGTCCAGCTGCCTCTGTATTTTCTGGAGTTCCACGCCCCTTCCGAAGATGAGACCCCCGTAGGGGCCGGGCATCTTGGCCTCGATGTTCGGGGTCTGTCGGGAGTAGCCCTCCGTGCTCACATTGGCGATGTTGTGGCTCACCACGTCCATGGCGTACTGTTGGGTCAGGAGCGCGTCCTTGGCGGTGTTGAGAACCAGTCCGATGCCGGCCATGCTGCTACACCTCCCTACCGTAGAGTCGGGACCGATGCGCCCGGTTTTGCACACCGTTCGGGCTGTACGTGCATTTGTCCTTTGGAGCGCCGGTGATCAGGGCGACGAGCTCGTCGACGAACCGGAGGGAGTCCTGAATGAACGCCGCATTCTCGCGGGTCCTTTCCCGGATCTCCTCCTTCAGCCGGATGACGGCTCGAGCCGATGTCGGGTCGTCTGCGAGCTGCGATCGGGCCTCGTTGTCGTTCCCCGCGGACCTGTCGGTTCCTCGGGGGGAAATCGCCTCGATGGCCTCGAGGATCCTTTGCTTTTCCTCGACGACGGTCCAAAGGTCCGGAATGTAAAGGTCGGCGAGGATGTCACGCTCCCTTTGGAGGCAATCCACCAGCTCCTTCAGCAGGGCCACCTTGCTTTCCTGAACGTCCGAGTGTGAATGGGGCTGCATCTCCATGGCAGGTTTCCTTTACGAGATTCTATCGGCTATTCGCCGCTCGAACTGAAATGGCCTGAATCGGCATCGGCCATGTACACCGTGTTCCGGCTGCCGAGAAACCCGGCGGGGTCCAGTGGCCGCCCGTGACGCCTCACCTCGAAGTGAAGGTGGGGCCCCGTGCTCCTTCCGCTGGATCCCACGCGGGCCAGAGGATCTCCGGCCCGGACCCAGTCGCCCACGCGGACCAGGTTCTCCTGGTTGTGGGCGTACAGCGTGGTGAATCCCCGGCCGTGGTCCAGCTCCACCACGTTGCCGTACCCGCCGCGGTACTCACTCTTGACGACCCTCCCCGGGAGGGACGCTGCAACCGGCGTCCCCTGGTCGGCGGCGACGTCGAGCCCATCGTGATGACGCCGCTCGCCGTTGATGGGATCGGTTCGCCATCCGAACTCGGAGGATACGCGTCCTCCCTGGAGGGGCCAGAGCGGCGATTCGGGGTCGGAATTCCTGGTGGGGAAAAGCGAGCTCTCCTCCGGTCCTTCCAGCCCGTCAGATGCGTCTTTTTGTCGCAGCTGCCGGTAGAGCAGGTCGGCCAGGCCCCGGTTGCCCGTGCCGGCCATGGATTTCGAGAGCTCCTGGTCGAGCATGGACTCGTACACGTCCTCACCGCTCCCGCCGTGGAACAGGTCGCACTTCTCCACGGTCCGGCGCATGCTACGGAGGAGCTGGTACATGAAGACCGATTCCAGCTCCTCGCACGCCTTGCGCAGCTCGCGATCCTTGGCGCCCGGTTCGTTCCCCGCCTGGATTTCGGGTCTCAGCTCCGAGATGCGCTCGAACATATCGTTCTCCTCACACCGTCCTTTGTCAGATGATCTCCAGCTCCGCCTGAAGCGCCCCGCTGGCCTGAATCGCCTGGAACACGGTGATCAAGTCCCTGGGGGAGACCCCGATGGCGTTCAGCCCCTTGACCACCTCGCCCAGGCTGGTGCCCTCGGGCAGGAGGAGCAGCTTCTGGTTCTCCTCGGTCACGTTGATGTCGGTCTCATCCGTGACCGCGGTCTCTCCCTGGGAGAACGGCAGGGGCTGGCTCACGTTCTTCCGCTCCTTGATCTGCACGCTCAGGTTGCCGTGGGCGATGGCCACCGGGGAGATGCGGACGTCTTCCCCCATGACCACGGTGCCGGTCCGCTCCGACAGGATGATGCGCGCCTTGTTGTCCGGCCGGACCTGGATCTGCTCGAGCTCCGCCACGAGAGGCACCAGGTTCCCCCGAAAGGGCTCCGGGACCTGGACCCGGACCGTTCCCGCATCCGTGGGGGAGGCGACCTGGGACCCGATCTCGCGGTTGATGGCGCCGGCCATGCGGAGCGCCGTGGTGAAGTCGGGGTTGTTCAAGCTGAAGGTGAGCTCGTCCAGTCCGTTGAAACGAAAGGGCACCTCCCGCTCGATGGTCGCACCGCCGGGGATTCTGGCCACGGTGGGGTGGTTCTTCTGGACTCCGCCTCCGGCCGCGCCGGACGCGGAAAACCCGCCCACCAGGAGCGGCCCCTGCGCCAGCGCGTAGATCTTGTTGTCCGCCCCCTTCAGGGGGGACAGGAGGAGCGTTCCGCCCTGAAGGCTCTTGGCGTCTCCCACCGAGGAGACCGTCACGTCGATATCGCTTCCCACCCGGGCGAAGGGCGGGAGATCGGCCGTGATCATCACTGCAGCCACGTTGGCCACCTTGACCTGGTCGGGGAGGGCGTGGATGCCCAGCCGCTCCATCATGTTCACGAGGCTCTGCACGGTGAAGCGGGTCCCGGAGCCATCCCCCGTTCCGTCGAGGCCGACGACGAGCCCGTACCCCATCAGCTGGTTGTCCCGGGTCCCCTTGACCGAGGCCAGGTCCTTGATCCGCGCCGCGCGGGCGGCCGGCCCCCAGGCCAGGGAAAGGCCGAGGCCCAAGAGAACGGCTGCGACGAGGGCGTGCTTTCTGCCGAGCATGATCCCCTCCCCTAGAAAGGCCACACGAAGTCCACGGCCTGCATGAGCCAGCCGGGTCTCTGCTTGTCGCTCACGGGACCGCTCCCGGAGTACTCGATGGCCGCCTCCGCGATGTAGCTGGAGAGCACCGTGTTGTCCGGCGAGATGTCCGCCGGCCGGACGAGACCCGTCAGGGTGATGTACTGGGCCTCGTTGTTCACCTTGACCTTCCGCGAGCCCTTGATGAAGAGGTTTCCGTTCGGCGTCACCTCGATGACCCGTGCGGTGATCGAAGCGGTCATGGTTTCGTTTCGCGTGGTCTCGCCGGTGCCGTCGAAGTCGTTTTCCATGGAGGCCTTGAACATGGCCTCGTTGTTGAACGAGGCGGGGACGCCGATCTTGTCGATCTTTCCCTCCCATCCCAGCAGGTTGCTGATTCCGGCATTGATGGAAGACTCCCGGCCCGTCTTGGTCGTGGCCTTCTTGTTCGCCTTGGAGGTCTCCACGATGTTGACGGTGATGAGGTCCCCGATCTTGTTCGCACGGAGGTCCTGGAACGCGCTCCGATAGGCGACCTCGCTCCAGAGCCCCGCGCCGGCCGTGGGATCCGCGGGTTCTGCGGGAGAAACCACTACAGCGGGGCGAGGTTGGGGCGGCCGGGTCAACGGCTCGCGGGGATCCTCTTCCAGAGGGAGGCCTGCGCAGCCGGTGAGCAGGACGAGCGCTGTCAGGGCGGGAAGGACGAGGTTGCGTATGCTGGGTTTCTCCATTGGGTTCATCGTCTCCTCGATTGTGATTCTGGACGCGGTTTCCCGTATTGCGTGAAGGATTTCGCCTTGCCGGCTGAGCCCGGCCGATCCAGTCAAAAGGCGACCGTCACCCATCCGGACGCCTTGACGGTGGTGAAGAGCTCCTTGCCGCTCTGAAGGTTCCTGACCCGGATGCGCTCGCCGTGCCGCCCGTCTTCCAGGGCTTCCCCTCGTGTGGTGATCCTCAGGGTCTCGGTTTCCGCCAGGATGATCACGTCGCTTCCCCGCTCCACGACGGGCGGATCCTCCACCATGGCCGAGGTGAGGGTGCTACCCGATCGAATGCTCCTGGCGGCGCGTTTGCCCACGGCTTCATCCGGGTCCACCAGGGTGTCGCCGCGCCCCCGCATGGAGGTTTCTCGGACCCGTTGGAGGTCTTCCCTGTCGATGAGGTCTCCCCGCTGAATCCTTCGGACGGCGCGCACCACCTTCCGGGTGATCGAGACGCGGGCCGAGAGGGGCGCCCTCCGGATCTGACGGCCGTCCACATAGAAGGTCAGGGTCGCGGACACGTTGCCGAGGTAGTCGGCGTTGCCGTTTTCCCGGATGTCCCAGCGGAGGGCGCCCTCGGGGAGGGCGACGTCCTCCGGCACCCGGATCGACTCCAGGGTGATCTCGTTCTCGGGCCACGGGGCGCTCTTCAGGATGTGATCGCGAAAGATCTCTTCCATGCGGGCCTGGGTCACAACCTGTGCGGTGCGGTGCACCACCAGGCTGTCGGGTGTCTCTAAGGCGACCTCCTCTCCCAGGTTCGCAACGGCCGAGCCCACCTTGTAGTCGAGAAATCGGCGGTTGAAGCGATGGCTGTTCCCGGGCGCGGGGGCCGAGGCCACTTCCACCTCCCTCAGCGAGGCCGCCCGCGGATCCCCTGCGGGTTGAAAGGAGGCGATCTGGCCCAGGGTCACGGCATCCCCCCGAACCGTGGCTTCACTGGAGATGCGGATCTCGAGGGTCCCGTCCGCGGCCGGCGCCCGCTCCGGGGTGAGAACCGCGCCCGCGGCGAGGAGGATGGAGAGAAAGGTCATGATCGAGGCCTGCATGATGTTCTTCCCCCGCGCCTTACCGTTTGATGTTGTTGGCCATCTGCAGCATCTCGTCGGCCGCCTTGATGGACTTGGACGCGACCTCGTATGCCCTCTGGCCCACGATCATGTTCACCATCTCCTCGACCACGTCCACGTTCGACATCTCCAGGTAGCCCTGGGAAAGGGTCCCCATGCCGTCCACCCCGGGGTTGCCTTCCACGGGGTCGCCCGATGCATTCGAGGGCCGGAAGCGGTTTCCGCCCACGCTCAGG
Organism: uncultured Desulfobacterales bacterium; assembly: GCA_964454455.1. GTDB lineage: Bacteria > Desulfobacterota > DSM-4660 > Desulfatiglandales > HGW-15 > JAIPEI01. The sequence goes on along the minus strand of CAYVVQ010000003.1, from coordinate 53,820 downwards.
AGCCCGGCCGGATTGGGAAAGTTGTGGAGGGTGAGCTGGGTGCTGGCGAGCTCCGTCCCGTCGGGCCCCAGGGCCACCATGTTGCCGCCCGGGTCGACGGTGAAGTTGACGGTCTCGGGGGGAATGGAGAACTCGGGCTGGAGGCGCTCGCCCTCGGAGGTGACGATATACCCCTCGGAGTCCATCTTGAAGGCGCCCGCCCGCATGTAGAGCTCCTCGCCGTTGCTGAGGATCTTGAAGAACCCCTCTCCCTCGATGGCGAAGTCCAGGTGGTTCTTGGTCTGCACGTAGTCCCCCTGGCTGAGGATCTTCTGGACCGAGACCGGCTTGGTGCCCATGCCCACCTGGATGCCGGTCGGCACTTCCCCGCCGGCGCTGGTGGCGGTCCCCGGGGATCGCAGGTTCTGGTAGAGCAGGTCCACGAAATCGGCTCGGCTCTTCTTGAAGCCCACCGTGTTCACGTTGGACAGGTTGTTGGCGATGACGTCCATGTTCAGCTTCTGGGCCGCCATTCCCGAGGCGGATGTCCAAAGGCTCCGTATCATTTGACTGTCTCCTCCTTCCCGCTCTAGCGGATGCGGCTCACCTCGTTGATGGCGCGTTGGTCCACCTCATCCAGGATCTGGATGACCTTCTGGTAGCTCTCGAATGCCCTCATACAGTGGATCATGGTGACCATCTCCTCGGCGACCTGGACGTTGGGCTGCTCGAGATAGCCCTGCTTGACGCGGCTGTTCAAGGGCAGCGGGCCTTCGGGTTCGCCCGAGGGGTTGGCGAACACGGCCCTTCCCACGACGGTAAGCTTTTTCGGGTCCTCGAAGGAGACCAGGTCGAGTCTGCCCATCTCCTCGCCGCCCGCGCTCACCGTTCCCAGGCCGCTGATCTCGATCTCGTTTCCAAAAACCTGGATCCCGCCCCCCTCGCCCAGCACCCTCTCCCCATGCTGGGTCACCAGGTACCCCTCGGCATCCAGGGCGAAGTTCCCCTTTCTCGTGTAGCGGATCCCGTCCGGGGTCATGATCTTGAAGAAGCCCTTTCCGTGGAGGGCCAGGTCCAGCTCGTTTCCCGTGGACCGAACGTCGCCCTGGGTGTGGTCGATCTCGATTCGGACCAGATCCGGTGATGCAGTCCCGTTCCGGGCAGAGGCGGTTCCCTCTTCCCTGGACTGGGCCCGGAGAGCGCTCTGAAAGGAGATGCGGCTCTTCTTGTGCCCGGGGACCGACGTGTTGGCGAGGTTGTTGGAGACCACGTCCATCCGCATCTCTTCCTTGAGACAGGCTTGGACTGCGTTGATCATTCCCTGAGACATGGCTTCCTCCGCTGGGTTTCCGAAAGTTTTCCGGATGCCCCCGTTTTCTGCAAATCCCGTACCATGGGGATCCGCGGAGCGGGTTCCGAAAGGAAGGCCCGGAACGAATTGAAATGAGTAGGTCTTTTTGTTTCAACGAGACCAACGCAACCCTCGACGGCCCGGTGTGGAAGAAGGGCTTTCCTCTTTCCGGGAAAAGATTGCCGGTTTCTCCGCACCGGGGATTCCACCTCCATGTTCTGAGGCCTCCCGCGAGCAGGAGGGCGTCGAGGCCTCGGAGCGCATCCGGGAGGCCGATAGGGCCGCCCGGAGCGATGAGACATAGGTTGCGAAAAGCCGTCTCGATGCGGTCCTTCTTTGTCTTCCTTGTCCTGCTCTCGACGTTCACGGTTCCGGCGCACGCCGGGTCGGAGGCGGTGACCCAGCTGGCCACCATCGACGCCCTGGACCTGGAAAGGGACCGGGCGAAGGCCCTGGAGAGGGTGGAGAAGGGAGAGCACGCGGGGGAAGGATCCCGAGTCCCGGATCCTGGACGTTCCCGGCGAGGGGTGAGCCCCGAAGCCGGCGGGCGTCAGCCGCCTTCCTTTGCACGGCGGTTCAGCCGGTAGGCGAAGGCCAGGACCTCGGCCACCACCCGGTAGAGCTCCGGGGGGATCTCCTCGTCGAAGTCGAGCTGGATCAGCGCCCCGACGAGGTCCGGGTCCTCGCTCAACGGCACTCCGCCCTCGCGGGCGAGCTCGATGATGCGTTCCGCCACGAGCCCCTTCCCCTTGGCCGTTACCCTGGGAGCCCCGTCCTTGCCGGGCTCGTACTTGAGGGCGACCGCCTTTTTCAGCTTCTCCAGCATCAGATCATCAAGTCCACGGCCCCGGACGCGGAGGCCGAGTCGAGAAACGGCGCCCACTCCGGGTCGTCCTCCCGTCGCTCGCGGCAGGTGATCGTGCCCGTCTCGAGCCCCGAGGAGCCGAGGCGCTCCCGGAGCTCCTCGAGGTGCTCATCGACGAGGTCCGCCGTCTCCCTGTCCTCCACCAGGATGCGCAGGCTCACGACCGAACGGTTCAGGGTCACGGTCACGTCCACGCGGCCCAGTCGGGTGAAGTCCAGGGTGAGCGAAAGACAGGACCCCTCGTCGCCCTCTCGGGGCTTTTGGGTGAACAGCTCGCCGCCCCGAAACCCGTCGTCGGGATGCCCGGGAATGAACCAGAACCAGCCCAGCCCTTCTTTCCAGGCCGTCAGGTTGAGCATCTGGTCCTGTTGAACCACGTTCAACGCCTGGTCCACCCGGCGCGCCAGTCCGAGGGCCGCGGGATCGTCGTTGGGGCGTTCGCCGAGGGCCGCCTTCAGGGCGAGCAGGATTCCCTTGAGATCCGTCTTGCCGAGGCTCTGCAGCGGCGCCTCGCTCCCCTCGAGCAGGAGCCGGGCGGCTCGGGCCTCGAAGAAGAGCCCGGATTCCCGGAGCTGCCGGGCGAGCCAGTCCACGCCCTTCCCATCGGGGGTTCGATACACCACGGCGGGCAAGCGTTCCCGCAGAAGGGTCGACAGGCCCCGGACGGTCTCACCGAGCCCCCGCTCCTCCGCTCCGGCAGTGATGGCCCCGAGGAGTCGCCCCAGACCCGCTCGATCCGCTCGTCCCGAGGCCCAGAGCCGGACCGCCGATGTCTGCTCTTTCCGGGCTCCGTCGATCGCCTTGAGCAGGATGCGCTCGCCCGCGGAGCGCACCTGAAACAGGTGGCTCTCTCCCGCCTGAAGCGTTCGGGTCGTGAAGGCCGAAAACTTCGTTCCCCGTGCCAGGATGATGACGTCCCCTCCGGCCTTGGCTTCGACGACCGTCCCGCGAAAGGTGTCGCCCGGCGTGAACCGGAGGCTCGACGCTCCGGAAGGGTTCCGCGAGGGGGTTTGCTGGTTCAGGATGGGGGGCAGGTCTCGAAGCATGTCGTGTCGGCCGCTCAAAAGGTCCGGAGCCGCTCAGGAGGAGAGTGCGGTCCCGCCGGTCATGGGTGCGCGGTGTGGCTCCCAAGCTTGAGAAACAGCTCGATCTCTCCCACGGAGACCCCCAGGTGCCGGGCCACCTCCTCCTTGGACAATCCCTTGTCCAGCAGGGATCGGATGGATGCGTGCGTACCGCTCGCCTCTTTCGGGAAAACCGGATCCCGGTCGGATACCGATTCCGTCTTCTCGAACAGCTCGTTGAGCTGGTCGTAACGGCGGCCCGCGCGTTCCAGGGTTTCGTCCAGCCTTCCCAGCAGGCGCCGGGTGAGCTCCCGTTTCTCCTCCAGGTTGCCCTCGAGCTCGCGGGTGATGTCCCGCATGTCCGAAAGAATCTCCTCGGACTTCCGAAGCGTTTCGTTCTGGGCCTCGGTGTCGCGGGCCCTGCGTCGATTTCCGGCCACGATCAACCACAGCAGGATCCCGACCAACAGGGCGTCGATGGCAATCTGTCCAACAATCCAAAGCTGAATGTTCATCGGTTGTTCGCAGCCCTTCCACGGCAAGGGGAGCACTAGATGATCAGATCGACCTTGTGGTTGCGCGGTTTCCTGAAAACGCCCGCGCCGTAGCCCAGGGGTTCATCGCCGTCGTCAGGCGTCCCGATCCGCTCGATCACGACCGGCTCCTTGTTCTCCCGGCCGTCGGCGGTTCCCCGGCCCTCCTTCTCCTCTTTTCGTGACGGCTCCGACCTCTTCCCGGCCGGTCGGTTCCCCGGCTTCTGCTTTCGCGGTGGTTTCCAGACCCGGCTGGACGTCGGACTCACGGGCGATGCGCCGCTGAGCTTGGATACCTCGTTCATGAGGGGCCTCCATTCCCGGGGCACGGAGGGGGTCGTCTCTGCAGCGGCGGGAGCGATCCGGTTCCGGGTTCAGACGATGAAGATGCCGGTGACGACGACGCGAAGCTCCTCGGGGCGCAGGAGCTCCTCCAGAATGTTTCGGGCCTCCGTGCCAATCGTGAGCCTCATGCTCCGCATGTTCTCCCCTTCGGCGGCAAGCTCGGTCACGCGGAGGTACAGGCGGTCCCGGACCCGGGTTTTCTGATTCCAAAACCGGCTCGAGGAAGGCCGATCCCAGGTCACGGAGAAGGTTACCCTGGCCATCTGTCCGTCCGTCCCTTCGGGAAGGGGAATGTAAAACGGCGCCAGCTCCTGGTCGATGAGTCGATCAGGCGCCCCGGAAGACTCCATTGAAACGAACCCGGGATCGTTCGACCCCCGGGGTGTGTCCCTTTCCATGGAAGGGAAGAGGAACCAGGCCGCCGTCCCTCCGAGGACCAGGGTCAGGGCCGCCGCCAGTCCCGCCAGGATAGCGGTTCGGGGAGCCCCGGGCCGGGTGAAAAGAGCGCGCAACAGGCCGGCTGCGGCGCGGGTCTCTTCCGAATCGCCCGACTCGGCGGGGCTCGCGTCTTCCATCGGATCGATCGACCCCTCTTCGACGGTTTCTTCCGGGGAATTCATGGTCAAGTCGCTAACTCCGAGCTGGAAATCCTCTCGAGTCATTTCAAGATGAAAAGCCAGTCCGGTGCGGGCTGAGCCGAGGCTCCCTCCGCTCCCGGAGATCACGCGCCTTCGAGCTCGAAGTACCCCCTCAGCGCCCCCCGCAGTCTCAGGACGGCCTTGGTGTGCAGCTGGGAGATGCGGGACTCCGTGTATTCCATGACATTCCCGATCTCCTTCATGGTCAGCTCCTCGTAGTAGTAAAGGGATACGACCGTACGCTCCTTCTTCGGCAGCTTTTCGATGGCCCCGGCGATGACGTCGCGGATCTCGGTCAGATCGAGGGAATCGGAAGGGTTGTCGGGGATCATCCCGCCGGGGGTCCTCTTCGGGTGGTGGTCGGACCCTCCCGCCGGGAGGGCCTGTCCGAGTTCGTCCTCGCTGATGACGGAGATTCCACGGGTTTCCTCGAGGAGTCCGTAATAGGCCTCCATGTCGATCCCGAGCTCCTCAGCCACCTCCTCGTCCGCGGCGGGCCTCATGGTCTCGTTTTCCACCTTGGCGAAGGCGGCCTCGAGTTTCCGGGCGTTTCGCCGCACGGACCGGGGAACCCAGTCCATGGCTCGGAGCTCGTCCAGCATGGCCCCCCGGATCCGGAACTCGGCGTAAGACTTGAAGGCCACGCCCTTGTCCTCGTTGAACTTGTCCACGGCGTCCAGCAGGCCCATGATTCCGGCGCTCACCAGATCGTCCTGGCCGACGTGTTGGGGAAGGCGCATGCCCAGCCGTCCCGCGATCGTCTTGACCAGGGGTGCGTACTGAAGAATGAGCTTCTCCCTCTCGTCGGGGGAGAGATCCGGCGGCGCCCCGGGAGGCGAGGCCTGGCTGTATCGTTTCAGTTTGCTTGCGGCCGGGTTCGACATCTCTTCATCCTGATCAATGTTCGAGGAACCTCTGCCAGAAAAACCGGATGTCCCCCTCCAGGACCGATTCCCCTTCGCTGGACATGAGGGCGTTGGCTACCTCGAGAAGCCGGCCGCTGGCGGCGGCTTGGGGAAAGCAGTCCAGCACGGTGCGCTGCTTTCTGACGGCGGCCGGCATCTGCTTGTCGAAGGGAATCCATCCGAGGTAGTCCAGCGAGGGGGATCCCAGGAACTGGTCCACCACCAGGCTCAGGTGGCGATAGATCCGTTCGGCCTCGTTGGCGCTCTGCGCCGAGTTGACGAGCACCTTGAACCGCTTCTGCTTGTATCGGCTGGTCAGGACCTTGATGAGGGCGTACGCGTCCGTGAGGGACGTCGGCTCGTTGGTGATGATCACGATCTTTTCCATGGCCGCATAGTTGAAGTACATCACGTTGGAGGAGATCCCCGCTCCCGTGTCGATGAGCAGGACGTCGAAGCGGTCCTTGAGGGAGTCGAGCTCGTCCAGGAGCAGAAGCCGCTGGGTGTTGTCCAGCTCCGTGAGCTCGGGAATGCCCGATGCGGCCGGCAGAAGCTCGAACCCTCCGGGGCCTTGTATCAGGATTTCCTCGAGCTTCCTTTCCCCCCGAAGGAGGTGATCGATGGTGTAGAGCGGGTTCAGACCGAGCATGACGTCGAGGTTGGCCAGACCGAGATCGGCATCGAGCACGAGGACGCGCTGTCCCATTCGGCACAGGGCCAGGGCCAGGTTGGCCACGACGCTGGTCTTGCCGACGCCGCCCTTCCCGCTGGTGACCGAGATCACGCGAATCCGCCTGGGGGAGCTTTTCCGGTCGGATCGATCTTGGGGCAAGGGTCGGAGCGACTTATCCCGTGCCATTTGACCCTCGACCAGGGACCTGAGCCCTGTTGCTTGATCCATGTTCGGTTTCCTCGTTTGCATCGCCGGTCGGAGATTGCACAGCGGTCTTCGACCCGCCGAGCATCAGCCTTGCCAGTCGTTTCCTCGTGGCGACCTCGATGTCCTCGGGCACCTGTTGCCCGGTCGTGAAATAGGATACAGGCTTCCGCCCGGCGGCCAGGAAGTTGAGCATCGCCGAGGCTTCCACCACTTCATCCAGCTTGGTGAAGATGTAGCTCTTGAACGGAATGCGCCCGAACTGCTCGCGGGCGCGCAGGAGGTTCCCGTAGTCGGTGGTGGCGCTGAGCACGAGAAAATGGTGTACGTCCTCGCGGTGACCAAAGAGCCGGACGAGCTCTTCGATGTCCTTCTCCTGGTTGGGGCTTCGCCCGGCCGTATCGATCAGGATCAGGTCGGCGTCCCGGTTCCGTCGTATGGCTTCGTCCAGCTCGGTCCTGCCGGAGGCGACGTGCAGAGGGACACCCATGATCCGGCCGTAGGTCTGAAGCTGGCTGACGGCGGCGATCCGGAAGGTGTCCAGGGTGACCAGCGCCGTTTTCACCCCCTGCTTCACCGCGCGCAGGGCCGCCAGCTTGGCCAGCGTGGTCGTCTTGCCCACACCCGTGGGGCCGATGAAGGCGTAGATCCCCTGTGTGCCCGAAGGCTTCCTCGGCGGCGCCATGGACACCCGGCGGAGGACTCGAGACAGGGATTCCTGAAGGAGCTCGGTCTCGCTTCCCCCGTTTCCGGGCCGTCCGTTCCGGTAGCATTCGGTCAGGATGTCGTCGACGATCTCGGGTTTCAGGCCGAAGGACTGAAAATGACCGTGCATGGAGCGGATGGAGCGGTCGTAGTAGAGCTCGGGCGACAGCCCCCGTTTGGAATCGGTGCTCAGAAGGGCGGCCTTAATGTCCCTCAGCTCCCTTTCCAGAACATCCCAACGCTTCATCATGGCGTCCTGGTCGGGGGGGTCCCCGGCGTTTCCCCGGGCTGCGACCTCCGGTGCCGTGTAGTCCACGGCCGCGGTGACCTCCACGCGCTTTCGGTCTTTGTCCGGGCCGTCTTCCGCGGGCGCGAGGGTCCTGGTCCGGAGGATCACCGCATCCGGTCCCATCTCCTTCTTGACCATCCGCAGGGCTTCCCCGTTGCTCTCGGCTATGAATCGCTTGACGTTCATGAGGCCTTGACCCGGATCTCCTCGACGGTTTCGACCTGCAGGCCGCTCGGGATCTCATTGTAGGACAGCACGGCCAGGGGAATCTGAAAGCGCTCGCAGAGCTTCTTCAGGTGTCGCCGCACCGTCGTGGAGCAGAGCATCACGGGCTGCTCCAGCTTCACCGCGGCCCGCTCCAGGGTGTTCTTGACCGCCTCGATGATGTGGTTCGCCTGCCGCGGGTCCAGGGCGAGGTAGGAGCCGTACTCGCTCTGGTTGATTCCGGATGCCACGGCCTCCTCGAGGCCTGCGCCCACCGACAGGACCCGCAGCACCCGGTCTTTCCCGATGTAGGGCTTGGTCAGCGAACGGGCCAGGCGTTGCCGGGCATACTCGGTCAGGAGGTCGGTGTCCTTGGTCATGGGGGCATAGTCCGCGAGGGTCTCCAGGATGGTGAGCATGTCGCGGATGGACACCTGCTCCCGGACCAGGTTCTGGAGGACCTTCTGGAGCGCACCCAGGCTGAGGTTGCCCGGCACGAGCTCTTCCACCACCTTGGGGGTTGCTTCCGCGACGCTGTCGAGGAGCCGCTGAACCTCTTGCCGGCCGAGGAACTCGTACCCGTCCCTGCGTACCAGCTCCGAGATGTGGGTCGTGATCACGCTGGGCAGATCGACCACCGTGTATCCGGCGAACTGCGCATCGGACTTCTTGTCCTGGGAGATCCAGATGGCCGGAAGACCGAATGCCGGATCCTTCGTCGCCACCCCCTCCACCTTGGCCTTCACGTCCCCCGGGTCGATGGCCAGAAGATGATCCATGAGGAGCTCGCCCCGGGCCACCTCGTTGCCCTTGATACAGACGGCGTACTCGTTGGGCTTGAGCTCCAGGTTGTCCCGGATGTGAAGCGAGGGCATGACAAGACCCATTTCCACGGCAAACTGCCTTCGAAGCGAGCGGATCCTTTCCAGGAGGTTCCCCTGGGTCTTGTTGTCCACCAGCGGAATGAGCCCGTAGCCGATCTCCAGCTCCAGCATGTCCAGTGGAAGAAGGCTCTCCACCTCCTCGGGGCTCGTCTCCTCGGACGCCTCCTCGAGCTCCGCCTCCTCCGCCTCCTGCTTCTTCTGCGCGGTGCCTATGACGGACCTCCCGATGAAGAAGACCGCTCCGGCGAGAATCATGAAGGGGATCGCCGGCATGCCCGGCGCCAGGGCGAACAGGAAGACGATCCCCGATGCGATCATGAGCGCCCGCGGGTTCACCCTGATCTGCTGGGCCAGCTCCGTGCCGATGTTGCCCTCGGCGCCCGCCCGGGTGACGAGAATACCGGCCGCGGTGGAGATGACCAGGGCCGGAATCTGGCTCACCAACCCGTCTCCGATGGTGAGCAGGGTGTAGTTCTGGACCGCCGTGGAGAGATCCAGCCCCATCTGGAGGACCCCGATGACGAGCCCGCCGATGATGTTCACCAGGGTGATGATGATCCCTGCGATGGCGTCGCCCCGGACGAACTTGCTCGCCCCGTCCATGGCTCCGTAGAACTCCGCCTCCTTGGCGATCTCCGTACGCCGCGTGCGGGCCGCGGACTCGTCGATGAGCCCGGCGTTGAGGTCCGCGTCGATGCTCATCTGCTTGCCGGGCATGGCATCCAGGGTGAATCGCGCCGCCACCTCGGCGATGCGTCCCGCGCCCTTGGTGATGACCACGAAGTTGATCACCACCAGGATCACGAAGACCACCAGCCCCACGGCGGGGTTGCCGCCCACCACGAAGGACCCGAAGCTCTTGATGATCTGCCCGGCGGCCAGGGAGCCGCCGTGACCGTTCAGGAGGATCAGCCTCGTCGAGGCGATGTTGAGGGAGAGCCGGAACAGGGTTGTCACCAGGAGGAGGGAGGGGAAGACCGAGAAGTCCAATGGACGCGCGGCGTAGATGGTCAGCAGGAGCACCATGATTCCGATGGTGATGTTCAGCGCGAGCAGGACGTCCAGAATGCCGGTCGGAAGGGGAATGATCATGACCATGAGGATGGCTACGATCCCCAAGGAGATGCCGAGGTCCACGTTGGCTCCCATGGAAAACCCCTTCAAAGGCAGCTTGATCGCATCCATTCCCGTGTCCCTTCCCGAGCTGTTCAGCCTCGGCCGTCGCCGCTCTTCTCGCGTTCCCGCTATCCAGCCGGGTTCCTTTTCTTGAGGCCGTACACGTAGGCCAGGATTTCCGCGACGGCTTGATAGGTCTCTGCGGGGATCTCGTCTCCGAGCTCCAAATTATACAAGTTCTGTGCCAGGGGTTTGTTCTCGACGATGGGGATATCGTGCTCCCGGGCGATCTCCCGGATCCGCGCGGCGATCCGGCGCGAGCCCTTGGCCGACACGACCGGGGCGCGGCCGTTGAGGGGGTCGTAGCGAAGCGCGACGGCCAGACGCACGGGGTTGGTGATCACCACGTCCGCCTCGGGGACCTCCTCCATCATCCGCTTTTTGGCCATCTCCCGCTGGATGGACCGGATGCGCCCCTTGACCATGGGGTCCCCCTCGGTCTGTTTGTTCTCGTCCTTGACCTCCTGCTTGGTCATCTTGATGCTCTCCTCGTGCTGCCAGCGCTGATAAAAGAAGTCGAGCAAAGCCAGGATGAGAATGACCCAGCAGCACTTGATGAGGACGCCCATGGACTCCTGCCCCAACAGGGCGAGGATGGCGCCGCTGTCCTGGTAGGTCAGCGGTATGAGGCGGGGAAAGGCCGCCTTCAGCGTGGACACGGCCACCCAGCCGACAATGACGAGCTTTGCGATGGACTTGGCCAGCTCCACCAGGGACTTCATGGAGAAGAGCCTCTTGAGCCCTGACATCGGGTTCAATTTTGACGCTGACGGAGTCAAGGCTTCGACGCTCAGGAGGAGGCCGGTCTGAAGGACGTTGGCCAGGATGGCCACCACGCAGAGGACGATCATCAAGGGAAGAACCATCAGCAGGAGGTCCACGGTCCTGGCGATCAGGTAGCCGAACAGGTCCTGCTTCGGGGCGGCGGCGAGGGTCGGGATGTCGAGAAAGGCCCGCCGCATGACCCCGCCCAACTCCAGCGTGTGGTGCTTCCCCTGGAAAAAGAGGTAGGCGGCCCCTGCGCAAAGGACGGCAATGGACGAGAGCTCCCGGCTCTTGCCCACCTGCCCCTTCTTGCGGGATTCCTGTCTCCGCTTCGGGGTTGCGCGTTCGGTCTTCTCCTGAAAGCTCTGCTCCGGCATGGGTTATCCTTGTACCGGGTGTCTCAATCTCCACCCGCTGACCCGCATCTCCGGCACACTCCGCAACCGTCCATTCCGGGCTCCCCTCGCATCACATCAATCGGATGAGCTGCATCATGGTCTCACCCGCCTCCCGGGTCATATCCGTGATAAAGGGGGAGAGGTTACGCAGCAGGATGCCGAAGAGAACGAGGCCGATGCCGATGTTGATCGGGAAGCCGATCATGAGGATATTGACCTGCGGAACGGTGCGGGCCACGATGCCCAGGCAGAGGTTGGACAGGAACAGGGCGATCATGATCGGCGCGGCCACCTTGAGCCCCAGCACGAACATGTGGGCGGTGATTCGCATCACGGCCTCCGCAAGGCCGGGGTCGAAGGAGAGAGCGTTGGGCGGGGCCAGTCTGAAGGAGGCGGCGATCGCCCGGATCATGAGGTGGTGCCCGTCCATGGCGAAGAACAGGAGCACGGTGAACAGGTAGAGGAACTGGCTCAATGCCGTGCTCTGGACCCCCGTGTTGGGGTCGATGGCGCGGGCCATGGAAAAGCCCATTTGAAAGCTCATGACCTGACCGGCCAGTTGCACCGACGCGAACAGGATCCGTACCCCGAAGACGGCGATGAGCCCCATGAGCACCTCTGAGGCGATTCCCAGGACGACCCCGGGCAGGGACTGAGGCGGGTTTTCGGGAGGCGGGACCACCGGCGCGAGCAAAACGGCGAGAACGAAGGAGAGGCCGATCTTCCAGAGCGTGGGAACGTTCCGGGCCCCGAAGAGGGGAAGCAGGAGCACCAGCACGCTCACGCGGACGAGGATCCAGAAGAATCCTTGCAGCTGCTGGAATGTCTCGATGGGAATCGGCATCTCGAATCCACCCGCAGCGTTTCCCGTTTTCCGCGGTCGAAGCGAAGGTGCGTCGAGCGGCGCCGGGTCTGTCGAGCCGGTCCGCTCAGTGGATCACCTCGGGAATGCTGGTGATGATCTGTGTTGTGAAGTGGCTGATTTTGTTGAGCATCCATGGCGCTGTCGCGAGGAGGGCCAGGAGAACCGCCACGATCTTGGGTACGAAGGAGAGGGTCATCTCCTGGACCTGGGTGGTGGCCTGGAGCACGGCCACGATCAGTCCGACGACGAGCCCGACCCCCAGGAGGGGCAGGGCGAGCAGCAGGACCGTCTGGATCGCTTCGCTCGCCAGGCTGATCACGAATTCGGGCGTCATACCCAACCTCTCAGGAGAAGCTCTTGACCATGGATCCCACCAGCAGGTACCAGCCGTCGATGAGGACGAAGAGCATCATCTTGAACGGCAGGGAGACCATGAACGGCGGGAGCATCATCATGCCCATGGACAGGAGCACGCTCGCCACCACCATATCGATCACCAGGAACGGGATGTAGATCAGGAAGCCGATGCTGAAGGCGGTCTTGAGCTCGCTGATCACGAAGGCGGGCACGAGGACGATCGTGGGGATCTCTTCGTAGCCCTGGGGTCTCTCCGCCCCCGAGATGTTCAGAAAGAGGGAGATGTCCTTCTTGCGGGTCTGCTTCAGCATGAACTCGCGAATGGGGGTGAGGGCTCTCTCGAGGGCGTCCTCCTCGGAGATCTGCTCCGCCAGATAGGGCTGGAGAGCCTCGCTGTTGATACGTTCGTAGACCGGGGTCATCAGAAAGAAGGTCAGGAGCAGCGCGAGCCCGATCAGGATCTGGTTGGGCGGCATCTGCTGGGTCCCCAGCGCGTGCCGGACCAGGGAGAACACCACGGCGAGCCGGGTGAACGAGGTCATCATGATCAGGATCGCCGGCGCCAGGGACAGCACAGTCATCAGGAGGAGGATCTGGAGAAGGACCGACACCTGCTCCGGCCGTTCGGCATCCTCGATCCCGATCTGGATGGAGGGCAGGGGCGGGAGCTCCTGTGCGCCGGCGGCCGAAGGGACGAGGGCCGCCGCAAGAAGGAGCAGCGCCGGCGCAAGGAAAACGATTCCTGATCTTCGAAGACCGTTCATGGGACGGTGCCTATTCTTCTCCCCGCGGGGCGCGGCCTGTCAGGTTCCCCAGAAGTGTGCGGAAGCTCTGGGAGGCCGGGGTTCCGCTCGTTTCGGCGGCGGGCGCCTCTTCGGGACGGTCCATCCGCGTGAGGAGGGTGACCGAATCGGTCCCGACACCGACCACCAGCCATTCGTCCCGGATCTCCACCAGCGCGATGGAGCGTTTCGGGGCGATGCTCAGAGAGCTCAGGACGCGCATGCGCGACAGGCCTCCGGCGGAAGCGGGCCCGATTCGAGCCTTCTTGAGAAGGTAGAAGAGACAGACGATCACTCCCAGAATCAGAATGAGCGCGCCCGCCGTCTTCACTGCGCTTGCGGCCAGATCCGCCTCCAATGGTCGTATCCCCTTCCGGCTGAAACCCGGCGGGCGCCGGGGACGATGCCCCCGAAGGGCATTTCCCGGGGCCGGCCGTCCTGGTCAAGTCAGTCCCTTCACCCGTTCGCCCGGGCTGATGATGTGGGAGAGACGCACGCCGAACTTTTCGTTGACCACCACGACCTCTCCCTGGGCCATGAGCTTCTGATTCACGAAGATGTCCAGGGGTTGATTGATGAGCTTGTTCAGCTCGACCACGGATCCCTGGCTCAGCTTGAGCAGGTCGCCGATGGGCATGCGCGTTCTTCCCAGCTCCACGGTGATGTCCAGGGGAATGTCGAGCAGGAACTCCATGCCGTGGGGCTCCTCGTCCTCGTGGATGCCGGGCTCCATGTCCGCGAAATCGACCTCCTGGGCCATATCCGCGGTCCCGTTCCCGGCCTCTTCGGCTTCGCTCCATTCCCTGTTTTCTTCCGACATGGGTCGCCCTCGTTCTCTTCACGCTCCCGGATTCGGGGCGGCGTGGGTCTTCGGTTCAGGCCGCCAGTGTCACGGTCTCTTCGATTTTGAACACCTTCCGGTTTCGGGTCCGCCCCGCGTACCCCTGGAACTTGGGAATGCCGTCCACGTGGGCGGTGAGCGGGTTCTTGTAGGACCTGTCCAGGATGAGGATATCCCCCTCCTTCAGGTTAAGCAGGTCGCGAATGGAGAGCTGCGTGGAGCCCAGTTCCACCGCGAGGTCGAGGGACGTCTCCTTGATACGCTCGCGGAGGTTGTTGATCCAGAAGGGGTCCGCCTGTCCCTCCTCGTCCTTCTGGTACCCCCCGGCCAGCTTGTGACGGATCGGCTGGAAGGAGGAGTAGGGAATGCAGAGCGTGACGGAGCCGAGGGGTTTGGTCAGCTCGATGTCGAACTTGACCGACACCAGGTACTCCTCGGGCCGCTCCACGTTGACCACCATGGGGTTGCTCTCCGAGCGGATGAACTCCGTCTTGATGGGATGGATGTCCTCCCAGGCGTCCATGAGGTTGGACAGGGCGATCTGGACCACCTTCTGGATGATCTTGTTCTCGATGGGGGTGAAGTCCCTCCCTTCCACCTTGGTGGACCCCGTGCCCCGCCCCCCGAAGAAGGCCTCCACCAGGTTGAAGACGAGGTGGCTCTCGATCACCAGGATGCCGGTACCTCTCAGCGGATCCATCTTGAAGAGGTGGAGGCTCGTGGGGATCGGCAGGGACTGCTTGAAGTGGATGAACTTGATCATCTCCAGCGGGCCCTCCGAGACCTCGATCACCTTTCGAATGGAGGTGGACAGCGCGCTTTTCATCTTCTGGGAAAAGCGGTTGTTCACCACGCCCAGGAGCGGCATGTTGCCCTTGACGTCCCGTTCCTGGGTGGTCCAGTCGAAGAGCTCGAGATCCCCTTCGGGTTCTTCGGACTCCTGCTCGGCCTCGACCTCGCCGGTGTCCAGCCCGTTGAGCAGGGCATCGACCTCGTCCTGGGAAAGCAGCTGGTTCAAGGCTCAGGTCCTTTCGTGCGGGAGCGGGTGGTCCCCCGCCTACTGCACGATGAATTCCGTGAAATAGATGTTGGTGATCTCTCCGGAGCTCAGGTACTGGTTGAGCATGGCCATGATCTCCGCCCTGAGCTGATACTTGCCCTCCAGCTGCCGGACGTCCTCGAAGGACTTGCTGCTCAGGATGGTCAGGATGGTGTCCCGGAACTGGGGGAGCCGCCGGTCGATCTCGGGGACGACTTCCGCCCCGCCGAGCTCGAGCTCCAGCCTGGTCTTCAGGTACTTTTTCCCCCGCTCGTCGGCCAGGTTGACGATGAAGGTCTCCAGGGGATAGATGGGGCCCATGTCCGGAGCGGCGCTCTCTTTCTCCGTGGCGGCCTCCGTCTCCCCCCCGCCCCCGAGCTGGCCGATGATCCCCGACTTGAGGACCAGACCGGCCCCGCCCAGCAGGAGCAGGAGGCCGAGGACGGCCGCGATCAGCTTGACGGGAGCTCCCTTTTTCCCTTCGCCCGCGATGGGGGCTTCTTCTTGCTCTGCCATGAATCATACTCCCTTCGATGTGTTTCCCTTCGCCCGGCGGCCGCGCCGATCACTCGAACGCGGACTCGCGCAGCTGAGGCGCCAGGAAGGCGTTGAGCTTCTGCTCCAGCAGCCTGGGGTTGTCGCCCTTGGCGATGGACATGATGCCCTCGGCCATGAGCTCCTTGGCCATGACCTCCTCGCTGCTCCGGTTTCGAAGCTTTCCCGCGATGGGCAGGAACACGACGTTCGCCATCAGGGCCCCGTAGAAGGTGGTCAGCAGGGCCACCGCCATGGCCGGCCCGATGGTGCTCGGGTCGTCCATGGTCTGGAGCATCTGGACCAGGCCGATCAGGGTGCCGATCATGCCGAGGGCCGGGGAGAAGGTGCCGAGGGTGGTGAAGATCTCGGCTCCCAGCTTGTGGCGGTCCTGGATGGCATCGATCTCCGTGCTCAGGATCTCCCGGATGGAGCTGGGCTCGAGGCCGTCGATGGACAGCTGCAGCCCCTTGCGCATGAACTCGTCCTTCATGTCCCCGATGCTCGACTCCAGGGCCAGGATGCCTTCCCTTCTCGCCGTCCCCGCCAGCGTCACGAACTCGCCGATCAGCTCCTTCACGGTCTGCTTGCGGTGAAAGAAGGCGTTCTTGACCACCTTGCTCACCTTGAGGATGTCGGGCAGGGGGTAGTTGATCATGGTCGCGCCCAGCGTACCCCCGGCCACGATCATCAGGCCGGGAATGTTGATGAACAGCGTGAGGCTGCTGCCCATCAGGATGGCGCCGACGACAAGGGCAAAGGCGGTGCAGATGCCGATCAGTGTTGCGATATCCATGGGACCTCGACTCCAAAGGCGTTTCCGTTGGGATCACCCCATGGGAAAGCAACCTCTGTGCCATTCGGGCTCGGCCGCTGTCGGTACCCTGGGAGGACGGGGTCCGTGTTCGGTCAACCGATGGATAAAGTCATAGATATTGGCTTCTTGCGGGAAAAGGGATGCCGTCGAAGAGAGACGGTTTTCTCACGAATCCACGCGGTTCCCTGCCTGGCCGTGGCTGCGCTGAGCGGAGGATCGGCTCCCGTCGGGGATGGGAGGCCGACCTCGTGAGACCAAGTCAAGATATTGACGGTAGTCGAGGGCGCCGGGGCTGGTGGGGCCTCCCCTCGCTCGAGGAATGTCGAGGGAGGGGCGAAGGCCGGAAAACAGGCTCCGGTCGGGGCGGTGGAGGAGGAGATGGACCGCCCCGCCCGGAACCCGTCGGGAGCCGGGGGGCTTCGTCCCGCGTTCAGTCGACTTGAGGAGGAAGACCGACGGGACGTCGCCCCCGACCGTTGCTAGCGCTTCAGGTTGATCAGCTCCGCAAGCATCTGGTCCGTCACGGTGATGATCTTCCCGTTGGCCTGAAAACCGCGCTGGGTGGTGATCATCTTGACGAACTCGTTCGCGATGTCCACGTTGGACTGCTCCAGGGAGTTGGGCGCGATGCTCCCCAGCCCGTTGGTTCCGGGCTGCCCCGTGATGGCATCGCCGCTCTCGCGGGTTTCGCGGAACAGGTTCCCGCCCTCCTTGTGCAGCCCCTGCTCGTTCTGGAACTTCGCGAGCGTCACCCGGTACAGGGGGAGGATCTGGCCGTTGGAGTAAACCCCCGTCATCACACCGTCCACGTCCACGTCCACCCCTTGAAGGTCGCCGGCCCCGTACCCGTTGCCGGACTGGAAGGTCGTGGTGGAGGCGCTGGCGAACTGGGTGGTGGTGAGGGAGTCGTTCACGAAGCTTCCCCCTCCGTCGTCCTGGGTCCCGGGGTTGAACTCCACCGCCATGGGCTCGCCGCCGATGAAGTCCGGGGTGAACTCGTAGTAGCCGTTGGGGTTGGTGGCGGCGGGGGTCCAGTTGGCCGTACCGCTGAGGCTGAAGGAAGCAGCCTCAGTGTTCGCTGCTCCTGCACAAGTAAGTGTGATGTCTTCAGTGTTGTTTCCTCCTGACGTGTCCAGGCAAATCGAAACTTCCGTATTGTCTCCGTTACTTACAATCCCACGATTCGGGTAATCGTTATTCGGATCGTTGAGAGTCCAGGAACCTGCATTCCAGGTGAGACTAAGGTCCGCTGTTGTATCTGTGGTGACGGCTTGGGGGTTGTTCAGTGTAATCGTGGCGCCACCAGTGATGGTATCCGCCGTCTCGGTTAGCTGATGCTCATGTCCAGCGGAGGCCAGCGTCTCCATGGTGAGATCCGTCATGGTGCCGG
>CAYVVQ010000003.1:29383-36117 GCA_964454455.1 uncultured Desulfobacterales bacterium | reverse complement strand
TGCTCATGTCCAGCGGAGGCCAGCGTCTCCATGGTGAGATCCGTCATGGTGCCGGAGCTTTGAGAAAACGTCATTTCCCCCCGGGCGAGGAGCCCGGCGCTGGGGGTCCCGGCAAAACCGGAACGGGAGTCCTCGGCCGGGTTGCACGTCACCATGTACTCCCAGGTGGAGCCCGACTGGGGGTCGTAATATACCGTGACGTCATGGGTGTCCCCTAACGAGTCGTACACCTTGACCGTGCTCTGGTAGTCGTAGTTGGAGGCGGCAAGGGGCGGATCGCTGCTGCCGTCCCCGTTCCACGCATTGGGGAGCAGTGCTGTTTGGCTCACCGCATCGGAGTTCAGGTTCGTGATCAACTGCACCTGGGTGCTCTCCTGAGGCGGGGAGGTGAAGGAGTCGAGCACGACGTCGGTCACGGACCCCACGTCCTGGCCCGTGTCCTCGTCGAGCTCCCAGCCCTGGACCACGTAGCCTTCCGGGTTGACGAGGTATCCGTCGTTGTCGAACCGGAAGTTGCCCGCCCGGGAGTAGAACAGCTCGTTGCTCCCGGACTCCCGCAGCTGGAAGAACCCGTCCCCACCGATCGCTAGGTCGGTGGTGTTGCCGGTGGTTTCGAACGACCCCTGCATGAACAGGCTGGTGATGTCCCCCATGGCGGTGCCCCGTCCCACCTGGGCCGTGCCCGACATGGTGGCCGTGGACTGGCTGAGCAGGTCCTGAAACGTGAACCGGCTGCTCTTGAAACCCACGGTGTTTACGTTGGCGATGTTGTCGCCGATGATCTGCATGGCATTGCCCAGGGTGCTCAGCCCGCTGATCCCTGAAAAGAGTGCGCTGGAAAGGGCCATGGTCTCGTCCTCCTTATTCCGTTGAGATGGTTGTGTCCCCCGACGTGGTCGATGAGGCCTCAGGGGCCGTCCGGTCCGTCGCCCGGGTCCGCTGTTGCGGCGTCGTTCTCAGTGGACGCTCCTCCGGCCAGCCGAACATCCAGAACCGACCCCAGCTCCACCGGGATGTTCCCTACATAGAGGGTGGACGCGCCGCCCTCGAGGCGAACCCGGTCCACCGTCCCCAGGACCCGGGGGGTGACGGGGACGGATTCACCGATCGCGTTCAGGGCGGTGATCTCGACATCGTAGTTCCCCTCGGGCATCTCCGCCCCGGCGGCGCTTTTCCCGTCCCACGTGAACTCGTGAGAACCGGCCCGACGCGTGCCCAGGGAGAGGGCGCGGACGGGAACGCCCCGTTCATCCGTGATGTAAGCGGTGCACTCCGCGGCCCGATCCAGGTCGAACGCCCCCCTGGCCGTGCCGTCTCCGTTCAAGGTGAGCCCGCTGCCTTCAGCCAGGACCTCTTTGCCGATGAGACCCAGGGCTTCGTATCGGGCCTGGGTGTCCTGCGCCGTAGACAGGGCCTCCAGGTTCTCGTTCGCATTGTAGAGCTGCTCCAGGCTGCTGAACTGCGCAAGCTGGGCCGCAAACTCCGAGCCTTCCATGGGGTTGAGGGGATCCTGATGCTCCAGCTGCGCGAGGAACATCTTGATGAAGGCGTCCCGGTCCACCTCATTCGAGCTGCCTTTTGCGTAGGGATCGGGTTCTTCCACCTTGGGGAGCCCGCTGATCGAGGAGATGTCCATATCCTTCTCCTTTCCTGTCTCTTCTTGTTCCTGTGGCCCGACAGACCGTTCGCCGGGCGGGTCTCGCGGCTTTACGCCCGATCAGACGTGGACGTCGATTCGATAACGTCCGCTGTGGCTGCGATCAGAAGAACGGACAGCCTCTGCGCTGTCATCCTCGGTGCCTGCAGCCGAAGCTCGGCCCTGTCCGTTCCGGCCTTTCCGGCCACCGAACTGGGCCTGGTTCTCGGAGAAGCGTCGATCGGTCAATCCGGCGGCCACCTCGAACCGTTCCACGACGAACCCCAGGTTGCTCAGCTGCTGCCTGAGCTGCTGGAGGTTGGCCTCGATGAGCTCCTTGACGGCCGGGTTTTCCGCATGCAGGTTGGCGTGCAGGTGCCCCTGCCGGATCACGATGTCCAGGTCGAGCCGTCCCAGCTCGGGCGGGGAGATCTGGATGCGGCTCGTCTGCTCTCCGGCGCGGACCATCCAGACCATGCGATCCACGATCTTCGGCAGCGGCTCCGGGAGGTTGGCCGATGCGGCGGTCGCCTTCACGGGGCTGGCCTGCTGCGCTGCGGCCGCCCGGTCGGCCCGGGGAAGAGAAACCTCGGCGCCCGACGGGGAGCGAGACGGAGTGGACTCGGCCGCGGCCCCCTGGCGCTGGGCTCCCGGTTTCGAGGAGGCCTGTTCAGCGTGGCCGAAGTCGGGAGCGGCCCTCCCGCCGGCTGCGGGGGGTTTCCCCTCGGCCCAGGGAAACGGCATTGGCCCGGGTTTCTCCCCCGCCTTGCCGGATGCCGTTCGACCGGACAGAGCTTCCTCGAGCATGCCTGCCAGCTCCCGAAAGGAGCCGGCCTTTCCCGCCCCGGCCTCGGGCCCGGTCTTTCGCCCCGCCAGGGCCTCCTGCCGGTTCAGGATGTCGAGGATGCGCTGCTTCCATCCTCCCTGCTCCCAGTCCGTGCGGTCCCGGCGGATGTACACCCGGACCGACGGGCTCTCGCCGGGGGCCGACTCGCTTCTCTGCCGTCCGGCGTCTTCGAGCCCCCCGACCCTCGAGAAGGCCTGCAGGCCGGCCCGCTGGATGCGCAGGGATTCCAGAAACCGCTTCACATCCTCCAGGGGAACCCCCTTTTCCTGCATGAGGGCGGCGATTTCCCGCTTGGCGGCGTTTCGGGCCGCCTCCGATGCGTTTCCGGTCAGGCGATGGAGCTCGGCCTCCAGGCCCGCATCCCGGACGGTCTTCTGGAGGTCGCCGGGGCGAAAGCGGATTCCCGTTTCCTGCTGCAGGACCGCCTGAATCCGCTTTTCCATCTCCACGGTGAGGTCGGGGAAGAGATCGCGCAGTGCGCGGACGAAGCGCTCCACCGAAAGATTACCGTCGGCGTTCTTGGACTTCTCCACGGCCTCCCGGACCTCGCCGGCCCCCAGACCCATCTTGAACAGCGCCTCTTCGAGCCGGGGGACGTCGCTGCGGTCCACCACGGAAGAAGAGGCGGAATCGGACCTTTCCTGGAACAGGGTCTGAAGCTTGGCAAACAACCTGTCCAGACGGATGTCTCCGTTCTTGTCACCGAGGGACTGGAACAACCCCTGGATCGCCCGGGGCGAGAAGCCCTGCTGCTCCAGGATTCGAGCGAGCTTGGAGAGATCGCCCGAGGAGAGCATGACGCGGCCGGCGCCGAGCCCGAGGGCCTCGAGGCCTTTGCCGGCGCCTCCGGCCTCGGCGGAGGAAGCTCCTCCCTTGCCCCCTCCGGCCTCGTTCCCGCTCAGTGCAAGGGGAAGCCAGGCCGGGATCCCTTCGTCGTCCTGCCCATTGACCTTTTGGAGAAAATCCTCGAAAAGGCTGTCCCCGATATCTCCTGGTGTCGCCTTCCGGTTGAAGCTTCCTCCGCCGGAGAGGTTCACGGGGAGGGGTATCTGGGGTGAAAAGTTGTTCATGGCTCGTCCTCGGTCTCGTGATGGGGGGATCGACGCCTTCGTGTAGAGCAACCGGCGTGCCACAGCGCGCCTTCTCACCTAACTTGCCGATATGATGGTTGGTGTTGCCGGAGCGTGACCGGGGAGAGGCCAGGGCGAAAGGAAGGAATTTCCAGGGTGGGCGGGGCGAAGGCAAAAATTGCCGTGCCCTCCCGGAGCGATCGCGCGCGCGGTCCGCTCCGGCGGACCCTCCCATCCAGGCCCGGCGCGGGAGCGGACGCTCACTCCGTTCGGCTCAGCTGCTCGCTGATGGCCGCGCCCCGCTCCGGGGGCATGGAGGCGAGGATCTGCCCGGCGCTCTTGCCCCGCATGTTGCCGAGGATCCGAACCACGGTGGGGACGTCGAGCTTGCCCATGATGGCCGCGGCGCGCTCGGGCTCCATGGACTGGTAGAGCGACACCAGGTGCTTGACCTGGGTGTCGTTGAGGGCCTGCTCCCGCTCCGCCAGCTTCTTGGCGAAGGCGGTCAGGTCGGACTGGATCTCCTCGAGCTCGGCCATCTTCCGGTCGATCTCCTTCTGGAGAGGACGGATCTGCTCCTCCCGCTCCCGGAGCTCCTCCTCCCACTCGCGGAGGCGCTGCTCCTTTCTCAGGAGGGCCTGCTCCGTTTCCGCGGGCGGCGGGGTCTGTTGCCCGGTCTCGTCGCCTGCCAGGGCCGCCGTCCCCGTGAGATCGAGCGAGGTGCCGGTCAGCAGGAGGCCGCTCCCCAGGATCTTGACGAGAATGAGCAGCATGAAGACCGCGGCAGCCGGCACAAAGAGTCGTTTGGGTTTCATGCGGTCCTCCCGTGGCGGATCACGGCGATCTCGTCCAGGACCTTCTGTTCCTTTCGTCTTTCTTCCCGAAGCCATGACTCGTGGTCTTTCTCCTTGAGTTTTTCAACGACTTGCATTTCCCGTGTCTTCTCCAAGACCTCCTTCACGCGGTCCCGGACCTCCTCCCGGCAACGTTCGATCTCCGCTTCCCGGGCCTGGATGCGAGCCTCGAGATCGGAGATGAAATCCGCGTGGCTCTGCAGGAGGGTCGCGGATGTTCGGCCCTTGAGGGCCCGCTGGAGATCCTCGCCGGTTTCCTGCAATCGTCCCTGAAGCGCCTCGACCGCTTCCCGGGCCTCCTTCATCCTCTTCCTGGCCCGGCCGAGCTCGATCTCGGCCCGCTCCTTGCGATGGGCCCTGTGCGTCAGCAGCGCTTCAAATCGGAAAGAGAATCCCATGGTGCCTGTTCATGCTATCGGGCCCGGGCCTTTGCCGTGCGGCCGAGATTGCGCACGGTGAGCAGCTTGGTCATTTCCCCGATGCTCTTTTTCATCTCGGCACGGGTTTCGACGTCTTGGGTCAGAAAGGCGTTCAACTCGTCGATCATCTCCAGGGCATGGTCCGTTCGATCGTTGACCCCCTTCTCGTACGCACCGACGTTGACGAGGTCTTCGATTTTCGCGAAGTCGGCCAGCAGTCCTCGAAACTCCATGGCGCGCTTTCGGTGATCCGGAGAGGCCACCTCGGACATGAGCCGGCTCACGCTGGAGAGCACGTCCACGGCCGGGTAGTGGCCTCGGGAGGCCAGACCCCGGTCCAGGACGATGTGTCCGTCCACGATGGAGCGGACGGCGTCGGCGATGGGCTCGTTCATGTCGTCGCCCTCGACCAGCACGGTGTAGATGCCGGTGATGGACCCCCGCCCCGAGCCCGTGCCGGCCCGTTCGAGCAGTCGGGGGAGGTGGGCGAAGGTGCTGGGCGGATAGGCCTTGCTCGTGGGCGGTTCGCCCGCGGCGAGTCCGACCTCCCGCGCAGCCATGGCGAACCGGGTGACCGAGTCCATCATGAGCAGGACGTCCTTGCCCCGGTCCCGGAAGAACTCGGCGACGGCGGAGGCGAAGTAGGCCCCCCGGATCCGGGAGAGGGGCGAGGAGTCGGAGGTGGCCACCACCACGACGGAGCGGCCCAGGCCCTCCTCTCCGAGGTCCCGTTCGATGAACTCGCGGACCTCCCTTCCCCGCTCCCCGATGAGGCCGATGACGTTCACGTCCGCCGAGGTGTACCGCGCCATCATTCCCAGAAGGACGCTTTTTCCCACACCGGACCCGGCCATGATGGCGGCCCGCTGCCCCTTGGCGAGGGTGGTCAAACAGTTGATGGAGCGCACGCCCACGTCCAGGGGTTCGGTGATGCGCGCCCGGAGGAGGGGGTTGACCGGGTCGGCGTACAGGGGCATCTCGCGTTCCGGGGAGAGGCCCGGCCCGCCGTCCAGGGGGTTGCCGAGGCCGTCCAGGACCCGTCCCAGCATGTCCCCGCCCACCCCGGCGGCCGCCTTGTACCGGTCGGCGACGACGCTGCTTCCCGGTTCGATGCCGTCGGCCTTGCCCAGGGGCATGAGGAGAACGCGGTCCTCCCGAAACCCGATCACCTCGACCGGGACGGCCCGGCTCTTGTCGCCGGCCGGAACCACGCGACCGATGGCCCCGACCGGCATGGCCGGGCCGTTGGCCTCCAGGACCGTGCCCACCACCTTGGTGATGCGTCCCTCCGTGGTGATGGTCCGGACGGCATCCACCGCTTCCGCGTACCTGGAGAGATCCAGGTTCACGTCTCGTCTCCTTCGCCGGCAACGAAGGCCTGCTCGATCGCCTTGTCGATGGCGGAGAGCTGCTCGGAGACCGTGGCCCTGATCGTTCCGAATCCGGTCTCCAGCACGCATCCACCCCGGTCCACCGCTTCGTCCTCCTTCACCTGGAACCCGCCCCCCTCGGTCATGGACGCGAGCTCGGGCAGGATCCTCCGGATCTCTTCCATGTCCTCGGGATGGACGCTGACGGCGAGGCGGCTCTGATCCGCGACAAGCTCGAAAGCGGCTCGTACGGTTCTCCGGATGAGGGCCGGATCGGTGCGGATCTCCTCCCGTACGATGCGTCTCGCGATGCGGGAGCTCAGGGTCACGGCCTCCTGCTCGGCCTCGCGGAACAGGGAGGATTTCAGGGAGCGGAGCTCCGAGAAGAGGGCCTCCATCTGCTGTCGCTGCTCCTCGATCTGCTTGTTCTCCAGCTCCAGGCCGTCTTTTCGTCCCTGCTCGAACCCCTTCTCATAGGCCTCCCGCTCCAGGCGGGCCAGCTCTTCCTCCGTGCTCTCGGTCTCCTCGCTCTCGGTCT
>CAYVVQ010000003.1:18790-29283 GCA_964454455.1 uncultured Desulfobacterales bacterium | reverse complement strand
AGGCGCGGATGTTGAACTGGACGCCCTCTTCTTTCTTGATGACGTTAGACCAGGACATCGTCCCCTCCCTTGCCGCCGAGAACGATCTTGCCCTCCTCCTCGAGCCTCCTGGCCGTCTTCAGGACGGTCTGCTGGGCCTGCTCCACGTCCCGCAGGCGGACCGGCCCCATGACCTCCATGTCCTCCTTCATCATCTGGGCGGCCCGCTGGCTGACGTTGCCGAAGATCTTGTCCCCCAGCCCCTCGCTGGCGGTCTTGAGCGCCAGAATGAGCTCGTCGTTGCTGATCTCCTTGAGCAGCGTTCGGATGGAGCGGTCGTCCAGGTGGATGAGGTCCTCGAACACGAACATGGACTGACGGATCTCCTCGGCCAGCTCCTCCCGATCCTCTTCGATGCGCTCGAGAATGGAGCTCTCCGTCTTCTGGTCGACCTGGTTCATGATCTCGGCGGCCGCCTGGACGCCGCCGAGCTTCTCGTTCGACTCGTTTCCGATGTCGGCGATCTGCTCCACGATCACCTCCTGGATCTCGTCCACGATCTCGTCCGGCACGTTGTCGAGCTCGGCGATCCGAACCACCACCTCGCTCTGTGTGGCCTCGGGCAGGAGCTGGATGACCTCGGCGGCGGTTTGATGGTTCAGGTTCACGAGGATGAGGGCCACGGTCTGCGGGTGCTCGTCTCTCATGAGGTTCGCCAGCACCTGGGGGCTCAGGCTGCGGAGCATATCGAAGGGACGACCGCCGTCCTGGGGGGAGAAACCGCTCAGGAGGGAGTCCGCCTTCCGGGAGTCGAAGGCCTGGCTCACGGTCTTCTTGAAAAAGCTCGACCCGCTCACCCCGAGGAGGCTGTTCTCACGGCAGGCAGAGAAGAACTCGTCCATGATGGAGGCGACCACCTGGGTGTCCACGCTCTTGATCTGGGACATGTGCTCCCCGATGACCCTCACCTCCTCGTCGTCGAGGTGCTTGAACACGTGGGAGGCGAAGGACTCGCCCATCACCATGAGGAGAACCGCGGCCTTTCGGGGTCCTGTCAATCCTTTGACTAGGTCCACGGTCAAGCGCTCCCTTCACTCAGCCAGGATCGAATGATGTTGGCCGCCATCTCCGGGTTCTTTTTGGTCAGCTCCAGGAGCTGGGTCTGCTGATCCATCTCGGGGCCGCCTTGGGCGTCTCCGCCCTCCAGCTGAGGGGTCTCCGCACCCTGGCGCAGCAGCACCTGCTGCTGGTCGGCCTGTCTCAGCCATTTCCGGAAGGGTCGGACCGCCAGGAAGAAAAAGAGGGCGATGAGGAGCAGGTTGAGGGCCGGTTTGGCCATCTTTTTCGCGTAGGAGATCCACGCGGGATCGGACTGGACGCCGGCCATGGTCCCCTCCGCTCCGCGCATGGCAAACGGGATGTTGGACACGGCCACCTGGTCCCCTCGCTGCTCGTCGTAGCCGATGGCCTTCATGACGATCTCTTCGAAGGTCTTCATCTCCCTTCGACTCCGGGGAGAGAACTGCCGGGTCGTCTCCCCGTCCTGTCCTGTCGAGTTGTTGTAGGGCCCGTCGATGACCACGGCGGCGGTGAGGCGGGTGATGTCTCCGACGGAGTTGACGATCTGGCGGTTCACCCGGTTGATCTCGTAGTTGATGATCGAGTTTTCCTTCTCGAATCCCTGCGTGGACCGACCGGCGCCGGAGGCGTTCTCCTGCTGGATCACCTGATATTTCGTGTCGGGGCTGCCTCCGGGGAGCCCCCGGCCCTCCGAGGAGGATTCCTTCTGGACCTGCTCGCTTCGAACCACCGCGCTGTTCGGATCGTACGACTCCTCGGAGACGCTCACCTGCCGGAAGTCCACGTCGGCCGAGACCCTGGCCACGACCCTGTTCGCTCCGACCACGGGTTCCAGCATGGTCTGGATCCGGTTTTCGAGGGAGCGCTCCAGCCGTCGCTGGTACTCGAACTGGGACCGGCTCAAGCCCCCGGCGTCCATGGCGTCCTGTCCCTGGGACAGGAGCCCTCCGGCCATGTCCACGACCGTGACGTTTTCCGGCTTGAGCCCCTCCACGGCGCAGGCCACCAGGTTCACGATCCCCTGGAGCTCCTGGCGGTCCAGGACCCGGCCCGGGACCAGGCGAAGGACCACGCTGGCGGTCGCGGGCTTTTCCGGTTCCGCAAACAGGCTGTCGCCGGCCGCAACGATGTGGACCCTGGCCTGGCTGACCGTGTCGAACTGGGTGATGGTCCGGGCCAGCTCTCCCTGCAGCGCCTGCTGGAACTTCAGCTTCTGCACGAACTCGGTGGTTCCGAAGGAGATGTCGTCGAACACCTCGAACCCCACGCTGCTTCCCTGGGGAAGCCCCTCCGAGGCGAGATCGAGCCGCAGCTGGTACACCATGTCCTCGGGTACGAGAACGGCGCTGCCCCTCTCCTTGAGCTCGAACGGGATCCGCTGCTCCTTGAGCTTCTCGGTGATCTTCGCCGCATCCCCGGTGCCGAGATTGCTGAAGAGCACCTGGTAGTTCGGGCGGTTGGTCCAGAGGAGCAGGGCGACGAAACCGCCCACCACCAGCAGCATGGTCACCGCCAGGGATATCCTGCGGGCCGGCGGCATGTTCCTCAGGATCTCGAAAAACTGCTGAACTGTGTTCTTCCCGGCGCCTTCTTCCGCCATGATTCATCCTCGGTCGCAGCTCACGGTGCGCTCCCGGCGGTTTTCGCCGGACCCGGCCGAATGGCTAGAACGACATCCTCATGATTTCCTGGTAGGCTTCGAGCAGCTTGTTCCGAATCTGGACAAGGAGCTTGAAGGAGATCCCCGCCTTCTCGGAGGCGATCATGATCTCGTGAAGGCTCTGGCGCTTGCCTACGGCGAACTCGGCCGCCTTCTGGTCCGCCGCCTTCAGCTCCGCGTCGACCTCCTTGTAGAAAGCGCCCAGCGTGTCCCGGAAGCTCGAAGGGGAAGCCGGCTCGGTGCGGTCCTGCGGCTGGATCTGTGGAAGGATGCCCGGGAAGCCTCGGATCGGATCCATTGGATTACCTGCCTGCTCCGTTGTCCGGCCTGGGCGTCATCAGCGGCCGATCTCCAGCGCCTTGAGCGCCATGTCCTTGGCCGCCTTCACCACGGCGGCGTTGGCCTCGTACGCCCGGTTGGCGTTGAGCATGAGCACCATCTCCTCCACCAGGTTCACGTTCGGGAGGTAGAGGTATCCCTCCGGATCGGCGTCCGGGTGGGTCGGATCGAAGATCCGCTTGAAGGGTCCTTCCGCGGGGACCACCTCGGTGACCTCGACGCCGTTCAGCTGCCGATCCAGGGCGTCCTCCAGGTGTGCGTCGAATTCCTGCACCGCCGGCGTGGCCTGGAAGATGGTGATCTTCCTTCGATAGGGGGTTCCTTCGTCGGTCCGGGTCGTGTTCGCGTTGGCCAGGTTCGTGGAGATGACGTTCAGCCGGGTCCGCTGCGCCGTCATTCCTCCGGCCGCCAGGTCGATGGTCCGAATGAGATCCATGGGATTATCTCCTTCCTGCCTCGATCACATCTCTCAGGGACCGGAATTTCCTGGACAGAAGGGTGACCGAGGCCTCGTAGAGCAGGTTGTTCTTGGCCATCTTGGCCATCTCCCGATCCAGTTGCAGCCGGTCGGAGCCGGAGACGTCCGCTGTGTAGGGTTCGACCGTGTACGCTCGCTCGGAATCCGGGGAGACGGGGAGATGCCTCTCGTGGGTCTTCCGCAGGGTCACCTTCTCCGCGCGGGAGGCCCCGTTCCGGTCCACGGCGTCTCGAAGCGCCTGATTGAAGGTGGCCTTCTTGGGCGTGTAGCCGGGGGTCTCGATGTTCGACATGTTGCCCGCGATCACCGACTGGTTGGCCGCCCTGAAGTCCAGGGCCTGCTCGAGCGCCTTCATGGTTCTTCCCATCAACCGGTTGCGCAGGGTGTTCTCGATTTCCATGTTCGCCTCCTTGGATGCTCTGCCCTCCATAATGCAAAAGCGGTACCAAACGGGCCGATCGCCGGGATTTGCGGTCCCAATCGAGGCCCGGCGGCGACGGAAGGCCTCCGGATTCGGGAAAGGGGAGGAAAAAGTTGCAGGGACGCAGCGGCTCGGCAGAAACTGCACGATCGGTCGGAGGAGCGGCGGGGCTTGCCGGCAGCCGAGGCACGTCAAGATATTGACAAGGTCAGGGATCGGCGCCTTCCGCCGCCGCGTCGCCGGCCTCCTTCTGGTACTCGTTCAGCTTGTTTCTCAGGGTGCGGACGCTGATGCCGAGAACCTTGGACGCCCGGGTGCGGTTTCCCTGGTGATCATCCAGGGCCCGGAAGATCATCCGCTTCTCCATCTCACGGAGAGGCAGGAGGCCCTCCCCGGTCTCCGGACCGGTTTGGGCGGGCCCGTTGCCGCCCAGGCGTGCCAGAAAATCCAGGTCCTCGGGGCGCACGACCTCCCCGTCAACCAGGAGAACGGCTCGCTCCATCAGGTTTTCCAGCTCCCGGACGTTGCCCGGCCAGGGCATCCGCCGCAACCTGCCTTCCGCTTCCGCCGACAGGGTCTTGGACGGGAGCCCGTTGAGGGCGGCGGTCTCGTGGAGGAACTGCTCGGCCAGCCGGGGGATGTCGTCCGTCCGCTTCCGCAGGGGGGGAAGATGCAGGGGGACCACGTTCAGCCGGTAAAAGAGATCCTGACGGAAGGCGCCCTCCCGGACCTCCTTTTCCAGGTCCCTGTTCGTTGTGGCGATGACGCGGACGTCCACTGCGACGGGGGTCTGCCCGCCCACGCGGTCCACCTCCCTCTCCTGGAGGACCCGAAGGAGCTTGGCCTGGACCGACACGGCCATCTCGCTGATCTCGTCCAGGAGGAGGGTCCCCCCGTTCGCCAGCTCGAACTTTCCCTTCTTGCGGCCGGCCGCTCCGGTGAAGGCGCCCTTCTCGTGGCCGAACAGCTCGCTCTCCAGGAGGTTCTCGGGCAGGGCCGCGCAGTTCACGGCGACAAACGGGCCTTCCCGACAGCGGCCGTTTTCGTGGATGAATCGGGCGACCACCTCCTTGCCGGTCCCGCTTTCGCCCTGGATCAGGACGGTGGACCGGCTGGGAGCGATCCGTGCGGCCAGCTCGATGATCCGGATCATCAGGGGGTGGACCGCTACGGGTTGCTTTCGGTGGGTGTTCCTGCGGGGGATCGAAGCATTCGGGTCGAGCGGCGCGCGGGCCCCCGGCATGCGAAGCGTGCTTTCCAGCACCGCCCAGAGCCGTTCGGCGTCGACGTTCTCCGGCAGATAGTCCGTGGCGCCCATGCGGATCGCCTCGGTCGCCTCCTCGATGGTCGGCCGGGCGCTGGCGAGGATCACCGGCATGGAGGGGAAGGCGCTCCGCACCTCCCGCAGGACGGCGAGCTCCCCGCCCCCGTTGATCTGTCCCACCCAGATGCCGGGCCGTGTCCGCTCGATGGTCTCCACGAGCCCGTCCCCGGCCTCCGCGACCACGACCCGGTACCCCAGGGCCTCGATGCGATCCCAGAGCAGCTTGGGGAGCGGGATCCGATCCGCCGTCCACAGGATGTTGTTGTGGCTTTCAGGCATCTTTATCAGCTTCCGTCCGACCAGCTGGACAACCGTCGCAGCTGCTTCTCCAGACCGAGCCCTCCAAGGCGGAGGCGAACCCGCTGCTGCAGCGGTCCGTCGCCCTGCTCGGAGATCTCCACCAGGACGGGTTCGGCACGTTCGTAGTCCCCGAGGGCCAGGTAGGCCTGGGCCATCTGAAAGCGAAGCTCCCAGTACCCCTTCTCGTCCTGGGTGTAGCCTTCCTCGAGGGCGTTTTCGAACGCCTCGAGCGCGTCCTCGTGGCGGCCGCCCTCCGCGCAGGCGATTCCGAGCTCGCGGTAGGCCCGTCTGAGGATGGGCTGGGGCTTGTCCAGCCGCCCGGCGAGACCGATGCAGCGGTTCAGGGAGGCCCGGGCCCGCTCGAGGTCTCCTTTTTCTCTTTCGATCCGCCCCATGGCCAGCTGGGTGGATGCGATGTCCCGATCGGGCAGGAGACGCTCTCCCTGCACGAGCCCCCGGTAGAGGTCATAGGCCTCTTCGGTACGCCCGCGATCCCGGTAGAGTCCGGCGAGGACGAAGTCCAGCCGCCGGCGGTCGGCGTCGGGCAGGAGAGCCCGGTCCTCTTTCCTCTCGAGGAGCGCCAGGGCCCGGTCTTCCTTCCCCGCCGCGATCAGGCTCCCGGTCAGCCCGAGGATTCTTCGTCCCTTGGAGACCTGGCTCAGGTCGTACGGCTTGATGGTCGCCAGGAGATCGGCGGCTTCCGGATGGCGCCCGAGATCGTGCATGGACAGCCCCGCCAGGAGGAGCACCTCCGGATCGATGTTCCGGCGCAGAAGGGCTTTCCGGCTCAGGTAGAAGTCCACCAGTTCCTCGGGGCGTCCCTCCCGGTCGAGGCGTTTCATCTCCTGCTCGGCGCTGCGATAATAGAGGCGCTGGGCCTCCATCTTCATCTCGTTGTCAAAGGGCTTGTCCATGAGCTCCCGGAGGGCCTGGAGGGCTTTGGCGTACTGGTTTTCCTCGTAGTACTTGCGAGCCATTTCGAGTACGGCCAGGTCGCCGAGCGGCTTGCCGGCGTTGTCCTTGCGAAAGTCTCGAAAGGCCTGGTAGCCGGACTCGTAGCCGGCGAGGCGCAGCCGGGCGATGGAGGCCCCGTCGCTGTCCGGGAACTCTCGAATGACGGCCCGGTAGAAGCGCTCCGCCTCCCTCGGCCGGGAGGCGTGGTGGTAGGTGTCGCCGATTCGGGCGAGGATCAGGTCGGGGCCCTCCGGCTGCCCCCCGATGTTCAAGGCCCGGAAGAAAAAGTCCCTCGCCGGCTGGTACCGTTTCAGGTAGAGCGCGTTCTTTCCGCGAAGGAACAGGAACCCGGGGTGATCGAGGTGGAACCGGGGGGCCGCTTCGGAGAGCCCATTCAGCGTCTCCCAGGCCTTTTCGTGCAGTCCCACGGCCTCGAAGTACCGTGCGATGTCCATGCGGGCTTCCTGGGCGAGGGGCGAGTCCGGGTGGTTTTCGAGGACCGCCTTGAAGTCCTCGACCGCCTTGTCGGGGCGGTTCACCTTCAGGTAGACGCGGCCTCGCTCCAGCTGCGCGCGTGAGGCGGTCTCCGGATCGGCGGTGCTGTTGAGCACGATGTTCAGATACCCGACGGCGGCGTAGTCGTTTCCCAGCAGCGAGCTTGCCCGGGCCATGTTCAGGTAGGCGCGGGGAACCCGGGGAGACTGTCGGTACCGGGAAATCGCGGTTTGGTAGGTCTTCAACATGGTGGAGAAACGATCCGTGTTCCCCTCCTTGACCAGGGAGAACGCCGCATCCCCCTTGAGAAAGAGAACCCTCTCCGCCATGGGCGATGCGGGGAAGCGCTCCAGGAAACGGCTGCACAGGTCGGCGGCACGCTCGTGGTCTCCGGCGTCACGGGCCTGCCGGAGGTCGCCGTAGAGGAGGGCTTCGTCCGGGGCCAGCTCTTGCAGGATGTCGTCCTCCGGGACCGTCTCCCGCTCGGCCCGTTCCGGGGCCGGGGAAAGGCCTTCCGCGGGGGGCTCGCCGGTCGGCACGGCGCCGGAGGCGATCCGGCCCCGGAAGACCGGTCCGTCGGTGGATGCCGGGGGGGCTCCGGCGGGCGTTGCCGGCTCCCCGGCGATGCTGGGGCTCGTTCCACTGCTCTCCTGGTAGGGCTCCGGCGGCTCGGGTGACGCGTTGGATGGGAAGGGCGTCGCACCGGAGGCCTCCGCCGTGAGAACTGGGTCGGGGAGCGGCTTCCCTCCGAACAGGTCGGTGACCAGACGGCCGGCGTCTCCGGCCCGGAAGACCCGGACGCGGTCGATCCGGGAGCGAAGCTGAATGTCGATGTCCGTCTCCCGCCCGTTGTTCCGAAGGGTCGCCAGGGCCAGGTTGTCGGCCGGACCGTACCGGGTCCGATCGAACGCCGGCCTCACGAGGGGAAGGCGGAGACGAACCCGGCCTGGGGAGAGGTGGGTGAGCTCCCAGGCGGGGGGACGGTCCAGGGCGAGGACCATGCGGGTCCGCATGTCCACGAAGCCGAACTGTACGGGTTGAAGCGTCGATTCCTCCGAGGGGCCTTGGGGAACCGGCGGTTCGTTTTCACCGCGGACGAGCTCCAGGTACAGGGCGCCGGCATCGTCGATCCAGGCCACGCTCGCGTCCCGAACGGTTCCCGGCAGGGTGAAGAGGATGCCCGTGTCCGGTTCGGCGACCTCCGGGTCCAGCTGCAGAATCGAGCCTCCGGCGGCGACGTCTTCCAGAAAGCGGCCGGAGCCGGCGGTCCCGTGAAGGAGGAGGCGGACCCCGTCCCGGGGGACGGCTTTCAGGGTGTACACCGGACGGGCCTCGAGCCGGATCATGCAGCGGATTCGTCCCGAATCCCGGTGCAGTGCGAGGCCCAGGGCCCGGTTTTCGGCGGACGCCTGCGCGGGACACCATGAGAGGGGAACAAGGAAGAAGAGGGCCGAAAGAAGCGTGGCCCGTATGACCGCCCACCCGTTCATTGTTTCTCGAGGAGCCTCCTCAACAGCCGAATCATCTCCTCCTGCTGCTTGAGAATTTCCAGGTTGGTCTGCACCATGAATCGCGCGGACACGGCGATCTCCTTCAGCCGGTCGGCCGACGGATCGTTGCTGTAAACGGTGGCATCCCGATCCGCCTCTCTTCGCAGGGTCTCGTAGAAGTCCTCGGTCAGCTCGAGGTAGACCCCCTCCGGGATTCGGGCCCCGGAGGAGCCGTCCTGGGCGACGGCGGTGCCCGTGCCGGCCGGCCCCCCGATCAGGATACAGAGCACGGCCGCACAGGCCGCAATGCGGGCGAGTGGTTTCATGGTCCCTCCAGACGTGGGTGGTTTACGTGTTTTCACTGCCAGGGGAGAAAGCACATCCCGTGCCATCGGGTAGCTCCGGCGCCAAGGGCCTCCCAGGGCTCTCCAGACGTCTCTCCGGCGGGCCTTTCGCCGGTCCCTGCCGCGACCGGGCCGTTTCCCGCCCGGAGGTCGGCCGAAAGCGTCAGGAATTTGACGAATCGGTCCACGAAGAGCGTCCACCTTTCCCGGCACCGGATCTGCCGCCACGGGGATGCGCATCGGACCCTCCCGGGGGTTGCCTCGACCCTCAAGTTCGTCGATCGGAAGGGATGATCAGGCCGGGCTGGAAATGCGCCTTGACATTTCACCCGGCCAAGGGTTCAATTTTTTGAAAACCCGCTCCGCCGCCGCTGGGTATGGTGTCCCTTCTGGTTGCCACGAGGGCAGATCAGTTGCGCCGGGGCTTCTGGATACTCTGAGATGATTCCCATCCGAGACACGATCCAGTCCAACAGCTACCCCCTCGTCAACAACACGCTCATCGGCGTTAATGCGGCGGTCTATCTCGTCACGCTGGCCAAGGGCTCCGCCGTCCACGAGCTGTTCGTGGTCTACGGACTGATCCCCGCCCGATACACCGTACCCGAGATCAGCCGCTACTTCAGTTTCGGCCAGCAGGCGTTCTCCCTGATCTCCTTCATGTTCCTGCACGGCGGCTTCCTGCATCTCCTGGGCAACATGTGGAGCCTGTATATCTTCGGCGACAACGTGGAGGACCGTATGGGCTCCGCCAGGTACCTGGCCTTCTACCTGCTCTGCGGGCTGGTCTCCGGCCTCTTCCACCTCGCTCTCAATGCCCACTCGCAGGTTCCCACCATCGGTGCGAGCGGCGCCATCGCCGGAGTCATGGGGGCCTACTTCATCCTCTATCCCCAGTCGAAGATCCTGACCCTGATTCCCATCTTTTTCATCCCCTACTTCATCGAGATCCCGGCCTTCGTCTTCCTGGGAATCTGGTTCGTCCTCCAGTTCCTGAGCGCCGCCGGCCCG
This sequence comes from uncultured Desulfobacterales bacterium, assembly GCA_964454455.1. Classification (GTDB taxonomy): domain Bacteria; phylum Desulfobacterota; class DSM-4660; order Desulfatiglandales; family HGW-15; genus JAIPEI01. The sequence goes on along the minus strand of CAYVVQ010000003.1, from coordinate 19,408 downwards.
CAGGCGCAGTCCAGCGGGGTCGCTTGGTGGGCGCACATCGGAGGGTTCGTGTTCGGTCTCCTCTGTCTCAAGCTGTTCCTGAAGGTGCCTCCCGTGGGCCTTTCCGGACGGCTCCGGTCCGTGAGTCCGGAGCGGAAGCCCCATCGGCTTCAGGTGGTCCGAACCACGGGCCGGCCCGGGGACCCGAACCTCTACGGGCGCATCCGCGTGACGCCGCGGGAGGCGGAGGAAGGCGCCCGCAAGCTGGTGAACATCCCCTGGGGGTCCCAGCGGAGGCTGTTCAACGTCCTGGTTCCCGAAGGCGTGAGCGAGGGCCGCGTGCTCAGGCTCGCAGGCCTGGGGCGGAAACAGGCGGACGGGGAGGTCGGCGACCTGATGCTGGACGTGAAGATCGAACCCGAGGGCTGATTTCCGCCCCGTGATGCGTCGTGGAGGCGGCTGGGCACGCGGTCGCCGGCGGGGTGTAAAAGGCCGCCCTACGAAAACACCGGTTTTCGTCAACGGGGGTGGCCGGAAGCCGAACGCCGGTCATGGACGTTTGGACTTGTACATTCCCGGGGAACCTGTTAAAAGCTTCATATCTCGGGGAATTCGCCATCGGAGACCCGTCCGCGACCC
>CAYVVQ010000003.1:0-18690 GCA_964454455.1 uncultured Desulfobacterales bacterium | reverse complement strand
GGAACTCCAAACCAGGCGGCCGATCACCATGGGTGCTACGCCAACCCGCAAAACCAGCCAGCTGCCCAGGTTGCTGATCAAGCTGAACCGCGATCAGATGACCGGCACGGTCACGATCAAGGACGACCGGCGGGGCTTGAGGGTCTATCTCAGGCAGGGACACATCGCGAGCGCCGACGGTCTGAACGCGGAGAGCCGCCTGATCAAGGAGCTCGCCCGGAAGAAGGGGCTGTCTCCGGAGGCGGTGGGCAGGCTCGAGCGCGTGCTGGCAAAGGACCCCCGTTCCCTGGGCCGGACCCTGGTGGATCGCGGCCTGGTCAAGCGCGAGGTCTGGGACCGGTTCCTGGTGTTCAAGGTCAAGCAGACCCTGACCGCCGCCTTCCAGATGACGGACGCCGAGCTGGGTTTCAGCGAGAGCCCGGTGGAGGTCGATCCGTTCGATTCCATCGACTACAACCTGTTTCAGCTCCTCATGGAAACCGTCAAGGGCATTCGGGACGATGCCTTTTTCCGGCGCTGCATCGAAGGCCCCGAAGGGGTTTACGAGACCTCGGGCGACTCGGATACGCTGAAGGACCAGGTCCCCCTCACGCCCTCCGAGGAAGCCGTGCTCCGCCTGGTGGACGGCCGGCGCAGCGTGAAGGAGATCCAGGACGTGGTCGGCGCGGACGAGCCGGACCTTTACAGGACCCTGTATCTCCTGTTTTGCTGCGGGCTGATCGAACCCGGGGGAGGGGCCGGAGGGAAAGGCGACGTCGACTACGAGGAGATCGCGCAGCTCTACCTGGACCTGCTGAACATCATCGAGGCCAATTTCCGGAAAGAGGTGGGCAGGCAGTTCGAGAAGGTGTATGCCGAATCCCTCCAGGAGCTCGGGACGCGCAGCGGAGCGCTCTTCGAGTCCCTGGCGTTGTCCAAGGACGCGCAGGCCGATTTTCAGCGGCGGATCGCCGCCAGGTGCCGGGAGGAGGCCCGGCAGGGGGACGCGGTCCTGTTTCTCAAGTCGTCTTTCAACAAGCTGGTCTACCTGCTGATCATGCGGATGAAGAAGGTCCTGGGCGTCGGCCTCACCGAGAAGACGATCCTGGAGATGATGAACATCCTGGACTACGTGGAGAAGTACCGCCAGGACGCGGAGATGATGAGCTACGTGAAGGGGAACCTGGAAGACTACCTGCAACAGGTCAGGTCCTGATTGGGGGCGGGTTCAGCGGGCCCGCGGTGTGATGCAAGGAGGGAAGCGATGGGTTTCATGACGCCGGAGAGTACCGTTTACCTGTTCATGCTGGTGATCTACATCATCATTCTCTACATCTTCGACCGGGCCCGCCGGAAGTTCAAGGGCGGAACCATCGAGATGGTCATCAAGCTGATCATCATCAACACCATCCTCCTCCTTTGTGCCGACTACACCCACTTCCTCGGGTTTCTCGGACCCGATGTCGTCTACATCCTTCAGACGGTCCTGCGGCTCGCAGCCATGTGCGCCCTCGCATTCGGCGGACTGCGGCTGATCGTCGATTGAGCGGCGTGGAGCTCCTCTTTCCGGGGGCGGCCTTGACACCCCGGTTCGGGAGTGCGTAAATGGCGAAACGGGCGCCCGGCCCACCGGGAGGCGGTTTCACGGTAAAGGGACCGGACGCTACGCGAAAGGGCGAACCAGTCGGGAGCAGCAGCCATGGCCGAGAAGAAGAAGCAGGCAAAAAAGAACGTTGATCGATACGCCGAGGCCGGCGTGGACATCGAGGCGGGCAATCGCCTCATCGACCTGATTCGCCCCGTGGTGAGCAAGACCTTCAAGTCCGGGGTCATCACGGACATCGGGGGGTTTGCGGGCGTGTTCTCCCTGAACACGCAGGACCGCAAGAACCCGGTGCTGGTCGCATCCACGGACGGGGTGGGCACGAAGCTGAAGATCGCCTTCCTGATGGACAAGCACGACACCGTGGGGATCGATCTGGTGGCCATGTGCGTCAACGACATCATGGTCCAGGGGGCCACCCCCCTGTTTATGCTCGATTACCTCTCCATGGGGAAGCTGGACACGAACAAGGCCGTGGAGATCATCAAGGGCATCGCGGTCGGGTGCACGGAGGCCAGGTGCAGCCTGATCGGAGGCGAGACCGCCGAGATGCCCGGCTTCTACCCCGACGGAGAGTACGACCTGGCCGGGTTCGTGGTGGGCCTGGGGGACAATGCGGAGCTACTCGACGGGTCGGAGATCGCCGTGGGTTGCCAGCTGGTGGGCATCGCGTCGAGCGGGCTTCACAGCAACGGCTACTCCCTGGTCCGGCACGTCTTTTTCGAAGAGCAGAAGATGTCCGTGAACGACCACGTGCCGGAGTTCGGGCGGACCCTCGGCGAAGAGCTGCTGGAACCCACACGGATCTACACCCGAGCGATCACGAACCTGCGTCGCGACTTTCAGATATCCGGAATCAGCCACATCACGGGGGGAGGGCTGGTGGACAACCTTCCCCGCATTCTTTCCAGCCAGTGCAAGGCCGTGATCCACACCTCGAGCTGGAGCCCTCACCCGGTCTTCCAGGTCCTCCGAAGGGAAGGGGGCCTTTCCCCCCGCGAGATGATGCGCACCTTCAACAACGGCATCGGCCTGGTGCTCGTGGTCAACGAAAACGAGCTGGACGAGGTCCTCCTTCGACTCAAGGCCATGGGCGAAACGGCCTATCATCTGGGCGAGGTGGTGGAACGAGGGGAGGCCGAGGATCCGATCGAGTTCACCAGCTGATCCGAGCCCCTTCCCCGACGGGTGCCCCCGGGTGCTCGTGAGCGCCTGCCTCCTCGGGGTGCGGTGCCGGTACGACGGGACGTCGAAGGCCTCCCCGGACTTGATCCGCCTGGCGCACCGCGTGTGCATGGTCCCCGTGTGCCCCGAGCAGCTCGGCGGGCTTCCCACGCCGCGGCCCCCCGCGGTCATCCGGGGAGGAGACGGAACGGCCGTGCTGGCGGGTGATGCCTGCGTTCGAAGCGAACCGGGCCGCGACGTCACCGATACGTTCGTGAGGGGGGCCCGGGAAGCCGTTCGCCTGGCTCGGGTCTTCGGGGTCCACCTTGCCGTGTTGAAGGCTCGAAGCCCCTCCTGCGGCCTGCGCACGCCCTACTGCGATCGACCCGGCGGCGGTCCGGGCGTTGCGGCCGCTTTGCTGGATTCGGAGGGGTTGCGGGTCGTGGAACTGGATTCGTCCGGGGCCCTGCCGCCCTGGCTGGAAGAGCTTGCAGCCGGCTCCGCGGCGCCCGGGAGGGCGACCGGGAGCCGGGCGGGCAAAGGAGCGTAAGCCATGTTTGGTCTGGGGCCGTGGGAGCTCGTCATCATCGGGGTGATTCTCTTCGTGCTCTTCGGCGCGAAGCGCATCCCGGAGATCGGCAAGGGGCTCGGGGGGGCGGTGCGCGAGTTCAGAGGGGTGAAGCGTGAGCTCTCCGCCCCCGGGGACGAACCCGCGTCAGGGAATCGCAAGTCCGCCGACGGGGAAGGAAAAGAGGAGAAGGACCTCGAGAGCCGGGTGGCTGGAAAGGTCCTGGAGCAGGTGCCCGGGGTGAGGCGGGCCATGTCGGTCAAGAAGAAGGTGGACAAGGTCTGGAAGGTCGTGGACTGACCCGCGGACCCCGGCCGGCTCACGCGCCCAGGTACTCCTCCCGGGCCTGCTCCGCGAGCTTGAACTTCTGGACCTTGCCGGAGCGGGTGGTGGGAAAGGCGTCCACGAGCTTGTAGTGGCGGGGCCGCATCTCCGGCGGGAGGCGTTCCGCGCCGTAGGCCTCCAGCCGCTCCACGGAGAGCTCCGCGCCCTCCCTCGGCCGGACCCAGGCGGCCATCTCCTGGCCCCGTTCGGGATGCGGAAAACCGAACACGTGGACCTCGCCGACCCCGAACAGGCCGTAGAGGATTTCTTCGACCTCGGTCGGATGGACATGGACCCCGTCGCGCTCGATGAGGTCTTTCAGTCTGCCCGTGATTCGCACGTAGCCCTCTCCATCCATCTCCCCGAGATCGCCGGAGTGAAACCAGCCTTCCCGGTCCACCGCGGAGGTCGTGGCGGCGGGCATCCGGAAGTACTCCTTCATCAGGAACCCGCGAACGCAGAGCTCCCCCGGCCGGCCGGCCGGAACGGGTTCCCCGGAGACGGTGTCCACGATGCGGACCTCGTTCACCGGGAGGGGGGTGCCGATGGTGGAGACGCGGAGCTCCAGGGGATCGTCCGGGTCGGTCATGGTGATCCAGGAGGCGGTCTCCGTGATGCCCCAGGCCACCGTGATATCGGAGACGCCCATCTCGGTCACCAGTCGCTTCATGAGCCCCATGGGACAGGGCGCTCCGCCCAGGGTTCCTTTGGTGACGGTTCGCCATTTTCCGGTCCGGAAGCGGGGGTGCTCCAGCAGGGCCATGACCATGCTGGGGGAGCCGTAGACGGCGGTGCACGACTCGGCGGCCAGCGCGTCGAGGATGGGTTCCGGGTCGAAGCTCCGGCAGGGAAGGACCAGTGCCGCCCCTCGAAGGAGCCCGGAGAGGGCGATGCAGGTGTTCCCGAACATGTGGAACAGGGGGAAGAACAGGCTGAGCCGGTCCGTGTGGTCGATGCCCTGTCGTTCCGTCGAGGCCATGGATCTGTTCACCAGCGCCAGGTGATCCAGCACCACGCCCTTGGGGCGGCCCGTGGTGCCCGAGGTGTACATGATCGCGACCGGTTCTGCGGGGTCGACCAGGGCCTCCCGCTCCTCCAGGGCCCGCAGGGGGAGATCGTCCCCCATGGCGCTCAGATCGCTCCAGAGAAGCACCCCCGGGAACGACATTTCCGAGAGCGTGATCAGGTGCTCGAGCCCGGGCGTTCGTTCCCGTTCGGCCTGCATCATGGCAACCGCCTCGTCCGCCTGCAGCCCCGGATCGACGATGGCGGCCCGCGCCCCGCACTGGTCCAGGATGTAGTGGAGGTCGTCCTGACCGGTCCCGGGATCGAGCGGGACCATCACGGCCCCGACCCGGGCGAGCGCCAGCTGGGAGACGATCCATTCGGGCACGTTGGAGGCCCAGAGGGCCACCTTGTCCCCGCGGGAGACGTCCAGGGCCATGAGGCCCCGGGCGATGCGCCCGGCCTCCCACAGGAGAAGCTCGTACGTGTAGCGAAGCCCGACCTCCGTGTGGATCAGCGCGTCGCGTTTCGGGTGAACGTTCGCCACTTCGGTGACCAGCCGGCCGATGGACTCGTGAACGGTTTTCATGGCGCTCGTCTCCCTCCGGTTGGGTGTGATCCTCATTGTACCGCAGGCGAGCCGGGGCGGGCAACCATCAGGCCTTGCTTTCTGGGCCCCCGAGTCATAGGATGCCTGTCCGGAGCGGATCCAACATGAGTCTCGTACACATCATCGACCTCTCGCACGGATACTCGGGCCGGGTCCTGTTCGACCGGGTCGGGCTCCAGGTGGAGACCGGGGACAAGATCGGCCTGGTGGGGCCCAACGGGTCCGGCAAGACGACGCTGCTGCGGCTGCTTGCCGGGGAGGCCGTGCCGCAGTCGGGCGTCGTCCGTTTCGCGGAGGGCGTCCGGGTGGGATATCTCCCGCAGGACATTCAGGAGGCCCTGGAAGGCGCGCTTCTCCCGTCCGTGCTGGAAAGCGTCCCCGGCCGGGTCCCCCTCCAGGACGAGGCCCGAAAGATCGAGAAGGAGCTCGCCCGGGACCCTTCCCCGAAAATGCAGGAACGGCTCGCCGTCCGGCTGGCCGAGGTGCACACCGAGATGGGCGACCTGGAGGTCCGTTACCCGGCCCACGAGGCCGAGAAGATCCTCGCGGGGCTGGGTTTCGGCGAGGGGGACTTCGACCGGCCCGTCTCCTCCCTGAGCGGAGGCTGGAAGATGCGCGCCGCGCTGGCCGCGCTCCTTTACCGGAGGCCGGACCTCATGCTCCTCGACGAACCCACCAACCACCTGGACATCCCCTCCGTGCGCTGGCTCGAGCAGCACCTGGCCGGGTTCAACGGGGCCGTCGTGCTGGTCTGCCACGATCGCGACTTTCTGAACCGGCAGATCAACCGCGTCCTCAGCTTCGAGCCGGAAGGCCTCCGGCTCTACAAGGGAGATTTCAACAGCTACCTGGAGGCCCGCGAGGAGGAGCGGAAGACGCTCGAGAACCGTGCGAGGAACCAGGAGCAGAAGGTCAAGGAGGCACAGCGGTTCATCGAGCGGTTCCGCTCCAAGGCCAGCAAGGCGAGGCAGGCCCAGAGCAAGATCAAGCTCGTCAGGAAAATGGAGATGATCAAGACCCACCGGAGGCGGAAGGCCGCCCGCTTCCGGTTCCCCGATGTCCCGCGAAGCGGCCGGGGCGTGCTGGAGATCGACGGGGTGAGCAAGCGTTACGGAGACCGGGTTTTGTACCGGGACCTTCGCCTCAACATCCTGCGCGGGGAGCGGGTGGCCGTGATCGGCGCCAACGGCTCGGGAAAGACGACGCTGCTGAGGATGGTGGAGGGCGAGGTCGAGCCGGACGCAGGTCGGATCCGCACGGGGCACGGCGTCACCACGAGCTACTACGCTCAGCACCACTCCGAGATGCTGGATCCCCAGAGGACCGTGCTCGAGGAGGTGTACCGGGTGGTTCCCCACGAGTCGGTGAGCGTCGTTCGGGGCGTGTGCGGCGCATTCCTCTTTCCGGGCGACGACGTGGACAAGCCCGTAGGGGTGCTCTCGGGCGGGGAGAAGGCGAGGGTCTGCCTGGCCCGCATCCTGGTCAAGCCGGGGAATTTCCTCGTGATGGACGAGCCCACCAACCACCTGGATCTCATGTCCTCGGAGACCCTGATCGAGGCCCTGGACGAGTACGAGGGAACCCTGCTGTTCGTCTCCCACAACCTGTCGTTCGTGAACAGCCTGGCGACGAAGGTCTGGGACCTTCGGGGCGGCGAGGTGGTGGAGTATCCCGGAACCCTGGATGAGTACGAGGCCCATCTCGCCCGCAGGGCGCTCGAGGTCGTGGAGGAGGAGGCGGCGGACGGTGCTGCGGCGGCTGCCCGCGACGAACAGGACAGGCCGCGCCAGAGTCGCAAGGAGATCCGGAAGGAGCGGGCGGAGCAGCGGCGGCGGACCCGGGAGCTGATTCGGCCGCTGGAGGAGTCCCTCGGGCGGATCGAGGAGCGGATTCAAGACCTGGAAGCGCGGCAAAAGGCGCTGGAGGGGGACCTGGCCGACCCGGAGATCTTTCGGGACGAGCGTCGAAGCGTGCCCATGCTCAAGGAGTACGATCGCATCAAGAAGGAGCTGGAGGGTCTGCTGGCGGACTGGGAAACGACCCAGGAGCGGTTGGAGAGCGCCCGCGAGGAGATGAACGAAGGCTAGCGGCCGGTGACCTCGGTGATCTTGTCGATGGTCTCCGACAGCCGGAGCGCCAGCGTCTTGATGAGCCCCTTGAGCTGAGGGGAGACCAGCTCGAACTCCCGATCCAGCCGCGAGGTGTCCAGGATGCCCACCTTCACGGGGCCGTGGGCCTGGACCATGGTGTTCCGGAGCTTGCTCTGTTTCAAAAAGAGCTGAATTTCTCCGAAAACCGCCCCCTCCTCCAGGGTGGCCAGGGTCACCAGGCCCTTGGGCGTCCTTTTCTTCATCTTGACCCGGCCTTCCAGCACGATGTACACCCAGTCCCCGATGCCGCCTTCCTCGAGAATGACCTTCTTGTCCGGGTAGTCGTGCTCGTCCACCATGTACCCGTACACACTGCTGTCGATGGTCATGGGCATCCTCCCCCGGAGAATTCCGGGCCCGATCTGTTGTGCGGAGGTCCCTCAGGACATCATGAAGAATCCCAAGGTCTTCGTGGCCTCACCCGTGAGCCGGGTGAACTGGATCCCGAGCTGAATGCGCCCGGGGGCTGCGTTTTTTGACACGGTCTGGACCTTCCCGATGAGCTCGATCCCGCGCCCGCTGGGCAAGGTGGTGTGGACGATGAGCTCGGTCCCGGGTTCGTGCCGGACGTTCAGGGCGTTCCGGGAGCTCACGTCCATCCCGAGCCCGCCCACGCTGATATCCGTGATCCGGCCTTGCAGCCGGATCTTGCCGGAGGATCCCGCGGGCCGGTAATCACAGTTTTGGTTGAGGGATTTTCGGAAGTGCTTCCTCCTGGCGGCGTCCGGGTCCTTCGGACCCGCGGACTCGAGCTGCTTCTTCTTGAGGAGCCGCGCGTGCAGCTTGTTCATGCGGCACAGACGGTCCAGGGTCTGGTTGGTGATGTAGCGCAGAACGGGGGCCATCCCCTCGTACTCCTTCTTCAGGCGCACGGGGTGCATCACCTCCAGCTCCACCTCGTCCATGGCCCGGACCGATGCGGAGCGGGTCTTCACGGAGTTGCTCAGGAAGACCATCTCCCCGAAGCACTCCCCCGGACCGAGCGTGGCGAGGGGGACCTCCATCTCCCCCTGCTGTTGGATAACCCGAACGTGCCCTTTTTTGACCCTGTAGATGGAGATTCCGTAATCCCCCTCCTTCATGATGAGGTCACCCTTGCGGTAGCTCAGGCGAATGGTCGGATGGGCTTTGTCGCTGGCATTCATGTTCGCGTACCGAAGAGAGGCAGTGGGCAATCAGAAGCACTTCGAGACAGCAAATTATCACATCCCAAAACCTAAGTCATTCGTTTTTTTGAAGATGCGGATGGCCGTCCCCCTATGCATTCGGGAGGGCGGAAGGATGTTGAGGGTGAAGCTAACTGCCAGGAAATACGGATGTATCGGGTGGGTGCCGCACTGGAGCCGAGGCCGGCTTCCGTACGCGAAAAAGGCTGACCATGGGCTCGGCCTTGTGGTATGGGTAGAGGCCCCGGCCGCCGGCTCCGGTGAATCCGGTCCGGGGTCGTGGGAGTGCAGCACGAGGGGCCGTCTTGGAGATCACCGACTACATCGAGACGTTGCGGGCCGACCGCGAGTTCGGGGAGATTTTCGTCCACCACCGCCACCTTCCGGCCGAGCCGGGCGCCTACACCGAGATCCCGCCTCCGGCCCCGGACCTGATGCAGGCCCTCGAGCGGCTGGGCATTCGGAGACTCTACCACCACCAGGCCGAGGCCCTGGAGCGAATCCGGGCGGGCCGGCACGTGCTCGTCTCCACCCCCACGGCCAGCGGGAAGAGCCTGATCTACAACCTGGCGGTCCTGGAGGCCCTCCGCAGAAACCCGAAGGCCCGGGCCCTCTATCTCTTTCCCCTCAAGGCCCTCGAGAACGACCAGCTCAAGACGCTGGAGGCCCTCCGGGACGCCGTGGGCGACACCTCGATCACCGCCGCCGTCTACGACGGGGATACCTCCGCTTACCGGAGAAAGCAGATCCGGACCCGCATCCCCTCCATTCTGCTCACCAATCCGGACATGCTCCACCAGGGGATCCTTCCCCATCACGACGCCTGGCAGGGGCTCTTCGAGAACCTGTCGTTCGTCGTGCTGGACGAGGTGCACACCTACCGGGGCATCTTCGGGTCCCACATGAACCAGGTCCTTCGGCGCCTGAAGCGGCTGTGCGCGCTGTACGGCTCGAGCCCCCGCTTCATCCTGCTCTCGGCCACGGTGGCGAACCCGGGCGCGTTCGGGGGGAGCCTCATCCAGGATCGGGTGGACGTCGTGGACGCGGGCGGCTCTCCGCGCTCGGACCGCCACTTCGTGTTCCTGAACCCCCACGCGGGCACCAACTTCCTGGCGGCGAGGCTCTTCGTGAAAAGCCTGGAGGCCGGCTTCCGGACCATCGCCTTCACCCAGGCGCGCAAGGTGACCGAGCTCATGCACATCTGGGCCTCCCGCATCGCCCCCCGGTACAAAAACCGCATCAGCTCCTACCGGGCGGGGTTCATGCCCCGGGAGCGGCGGGAGATCGAGCGGAAGCTGGCCGAGGGGACGATCCTGGGCGTGATCTCCACCAGCGCCCTGGAGCTGGGTATCGACATCGGCCACCTGGACGTCTGCATCCTGGTGGGGTACCCGGGCACCGTGATCAACACCTGGCAGCGGGGCGGCCGTGTGGGCCGCTCGGGAAAGGCCTCCCTGGTGGTGCTGGTCGCCAAGCCGGACGCCCTGGACCAGTACTTCATGCGCCACCCGGACAACCTGTTCGAGCGGGGCTTCGAATCCGCGGTCCTCGACCCGGAGAACCCCTACGTCACGGACGCCCATCTCACCTGCGCGGCGTCGGAGTACCCCATCACCGCGGCCGACGCGGCCACCTGGCCGGCGGGCCTTCGAGACCGGCTCGACGCCCTGGAGGAGGCCGGGGAGCTCACCCGGTCGGTGGACGACCCGCCCACCTGGTACGCGGTCCCCAAGCGTCCCCATCTCGGCGTGAACATCCGGTCGGTCGGCGAGACCTACACCATCTTCGACGCGGAGAGCGGCGCCGCCATCGGTACGGTGGACGAGGGGCGCGCCTTCAAGGAGTGTCACCCGGGCGCCGTCTATCTCCACCGCGGGGAGCACTACCTGGTGGAGCGCCTCGACCTCAAGAAGCGGGACGTGATCGCGCGACGGGGCGAGCTCAACTACTTCACCCGGGTCCGCTCGGACAAGGAGACCGAGATCCTGAGGGTCCACCGCAGCCGCCCCAGAGGGGCTTTCGTGGTCCGGGAAGGGGTTCTGAAGGTGACCGAGCAGATCACGGGGTACGAGAAACGGGCCCTGCCGGGACAGGAGCTCCTCGGGGTCTTCCCCCTGGACCTCCCCTCGAGGAGCTTCGAGACGGTCGGGTTCTGGATCGAGATCGAGCCGCTCATCCGCCGCATGGCGGACCGGCGCGGCCTGCACTTCATGGGCGGGATTCACGCCATCGAGCACAGCGCCATCGGGATCTTCCCCCTGTTCGCCCTGTGCGACCGGAACGACATCGGCGGGATCTGCTACCCCCACCACCCGGACCTGGACAAAGGCGCCGTCTTCGTCTACGACGGCTACCCGGGCGGGGTGGGCCTGGCCCAGCGCGGCTTCGAGATCGTGAGCGAGCTCCTGGAGCGCACGCTGGAGCACGTGAGCGGCTGCGGCTGCGAGGAGGGCTGTCCCTCCTGCATCCACTCGCCCAAGTGCGGCAACGGAAACAAGCCCCTGGACAAGGCCGCGGCGGTCTTTCTCCTCGAGGTCCTGCTGGGCCGTGTTCCCCTGGAAGCGGAAGGGAGAGTCGAGGAGGAGGACGCCGTCCTGGACGTGTTGCCGGAGCCCGGGCCTCCGCCGGAGCCCGACGAGGCGCGGGTGGTCACCCTGGACCTGGAGACCCAGATGCTCGCCGGCGAGGTGGGGGGGTGGCGGAACACCCACCTCATGCGGATCTCCGTGGCCGTGGCCCATGACAGCCGCACGGGGGCGTTCCACTGCTTCACCGAGGACCGGGTGGATGACCTCCTGACCCTCCTGGCCGGGGCCGATCTTGTGGTGGGGTTCAACGTGAAGCGGTTCGACTACGGTGTGTTGAGTGCTTACTCGGCCGTGGATTTGAACACCCTGAACACCTTTGATATCCTCCAGGACGTCCACCGGCGGCTCGGGCACCGCCTCGGCCTCGATCACCTGGCCAAGGAGACCCTGAACCGGGGAAAGACCGCGGACGGCCTACAGGCCGTGGACTGGTTCCGGGCCGGCGACATAAAGCGGCTGACCGCCTACTGCCGGGAGGACGTGGCCGTGACCCGGGACCTCTTTCATTTTGGTCTGGAGAACGGACACCTGGTCTACCGCCGCAAGAAGGAGAACCGCCGCGTTCGTCTCCTCGTGGACTGGAAGCTGGAGAGCCTGCTGAAACGCCATGGAACGCCGTGAGCACGAAGATCAGGATGCATCCCCCTTCTCCTGCCGCATGTGCGGGCAGTGCTGCTACGGGGAGGGGGGGATCACCGTGGAGGCCGACGAGATCGAACACATCGCGTCCTTCCTGGGCATGGAACCGGAGACCTTCCGGTCGTCCTGCTGCGAGCTGCGATACGGGGGGCTCTCCATCCGGTGCGACGGGGAGGGGAAATGCCTCTTCTTCGAGCCCGGCCGGGGCTGCCGGATCCATCCGGTCAAGCCCCGGAGGTGCGCCCGGTGGCCGTTCTACCCCGCACTGCTGAACGACCGGGCGGCTTGGGCCGAGGCCATGGACGCCTGCCCGGGCATCAACCGGAACTGCTCCCACGAGGCGTTCGTCAGGCAGGGGACCGATGGAAGAGGTACGGAGGTGGATTGATCTCGTCTACCCGCCCCGGTGCGCGGTCTGCGAGCAGTTTCTTCACCCGGGCGGGGCCCGGGATCTCTGCCTCGAGTGCCGGAACGGGCTGAAGAAAGTGCGCTCGCCCCTCTGCCCCCGCTGCGGCGTACCGTTCGAGACGGGCACCGGGGAGGATCGGCTGTGCGAGCGCTGTCTCCGGATGCCCCCGGCCTATGAGGCGGCGCGCGGCCTGTTCGTGTACGAGGGTGCGGCCCTGGACGCGGTCCACCGGTTCAAGTACGGCGGCAAGACCCGGCTGGCCGGGATCCTGGCCCCGCGCCTGCCGGAGCTGGCGCGGGCCTGGCTGCCGTCGGGGATCCGGCCCCTGGTGATTCCCGTGCCCCTGCACCTGCGCAGGCTCCGGGAGCGGGGCTTCAACCAGAGCCTGCTCCTCGCCAGGCACTTGGCGGCTCTACCGGGGTTCGAGCTGGACTACCTCGCGTTGCGCCGCAGCCGCCACACGCCTCCCCAGGCCGCCCTCGGAAGGGACCGGCGACGGGGAAACGTGCAGGCCGCTTTCGAGGTGGCGTCGCCCGTCTCGGTCAAGGACCGGGACATCCTGCTCGTGGACGACGTGTCCACTACGGGGAGCACCCTGGATGCATGCAGCCGGGCCCTGCTCCGGGCAGGGGCCCGGAGGGTCTTCGGGCTGACACTGGCGCGTGCGCCGGCGCCCTGAAGGCATTCGAAAAGAGGGTTCCGGGCGACCGCGCCCGAACGATTCGTGACCCGCATGGAGAGCTCATGGAACACTACCGATCCAAGATCCGTCCCCTCGAAGTGTTGCAGGACGAGGTGGCGCGGTATCAGCGGGAAGGCAGGCGCGTGGTCTTCACCAACGGCTGCTTCGACCTGCTCCACCCCGGCCACACCCGGTACCTGTGTGCAGCCAGGTCTCTGGGCGACTACCTGGTGGTGGCGGTGAACAGCGATCGCTCGGTCCGTGCCATCAAGGGCGAGGGGCGCCCGATCATGCCGGAGGAAGCCCGTAGCGAGGTCCTGGCGGCCCTGGACTTCGTGGACGCGGTGGTCCTCTTCGACGAGGACGACCCCCTGGCCGTCATCCGGGCCCTGGTGCCGGACGTGCTGATCAAGGGCGCGGACTGGGCGGAGGAGGAGATCGTGGGAGGGGACGTGGTCAAGGCGGCCGGGGGGGAGGTGCGGCGCATCGAAGTCATTCCCGGCTACTCCACCACCGGGATCATCGAGCGCATTCGTTCCGGAGGCAATTGAGGGGCGCTCGTTTTCACAACCTCGATTCGATGACCATAAGGGTGCGACCCAGCCGCGTGAGCGCCAAAAGCCACCCCAGGAGCACGCCGGCCCCGTTGGCCAGCACGTCGAGGAGCTGGGGGCTTCGGTATCCCGTGGCGCCCTGAGCCAGCTCCAGGGCCGCTCCCATGAGCACCAGCAGAGCGCCGATCCACCGTCTGGGGCCGCCGATCCGATAGATGGCGCCGAACCAGAGCATGAGACCGCCGTAGACCGCCACGTGAAGAACCTTGTCCTGCGCCTCGAAGGTCATGGTTTCGGCAGGAACGGGCATCAGGGAGACTGCGGCCACCAGGCCGACCATGGTCCATCCCACGGCGAGCCAGAGGCGCTTGTGGCGAAGAGGTTTCATCGGATCGTCGGGTTCCATGAAAGGAGCATAGGACAGAGCGGGTTCGAGGCCAAGTCAAAAGCACGGAAAGGAAGGACATGGGGAGCGAAGAGCGACAAGGAGCCAAACCCTTGAGGCGAACGGAGGTGCGCTTGTGCAAATGCGGGCTGCTGTTGCTGGCCCTGGCTGCGGCCCCGGTCGGGTACGCCCGGCCGTGCAGCGCACTCGACAACGACAAGACCCGGGCCAGCCTGGAGGGGCTCCCGGGGGTTTATCTCGTGGTTGAGGACCTCCGGTTGGAGATCGAGGAGGACGGCCTCACGAGAAACGAGATCCACGGCCTCGCCGAGAAGCTCCTGACCTCCGCCGGCATCCGGCTGCTATCCGAAGCCGAGTGGCAGGAAATGCCGGGAAGCCCATGGCTCTATCTCTACGCGCACGTGATGCGGCGGGAGTACGTGGATGAGCGGGTGTATGTGTTCAACATCAGCGTCGAGGTCAAGCAGCAGGTGCGACTGGCCAGGGCGCCCGAGGCGGAACCGGTTCACGCCACCACCTGGAGCCGGGCCATCCTGGGGAAGAGCGGCTGGCTGGAGGACATCCGCAAGGGCGTGGAGATCTGCCTCCAGGACTTCGTCGAAGCTTACCGGTCCGTGAACCCCCCGCCTGCAAGCTGAGTTGCCTGGTACTCCCGGGTCGTACGGGGCGACCGCGCAGGGCCGGAGGCGGTCATCGCGCCAGAGGGTTGCGCCATTTCAACCGCGAAAACTTTGCAAAGTCGGCGTCCGTCGAGCACAAGATGCACCCATGCTCAATGGCCAGGGCGGCCAGGTGGGCGTCCGTGACGAGCGCGGCGACGGCCTGCGCATCGTGAAGCATCCCCTGAAGCACCTGCCAGTGCCCCCGGGTCGGCCGGATGATCCGGGTGCAGGGCTGATCGAGCCAGCTTTCCACGCGGGTCGCGGCCTCCTCCAGCAGCAGGGGGCGCTCGAAGACACGGGCGTTCGTGGCAATGCGCAGGAATGCCAGGATGACGGTCCAGCAGAGGGCGACCGGGTCGGAGCCTGACAGCCGGGCATCCCACCATCTGCGCGCGGCGTCGTGGCGTGGGCTGGAGCGGTCCTCGGCATAGAGCAGGATGTTCGCGTCCACCAGGATCAACGGAATTCCTCTCCCTCGACCTGCATGAGCAGGTCCTGGACGTTGTCCAGGCTGAGGCCCCGTCGCAGTCCCATGTCACGGGCCTCTGTGCGATACGCCTTCTTCTCCGCCGGCTTCTCCGCCAACTCCAGGCCGGATCGCAGCGCCTCGTTGACCACCGTCTTGAACGGGACCCCCTTCTCGGCTGCGAGCTCCCGCGCCTTCTCCAGGACGTCGTCCTCGATCTGTAGGGTCGTTCTCATGAACGCAGCTTAGCATCCTGCCGGTTGATGTCAAGGCATCAATGGGGCAGGGTGCGCCAGGACTCCGAGCCGGCCCCCACGCGTCGATGGCCGAAAGTCTTCCCGAAGGAGACCACACCGGAGAAACCCGCTTGACAGTTCCAAGCCGTATGGATAGGCTGAACGCTTGTAATGCGCCCCCACCGTGATGGTGGATCGGCGTGCACCCAGCGCGCCCATAGCTCAGTTGGATAGAGTGACGGACTACGAATCCGTAGGTCGCAGGTTCGAATCCTGCTGGGCGCACCATAAATGACAAGGCTTTCGAAGCCTCAAGGATTTGAGAAGCGCAAAAGAAAGGGCTCTTGGTTGCTGATGCGGCCAAGAGCCTTTCTGGTACGCGAATGCATCCATTCTTGAACGGGTGCGGCTCTTTTCCGTTAACCAAGCCCAGGAGCGCTTTATGAAGACGCACCTAGCAGACATGCTGGTCTGCCCATCCTGCCTGCCCCTGGAGATCGGCCTGCACCTTCGGGTCGAACAGGAGGCCGAGGGGGATATCCTCCAAGGCCGGCTGACCTGCGGCCATTGCGGCCAGGATTTCCCCATCCAGGACGGTCTGGCCGATCTCGACCCCGGGCGGGAGGACCGCCCCCGGACCGGCTCAAAATATGAGAAGCCGACCGTCCTCTCGTCCTATCTCTGGAGTCACTTCGGGGACATCCTCCAGGACGAGCAGGCGTCTGAGGCCTATGGGCAATGGGCCGAGCTCGTGCATCCCCACTCCGGCATGTGCCTCGACATCGGAACGGCAGTGGGACGCTTCGCCTTTGATATGGCCCAGAAATGCGATTTCGTGATCGGCCTGGACAATTCCGTGACCTTCATCAGGGCTGCCCGGGAATTGATGCTCCACCGGCAGAAAGCCTTGAGCCTCCCTGACGAGGGTCGCCTGATGCTGGAGGACGAGCTGCATCTCCCCAAGGACTGGACCACCGCGAACGTGGAGTTCATCGTCGCCGATGCCCAAGCCCTGCCTTTCCGGTCCAACATCTTCTCTTCCGCCGCCTCCCTGAACATGGTGGACAAGGTCCCGCGGCCCTTGGTCCATCTGACCGAGTCCAACCGGGTGGTTGCGAACCGGGGGGCCCAGTTCCTGCTCTCCGACCCCTTTTCCTGGTCGGAGGAGGCCGCACGGGAGGAGGACTGGCTCGGAGGTCTGGACACCGGGCCCTACGCCGGGCATGGACTCCAGAACATCATCGCCATGCTCCAGAACGGGCATGCTCCGCTGCATCCCCAATGGTCCATCGAACACCAGGGCCATGTCTGGTGGAAAATCCGAACCCACAGCAACCATTTCGAACTCATCCGCAGCTGCTGCGTCAAGGCCAGTCGCTGAGCATCCCGGCCAAGGAGACATCCATGAAACTGGACACGGTCTGCCGCCTCTGTTCGGCGTGCTGCCCGGTGGAAGCCGAGGTCAACGACGGGACCTTGGTGGGGGCCAAAAGGAAGTCCTTCCTGCCCGAAGGGAAAAGGATCCAATGCCCCAAGCTCAAGGCAGCGCCGGAGATCGTCTATTCGCCGGACCGGATCCTGACGCCGCAGATCCGGGTCGCCGGCCCCTCCGGGTCCGGGTTTCGAGAAGCGGGCTGGGACGAGGCCCTGGACAGGGTGGCCTCCAACTTCCTGCGGCTCAAGGAGAGCTCCGGACCGGAGAGCGTGGCCTGGCTCAGGGGCATGGCCGCGGACTGGGGAACGCCCTGGGACTACGCCAACCGGCTGATGAACGCCTTCGGCTCGCCCAACGCCATTGGCAATGGCTCGGTCTGTCACGTGGCCCGGGAAATGGCACACAACTTCACTTACGGTGCCATGACCCTGCCCCAGCCCAAGGAGTCCCAATGCATCGTCGTCTGGGGCAAGAACGACCGTAACACGGCCCCGGGGGCTTTCGAGGCCATTCACCATGCCAGGCAGCATGGCGCCAGGCTCATTGTCATCGATCCCGTGAAGACGCCTCTGGCCGCCGCGGCCGACATCTGGCTGCAGGTCAAACCCAGCCACGACGGACTGTTGGCCATGGCCATGATCCACGAGATCATCGCCTCCGATCTCTATGACCACGATTTTGTCGCTGCATGGACGACCGGGTTCGAGGCCCTGGAGAAGGCGGCCGGGAGCTACCCGCCTGAACGCGTGGCGGAACGGCTCTGGCTGACCCCGGAAGCCATCAGGGAAGCCGCCAGGGTTTACGCCCTGGCCGAACCGGCCTGCATCATCGACGGCAACGGTCTGGACATGCAGCTCCAGACCTTCCAGACCACCAGGGCGGTGTGCATCCTCAGGGCCCTGACCGGAAACGTGGACCGGCAGGGCGGGGACTTCATCCCGCAACCGGTGCCCATGCACAACATCCAGCTCAAGGAGCGGCTGCCTTCCGATGTCCGGGCGGTGACACACGAGTACCCGCTCTTTGACCGGTTCCACCCCACCTGGGGACGCCACGCCCAGTCCTGCCTGGTGGATGCCATGGTCGACGGCAGGCCGTATCCGGTCAAGATGCTGGTGGTCCAATCCGGCAACCCGGTCGTGACCATGACCGACTCCAACAGAGTGATTCAGGGCTTGAAAAACCTGGAGTTCCTGGTGGTGATCGATCTCTTCATGACCCGGACCGCCCGGCTGGCCGATGTCATCCTTCCTGCCTCCAGCTGTTTTGAAAAGACCCAGCTCAATCGGGCCTTCATGCGCAACAGCCCGGCCATTCTCCAGAACCAGGTGATCGACTGCCGGGGACAGAGCTGGCCGGACTGGAAGATCATGTTCGAACTGGGCAGAAGGCTCGGGCTGGAAGAGGAGTTCCCTTGGCAATCGGTGGAAGGGGCTATCGATGACCAGCTCGAACCATCAGGGCTGACCGTTGACACCCTGCGGCGGAACCCGGCCGGAGTCCGGGCCGATCCCCTGGAGTTTGAAAAGTACCGGACCCGGGGCTTTGACACGCCTTCCGGGAAAATCGAGCTCTTTTCCGACCGGCTGCAGGAGCACGGCCACTCGCCGGTCCCCTTTCTCTTCGGGGAGCTGAGGGAGCCCATCAGCTTTGCCGGGCAGATCCCTGAAGCTCCTCTGGTCGCAATGAGCGGCGAGAGGACGAACCGCTACACCCATACCCAGTTTCACACCGTCCCCTCGCTGATCAGGAGGGAACCCGAGGGCTATGTGGAGTTCCATCAGGACGATGCCCTCGAGCGAGGGATCAAGGATGACGACCTGGTCCAAGTGGAGACCCCCAAGGGCCGCATCCGGATGAAGGCCAGGATTTCGGGCAGGGTTCACCCCGGTTCGATCTTGATTGCCTGGGGGTGGGGGGACATCAACCCCGAAGCCAACCTCAACAGCTTGACCGACGACGACCAGCGGGATCCCGTCACCGGCACCCCCTCCAGCCGGAGTTTCATGTGCGCCTTGACCAGGGTCGGTCCGCTTGATGTCCT
>CAYVVQ010000002.1:57276-69858 GCA_964454455.1 uncultured Desulfobacterales bacterium | reverse complement strand
GCTCGGCGATGGGCGGCTCTTTGCGTCGGCGTGAGGGCGGCGCGAACCACGGCGCGTCTTCGTCTTCTTCCGGCAGCGCCAGCCGCACGCCCACGATCCGGCCTTTGCCGTCCGCGTCACGGACAATCTCCTCGGCCTGGACCCTGGTGACCTTGCCAATCGACGCCAGGAATGCCCACTGGTCTTCATACGGCTGAAGGCCCTTATTGAGGAATTCGCTGTTCCCGTGCTCGCGCGGGCCCTTCTGGAGCGGCAGCGCGATCAGGTTCCCGAAGCCGCCCTTGGGCAACGTGTCCTGGTTGGGAAAAAACCGGTCGTAGGAATCCAGCCCGATGTCAGGTCGGCGCTCCATCGTCTCGGTCAGGATGTGCGCGCCGAGCTTTCTGGCCAGGGCCGCCGGGACCGCCTGAGCGAAGAACACCCAGACGTGCCCGCCATTGCCGCTGCGGGACCGCTCCAGCGCGACCGGCAAGCCCGTTTGGCGGCAGGTCTCCAGGAAAGCCGACGCGTCCTCCTGCCAACTCTCTTTGTCGAAGTCGGCAGCGAGAAAGAAGCACGTCTCGTCTTGAAGCATCGGATAGACGCCCATGACGAAGCCCCGCCCTGAATCGTTCCGGCCGGAGAGGTGCCAACGGATCACATCATCCGTAACCGACAGAAACCGTCGATTGGGGCACTCCGCACATTTGACTGATCGCTTGTCGCACAGATCCCTGGCCCACTCGTTGGCACATGCGGGCGCGTAGCCGCTCCTGCCTGTCTTGTGGCTCTCGAATCGGCGCGGATAAACATCCTCCCGCCCTCGAAACAACGAGCGGAAGAGGCCGATTTTGGCCTCGGGCGCGGAGTGATGGTTCACCTTGGTGAATTGATCTGCCTGGCTGGCATTTTCAATCATCCGCATCCTCCTGATGAGGGGTGGGATCAAGGGGGATATGGGATGCATGATATGAAGTCGCTTTTTGGGGGATAGATTAGCTGAAAATAGAATCCTGTGTCAATTATAGAATGATATCAACATAGTATGGCTAAGAAAACATCCAATAACAAAAGCGTGGCCGGCAGGCCCCGAAGGAAGGCCGGATATCGTTTGCGGGCGTGAGGGGGCATCGGTAGGCCGTTGTGGATGAACGAACCCCCCTGCCCGGAGAGGGGGACGTGGAGAATCATTATTCATGAAAACCCCATGGCAGGACTGTTCTTCATATGGTAGAACCTAAATTCAAGGAAACGACCCCGGAACCAGGCAACCACTTTCAAGGCATGGAATTCATGGCCGCGGCCGCACAGATTCAGTTTTCAGGACCCGTTACCGTTTTTCGGGAAAGACGGCTTCCCGAGGCCGCTACACCGGCTGGCTACAGCGCCCTAATCGACGTATACGACCTCGAAGCCCCGCTGCCACGCATTTTGAGTGCTACCGGGGAACATCACCGCATCGTTGAGCGTGAAGGCTGGCGGCTCATGACGCCGCGTCATGCGCCTCAGCCTACACTGGAAGGCCACCTGACCTTCGCCTTGAAGTATGAAGGTCTGGATCTTGCTGTGCTCAAGCGCCTGTTCGGCGCAACCGGCCCGAGGCCTATCGAAGCGCTCGTTCAAAGCAAACCGACCGGCACGTATACCCGCCGCACTTGGTTTTTGTATGAATGGCTGACTGGTGAAAGACTGGACCTGCCGAACGCCAAAACCGGCCGCTACGCGCCTGTCCTCGATCCGTCCCTGCAGTGGGGAACGGAGGGAGAGACCGCCCCGCGCTATCGCCTGAAGAACAACCTGCCCGGCACCCCTGAATTCTGCCCGCTGGTCTTCCGCACGGAGAGACTCGACGAATTCGTCAATCTCAACTTGGCGCAACGTGCGAGGGACATCGTCGCAGACGTGCCACGCGACGTGCTTGCCCGCACGGCGGCCTTCCTACTGCTCAAGGACTCGAAGTCGAGCTATGCCATTGAGGGCGAAAGCCCGCCCCAGGATCGCATCCAGAGATGGGGCCGCGCCATCGGAGAAGCGGGACGTCAGCCACTGGACAGCGATGAACTGTTACGCCTGCAGCGCATCGTCATTAGCGATGACCGCTTTGTGAAGCTCGGTTTCCGTACAGAAGGGGGCTTTGTCGGGGAACATGATCGCGAGGGCCGACTGCCGCTGCCAGACCATATCAGCGCACGACCCGAGGACTTAGGCAGTCTCACTGCGGGCATGATCGCCTTCGATCAAGGCCCCGCACAGCACTTGGATGCCGTCATCGCAGCCGCAGTTCTCGCCTTTGGGTTCGTGTATGTTCACCCGTTCGAAGACGGCAATGGCCGCCTGCACCGTTACCTCATCCATCATGTCCTGGCGCAGCGCGGCTACAATCCACCCGGCGTCGTTTTTCCGGTGTCGGCTGCGATTCTAGAGCAGATCGATACTTACCGGGAAACGCTGGAGACCTACTCGACGCGCCTGCTGCCGCTGGTCAGATGGGAACCGACCGACAAGTTCAACGTCCATGTCCTGAACGACACCGGCGATTTCTACCGCTTCTTTGATGCGACCCCGCACGCAGAGTTCCTATATCAGTGCGTGCGACAGACGATTGAGCAGGACCTGCCTTATGAGACCGACTTCCTGCGCCGGTACGATGAATTCCGTCGGCGCATCCAAGCGATGATCGACATGCCCGAGCTTACCCTCGACCTGCTGTTCCGGTTTCTTCAGCAAAGCGGCGGCACGCTTTCGAACCGCGCCCGAGGTAAGGAGTTCGCAGCGCTAACAGACGAAGAGGCCAAGCGGATCGAAGGGATATATGACGACACCTTCACCGAGGCGCAAGTCCATGGAACATCCGGCCCGGTAGATCATTCGCGCATCCTTTGAGCGGGAGCTCAGGATGGTCCTCTTCGTGGGCGCGCCCCACATCCCGGGGATGGTGAAGCTCCTCACCGAGGAGGGGTACCGGGTCCAGGGATCTCCCCAGGGTTGAAACCCTCCGGTCCGGCCATTGACCACGCGTCGCTGGAGAGGGTGCGCCGGGTCAGCCCCAGGTTGACCCTGTGCCACAACCGCTGGGCCGGCCGGCCGTCTCCACGATCACCAGCAGGAACCCGAACTCCGGCTTCACGGTCACGACCACACGGCTGGGTCCCATGACGAGCCAGGCAATGGCCGGGAAGAGGCCCGGCACCCGAGATCTGCTCCCGGAAAAAGGCGCAGAGCGGCTCGGCTTCCCCGTTTGCCGGCGACACGCCTCCCTGGGTTCGGGACCGCCGGACCGCCAGCATGAGAAGGCCGATCAGCGCGCCCGCGGCCAGGTAGAGCGAGAGAAAGGTCATCACGGGAAGGGACTCCTCACCTCGGGTTGTCTCGTACACCTTCCGGAGGTACTCCGCCGCCGCTACCTCCATCACCCGCCGCATGAGCTCCGGGTCCTGCCTGGGCTCCCGGGTCCGCTCGGCGGCCTCCCGGAGCGCGGCCACGTGGCCGTTCATGAAGGCGATCTGAATGATCTCCCGGTTGCTCTGGGTGAGGACCGACCGGGAGACGCCCCAGACGGACGGCAGGTCGGGTCCACGATGTACTGCCGCCGTCTGTGCGGTCCGAGGCCCATGTCGCCCTCCCCCGGGAGTGGGCCTCGTCCGGCCCTCTGCGCCTCGGGGGCGGTGCGACGAGGCAATGTAGCACGTCTCGCGCTTCGCCTCCAGCAGGGGAGGGCCCGGGGCATCCCTTTTCCAGCAAAACCGTTGGGCTTGACAGACGGGCCTTTTTTGTATACTGTGTGTATACGCAATGAATGCCGGAGGGCTCTGTCGTCTCCGGCCGACCGGGGGCCGCATCATGGATCCAGCGCACATCCGCTCCGAAAAAACCATCCCTCTTAGAGAAAAGGTCTACGATTCCCTGCACGTGGACATCATCACCGGGAAGATCCCCGGGGGGATCCGGCTCGTGGAGTCCGCCGTGGCCGCCGAGATGGAGGTGAGCCGGACACCTGTCCGCGAGGCCCTTCAGAAGCTGGCGTCCGAGGGGTTTCTCCACCACATCCCGCGCGCGGGCTACATCGTGGAGAACATGTCGGACGACGACATCCAGGACCTGTTCTCGACCCGCGAGGAGATCGAGAAGGTGGCCGTGCGCTGGGCATCGGCCAAGATTCTTCCCCGGGAGCTCGACCAGCTGAGGGCCAATCTGGACAAGACGGACGAGGTGCTCAGAAGCGGTGCCACGCAGCGGATGATCGACCTGGACACGGAGTTTCACCACGTCCTGTACCGGGCCACCCGGAGCAGGACGCTCTTCCAGATCAGCCAGAGCCTGAGCGACAGGACCCTCAAGTTCCGCATCGCGTGCATCCATTTCCCCGAGGTGGCGCGCAGGGCCAGGGAGGGGCACGCGCGCATCGTCGAGGCCCTGGAGGGCGGCGACGAGCACAGTGCCGAGAGCGCCGTGGAAAGCCACCTGGTCGAGACCCGGGACGACATCATCCGCTCCCTGAAACAGATCCGCGAGGAGAACTTCATGACCGGCGGCGAGGAGCTCACGCTCCCCCCGCTGCGCACGGGCGACACGAGGGGAGGGCGGTGATGTACGAGATCCGGTTCCACGGAAGGGGAGGCCAGGGTGCGGTGCTGGCGTCCAAGGTCCTGGCCAAGGCGCTGGTGGAGGAGGGAAGGCACGTCAAGGCGATCCCTTCCTTCGGCTTCGAGCGGCGGGGAGCTCCCGTCTCCGCCTTCCTGCGTTTCGACGACCGCCCGATTCGCCAGACCACGAACATCTATCACCCGGACTGCGTGATCTGCCTCGATCCGACCCTTCCCGACGCCGTGGACATCTTTGCGGGCGTTCAGCCCGGCGGCGTCTGGGTCCAGGCGACGCGGAAGCGGCCGGAGCAGGTCACCCTCCCGGCCGGCTTGTCCCTGGCGGGCTTCTGTGACGCCTTCGGGATCGCCCTGGAGGTGTTCGGCCGGGCCATCACCAACACGATCATGCTGGGCTCCTTCGCCAGGACCACGGGGATCGTTTCCCTCGACGCCCTGGCCAGGGGGATGGAGTCGGTGGCCTTTCGTGACGCGGCCCTCGAGAAGAACGTGGCGGCGGTTCAACGCGGCTACGATGAGACCCGGAGGCTCGATCTCCGCGGCAGGAAGAGCGAGGCATCATGAAACCGCAGGCCAGGAAACCGTTCGACCCGTCGGGCATCCCCGACGATCTCTGTCCCATCGCCACGGAGCACGCCGTTCTCTGGACCGGAGACTGGCGGGCGGAACGCCCCGTGGTGGACCGCGACAAATGCACTCGGTGCGCCACCTGCTGGCTCTACTGTCCCACCCAGTGCATCGTGGAAAGGGCGGCCTGGTTCGAGGCGGACTTGAGGATCTGCAAGGGTTGCGGCGTCTGCGCCCGGGAGTGCCCGCACCACGCCATCACCATGATCCCGGAACAGGAAGAGTGAGCCATGTCCAAGACCATCGTCTGTGACGGAAACGAGGCCGCAGCCTGGGGCGTCGCGCGCTCCAGACCCGACATGGTGGCCGTCTACCCGATCACGCCCCAATCCTCCCTCGCCGAGTACGTGTCCCAGTTCGTGGCCGACGGCGTCATCGACGCGGACCTCATGGACGTGGAGGGCGAGCACAGCGTGCTCTCGGTTCTCCAGGGGGCCTGCCTGGCCGGCGCGAGGACGTTCACGGCCTCCTGCGGGCAGGGACTGGCCTTCATGTTCGAGCCCTACTTCCGGACGCCGCCCCTGAGGCTGCCCATTGTGATGTCCCTCGTGACGCGCGACGGGATCACGCCTCAGTGCGTGTGGGGAGGCCAGCAGGACGCCATGACCGTCCGGGAGACCGGCTGGATCCACATGTACTGCGAGAACGCCCAGGAGGTCCTCGACACGGTGATCATGGCCTACCGCATCGCCGAGGACCGCGGCGTGATGCTGCCGGTGAACGTGAACCACGACGGCAACTACCTGTCCTACGGGGTGGAGCGCGTTGAGGTGCCGGAGCAGGACGAGGTGGACCGCTTCCTCGGCGAGAAGAACACCAACTGGCACGCGGCGCTGGACCCGGATCGGCCCATGGGGGTGGACCCCCTCACGGGCGGCGCCACCGGGGAGGGCCCGGGGCTCTTCGTGAAGTACCGCAAGGGCCTCTGTCGGGGCATGGAGAACGCCAAGCGGGTGATCGAAGACGTCCACCGGGAGTGGGGGGAGCGGTTCGGCCGGCACTACGCACCCCTGGTGGAGCGATACCGGATGGAGGACGCGGAGACGGCCGTGGTCACCATCGGGAGCATGACCGGCGCGGGCAAGGACGCCGTGGACTCGGCGCGCGCCGCAGGAGACAGGGTCGGCCTGGTCAAGGTCAAGACGTTCCGGCCGTTTCCCCTGGAGGCGTTCCAGGAGGCGCTGGCCGGTGTGGAGGCCGTGGGCGTGGTGGACCGTTCCGTGAGCTTCGGGTGGGGGACCGGCCCGGTGTTTCAGGAGCTCCTCTCGGGGCTCTATCTGGCCGGTCGCCTGATCCCGGCGGTGAGCTTCATCGGGGGGCTCGCGGGCGCGGACATCACGGTGGAGGACTTCGGCCGGGTGATCGAGACCACCGGCCGGGTGCAGCGGGGGGAGAGCGTCCCGCGAACGGTCTGGTTGAACGAGGACGCCGGGGAAGGAGGTCCGTCATGACGCGAAGCGACTACCTGGTGGCGGGAAGCAGCCACGCCGGCCTGGCGGCGGTCGAGGCGATCCGCACCCTGGATCCGGAGGGGATCGTCACGCTCCTGAGCCGCGAGGACCGGCCTCCCTACTCGCCGACCGTCCTCCCCCACGTGGTGACGGGCCGGGTCCCGCCGGAGTCCGTCCGGATTCGGGAGGCCGGCGACCTGGAGAGGCTGGACGTCGTCTTTCGGCCCGGGAGCGAGGTGACGGCCGTAGAGCCCGGGGAGCGGCGGGTCGTCCTGGCCTCCGGTGAGGAGCTCGAGTACGGGAGGCTCCTCCTGGCCACGGGCGCGGTCCCGGCCCTCCCGCCGCTGCCGGGACTGGACCGGGCCCCCTTTCACGTGCTCCGCACCCTCGACGACGCCGTCCGGCTCCGGGGGGGGATGCTCGAGGCGAGAAAGGCCGTGGTGCTCGGGGCGGGGCTCATCGGCCTCCACGCAGCCGAATGCCTGCTCCAGGGGGGCTGCGAGGTCACCGTGGTGGAGGCCCTGCCGCACGTGGCGCCCGGCTACTTCGACCCCGACGCGGCCCGGCGCCTGGAAGCGGTTTTCACGTCTCAGGGCGTAACGATTCTCACCGGCAGGAAGGCGGTCGGGGTCGAGGGCGACGGGAAGGGCGTCCGCGTCGACATGGGCGAGGGCGGTCGCCTGGAGGCCGACCTCCTCCTGGCGGCCACCGGGGTCCGCTGCAACACGGGGTACCTGGCGGGAAGCGGGATCGAGATGGAGCGGGGCATCCGGGTCGACGAACGGATGCGTACGAGCGTGGCGCACGTCTGGGCGGCCGGGGACGCGGCCCAGGCCCCGGCGCTCTTCGGAGAGGAGCGGGAGGTGATTCCCACCGTGTGGAACGCGGTGGCGCAGGGCCGCACGGCGGGCCTGGACATGGCCGGGGACCCGGATCTCCCGGTCTACTCGGGAGCCATGGCGGCCAACACCTCCGGGTTCTTCGGGCACCGGGCCTTTTCCATCGGCCTGGGCGCGTCGCCCTGCGAGGAGGAGGGCCTCGAGTGCGAGCGGTGCGAGTCGGACACCCCCCCGGGCTACCTGAAGCTGGTGTTTCGAAACGACCGTCTGGTGGGGGCGGCCGGCATCGACGCGGACCCGGACCCGGGCGTTCTGGCGGAGCTGGTCCGAAGGGGCGTGGACCTGTCCGCCGTGCGCGGCGATTTCTCCCGGGAGCCCAGGGCCGCGGCCCGTGTGCTGATGTCGAGGACGTGGGGTTAGATCAGGCGCCGGGGCCGAGGCCCCGGAGCGAGGAGGTTGTTTTGGGTACGAGTCATCCGACCATCGCCTTTCATCGAGACAGGTGCGACGGTTGCGGAAAGTGTGTCGAGGCCTGCGCGGAGTCCTGCGAGGGAACCCCGGCCCCGGAGCAGTCCAGGATCCAGCTGTGTCGGGACGGGGAGGGAGGTTGGGTCGCAACGTTGTGCCGGCAGTGCGCCCAGCCGCGCTGCGTCCCGGCCTGCCCGGCCGGCGCCCTGTCCAAGGACCCCGAGACCGGTGTGGTGGCCTGGGACGGGGAGCGCTGCGTGGGCTGCAGGCTCTGCACGCTCGCCTGCCCTTACGCGGGCGTGCTGTGGAACGGGAGCCGGGATCGCGTGATGAAGTGCGAGCTCTGCGGCGGGGACCCGGCCTGCGTGAAGAGCTGCCCCCTAGGCGCCCTGGAGCTCACGGCGGCCTCCGGCATCTACAACCGCTGGGGGGACCTGGAGGACCTGTTCGTCCCGGGCATCTCGGCCTGCCTCGGTTGCAACTCGGAGCTCCTGGTGCGGCACACCCTGAGGCGGCTGGGACCCAACACGGTGGTGGCCACGCCTCCAGGCTGCATCGCCGGGGTCGGGGCGGTGGGCGTGAACGGGCGCACCTCGACCAAGACGCCCGTGTTCCACCCGCTCCTCACCAACACGGCCGCCATGCTGGCCGGCGTGCGCCGGTACTACAACCGGATCGGCCGGGATGTGACCATGCTCGCCTTCGGCGGGGACGGGGGGACGGCGGACGTGGGGTTCCAGTCGCTCTCCGGCGCGGCGGAGCGGGGCGAGCAGATGATCTACATCTGCGTGGACAACGAAGGCTACATGAACACGGGCGTTCAGCGGTCCAGCACCACCCCTTACGGCGCGTGGACCTCCACCACACCGGTGGGACGGGAGCTGCGCGGGAAGAGCCGGGACGCCAAGCCCATGCCCCTGCTCATGGTCATGCACAACTGCGAGTACGTCGCCACGGCGTCCACGGCCTTCATGGGGGACTACTACGAGAAGCTGGACAAGGCGCTCGAGGCGTCACGCCGGGGCATGGCTTACCTCCACGTATTCTCGCCCTGTCCCACGGGCTGGCGCTTTCCGCCCAGCGAGCTCATCGAGGTGGGGCGCAAGGCCGTGGAGACGAACGTGTTCCCCTTGTGGGAGTTCGAGCTGGAGGAGGGGAGCGTCCGTCTCACCCACCCGGTCGAGGACCCCCTTCCGGTGGACCTGTTTCTGTCCCTGATCGGCAAGTACCGCCACCTGGACGAGGAGCAGAAGGTCTACATCCGGCAAAAGACGGAGGAGAGGCTCCGGTTGCTGCAGAAGTTCGCAGCCGGGGAGAGGCCCGACATCTCGCACCTGGCGGCCTGAGTCGAGGATCCGCTCTTCCTTACAGGAAGAGACGCACTTTTTGAAAGCCAATGGAAAGGAGAAGCACCATGACAAGGCATCGAAACGGTTGGAAGGCAATCCTGGTGGTCGGCCTGCTGGCGGCGGCGTTCGTGCTGAGCGCGCCGGCCGGGGTCGCGGCCGCGCCCGAGAAGATCAAGGCGGTGACGTTCCTGCCCCAGAACAACTGCTTCTGCGACGCGTTCTGGATGTTCAAGGAGAAGCTCGAGACGGCCGCCGGCGGGAAGATCGAGATCGTCTACGCGGGCGGACCCGAGGCGATCCCCAGCTTCGAGCAGATCGAAGCGGTCACCGGCGGCATGGTGGACATGGCCCTGCTGCCCGCGGCCTTTTACGTGCCGCAGCTCCCGGTGGTGGACGCGCTCAAGCTCTCCAAGCTCATGCCCTGGGAGGAACGGGAGAAGGGGGTGTACGACTTCCTGAACCGGCTCCACCAGGAGAAGCTCAACGCCTACTACGTGGGGCGGTTCACGCCGGGCTTGCCGTTCCACCTCTACATGAACAAGAAGATCGACAAGCCGGACCTCTCCGGCATGAAGATCCGCGTGACGCCGGTGTACAAGCCGTTCGTCGAGGCGCTGGGCGGCGTGGCCGTGACCACGTCCCCGGGCGAGGTCTACACGGCGCTCGAGCGCGGCGTGGTGGACGGCTACGGCTGGCCCGCCACCAAGATCTCCGACTTCGGATGGCACGAGGTGACGGACTACGTGATCGATCCGGGGTTCTACCAGGTGGACGTGGGCATCGTCGTGAACCTGGACTTCTGGAACGCCCTCCCGGACGACTTGAAGAAGGTGATCAACGAGGTCGCCGTGGAGATCGAGCGAGATGCGGCCGAGCACTACGCCCAGCTCATCAGGGAGGAGCGCGGCTTCATCACCTCCAAGGGCGTCGAGGTGATCGAGCTCACGGGCGACGACCGGGAGCGCTACCTGGAGACCGCCTACGAGGCGGGTTGGAAAGAGGTCCTGAAGAAGAGCCCGGAGAACGGGGCGAAGATGAAGAAGCTCCTGGGCCAGTAGCATCACCCGGCGCGGGGGAGGGGCGCTTTTCCCTCCCCCCGTGCCGAGGGACGGGAGAGAAGCCATGGGCGCCGGCGCCAAGCTGGATTGGATCGTGGACCGCGTGATCGACGGTATGGCCGTCCTGGCGGGGCTGGGCATCCTGTTCGTGATGTTCTCCATCTGCTACGAGGTGGTGGTGAGGAACTTCCATCTCCAGCCCCCCATCTGGGTCACCGAGGTCACGGAGTATCTCCTGCTCTACATCACCTTCCTCGGGGCCCCCTGGGTCCTGAAGGAGGACGGGCACGTGCGTGTCGACATCGTGGTCGGTCGGCTCCGGCGGAAGACCCAGAAGGCCTTCGACCTGGCAACCTCGCTGGCGGGCATGGGCATCTGCGGGGTGCTCGTCTGGTACGGCGCCAAGACGGCCTGGGAGCTCTACGAGCGGGGGATCCCGGTGATCAAGACCCTGGCGATTCCCAAGGTCCTGCTGGTCGGGATCATCCCGGTGGGGAGCCTCTTCCTGATCGCGGAGTTCGTTCGACGCGCTCACGGTTTCTGGAAGGCCTTTCAGGAGGCGGAGACCTCCGGGGAAGAGGCGGCCGGCGAGCGGGAAGGGCTGTAGGAGACGGCTATGGAATGGTGGGTCATCCTGCTCGTGTTCGTCGGCTTCCTGCTGCTGATGCTCGCCACCGGCATGCCCGTGGCCTTCTCCTTCTTTCTCATCAACATCGTGGGGGCGGCCACGGTCCTGGGAGGGGAGGTGGGCCTCCGCCAGATGATGCTCAGCATCTACAGCGGGCTCACCAGCTTCACCCTGGCCCCCGTGCCCCTGTTCGTTTTCATGGGGGAGATCCTCTTCCACTCCGGCATGGCCATCCGCACCCTCGACGTCCTCGACAAGTGGATGGGGAGGCTTCCCGGCCGATTGAGCCTGCTGACGGTGGCCGGCGGCACCATCTTTTCCAACCTGAGCGGCTCCACCATGGCGAACACGGCCATGCTGGGCTCTCTGCTGGTCCCGAGCATGCAGAGCCGGGGCTATCGCAAGCCCATGATCCTCGGACCCATCCTGGGGACCGGCGGCATCGCCATGATCATTCCGCCGAGCGCGCTGGCCATCGTTCTCGGCACGCTGGCCCACCTGTCCATCGGCGAGCTGCTGCTGGCGGGCATCATTCCCGGGCTGCTCATGGCGGTCCTCTACTTCACCTACATCATCGGCCGCTGCAAGCTGGATCCCACCCTGGCGCCCGCCTACGAGGTCGAGCGGGTCGGCCTGGGGGAAAAGCTGGCCGACCTCTTCAAGTACGTCCTCCCGCTCACGACCATCGTCTTCCTCGTGGTGGGGCTCATCTTCCTGGGCGTGGCCACGCCCACCGAGGCGGCCGCCATGGGGAGCGTAGGGTCCCTGGCCCTGGCCGCCTGCTACCGGTCGCTCAGCCTCGGCGTGCTGAAGCGGGCCGTTCGAGGCTCCCTGAAGGTGACGGTGATGACCTTCATGATCATCGCAGGCTCCATCACCTTCAGCCAGATCCTCGCCTTCACCGGCGCGACCCGCGGCATGGTGGAGTTCGTGGCCGGGCTGCCCCTGGAACCCATCCTGATCCTCATCTGCATGCAGCTGATCCTGATCATGCTGGGAGCCTTCATGGAGCAGATCTCCATGATGATGATCAGCGTCCCCATCTTCATGCCCGTGGTCCACGCCCTGGGCTTCGATCCCATCTGGTTCGGCATCCTCATGCTCCTGAACCTGGAGATTGCCTTCACCACCCCGCCCTTCGGCCTGCTCCTGTTCGTGATGAAAGGGGTGGCCCCCGAGGACACCACCATGGGCGACATCTATCGGGCTGCGCTCCCCTTCATCGTCTGCGACGTCATCGCCATGGCCCTGATCATGGCCTACCCGGCCATCACGCTCTGGCTGCCGGGGTTGATGAGATGAAGCATGTGTCGGTGCCGGTGTCTGTGACGTTGCCGGTGTCGGTGAAGGTCGGATACAGACACCGACACAGTCACGGCTTTCAAGAGCTCTGATCATGGCCTGCCCGGCCATCACCCTCTGGCTGCCGCGGCTCACGCACTGAGAAAAACGGGCGTGAAAGTGACTGTGAACGGAGCCGACCCGAACAATCACCTACACATCCACCGCTTCTTTGTGATAAAGTGCGCCATGTACCTCGGGCCTTCGACTGGGGTTCCGCCACGGGCGTTCGGCCCCGGGG
>CAYVVQ010000002.1:54867-57176 GCA_964454455.1 uncultured Desulfobacterales bacterium | reverse complement strand
ACATCGCCGGGCTCGTCGAGAGAGGCCCGGAGCTGATCGTGGCGGGCACGGGGATCAACGGGCGTATGAGGCCCGATCCGGACCTGGAGGAGCGGCTCGCGGCCTGCTTTCACCTCACCTGTTGAACGGAGCCCATCTCCGGAAGGCCTTCCCCGGCGTCGAAGGCACAACCTCGAGACAAAGGAGAGCGACATGAGCAGGATCGACGTCCGCAAGCCTGGGGCGAAAGAGCTGGAGCAGCGGGGCGTGACGAGCTGGCCGGTGTGGGAGAAGGAGGTCTCCCGGTTCGACTGGCACTACGACGAGACCGAGGAGTGCTATCTCCTGGAGGGCCGGGTGGTGGTGGAGACCGGGGAGGGGGAGCCGGTGGAGTTCGGCAAGGGGGACTTCGTGACCTTTCCCCGGGGCCTCTCCTGCGTGTGGGACGTGAAGGAGCCGGTGAAGAAGCATTACAACTTCAAGTAGCGGAAGGAGCCTGCGATGGTCAGAGTGACGTGCCTGGGGGGCGCCGGATCGGTCACCGGGTCGAGCTACCTGGTGGAAAGCCCCGGGGGCGGGAAGGCACTCGTGGACTGCGGGATGTTCCAGGGGGGCCGGCAGATGGAGAGCCGGAACTGGGGGGAGTGGGGGTTCGATCCCGCGGCCGTCGACACGCTGTTCCTCACCCACGCGCACATCGATCACAGCGGCCGCATCCCCAAGCTCGTCAAGGACGGTTTCCAGGGTCGGATCATCACCTCGCCTCCCACGGCGGATCTCTGCCGGATCATGCTCCTGGACTCGGCCCACATCCAAGAGATGGACGCCGAGTGGCAGTCGCGGAAGAACAAGCGGCAGAACCGGCGCGAGATCCAGCCCCTCTACACCACGGCGGACGCCGAGCGGAGCCTGACCCGGTTCGAGCCGGTGGACCGCGACCGGATCGTCTCCGTGGACTCCGGGCTCCGGGCCCGCCTCCGGAACGCCGGCCACATCCTGGGCTCCTCCATCCTGGAGCTCTGGGTGGGCGAGGGGAAAGAGGAGGTCAAGATCGTCTTCTCGGGGGACCTGGGCAAGAAGGACCAGCTCATCGTCCGGGACCCGCACGAGATCTTTGCGGCCGACTACCTGTTCATCGAGTCCACTTACGGCGACCGGCTCCACCGCACCTTCGAGGACAGCAAGAAGGAGCTGCTCGAGGCGATCCAGTATGCGCACGGCAACGGCGAGAAGGTGATGATCCCGGCCTTTGCCGTGGAGCGGACCCAGGAGATCATCTACATCCTGGCGGAGTTCCAGCGGGACGGGCTCCTCCCGGACATGCCCGTCTACCTGGACAGCCCGCTGGCCATCAAGGCCACGGAGATCTTCCGCAAGAACAAGGCCTACTACGACGAGGAGGCGAGCGCCATCGTGGACCGGGGGTTCGACCCGTTCAACATGCCCAACCTCACCTTCACCCCGTCGACCCAGGAGTCCATCCGCATCAACGAGCAGTCCGGTCCGGCCGTTGTCATCGCGGGCAACGGCATGTGCACGGCCGGGCGGATCAAGCACCACCTCAAGCACAACCTGTGGCGGCCGGGCGCGAGCCTGGTGATCGTGGGGTTCCAGGCCGGGGGGACCACCGGCAGGCGGATCGTGGAGGGGAAAAAACAGGTCCGGATCTTCCGGGAGAACGTGGCGGTGAGGGCGCGGGTGTTCACCATCGGGGGCTTCTCCGCCCACGCGGACCAGTCCGACCTGATGACGTGGGTCTCCCACTTCGCCGAGTCCGGGCCGCGGGTCTTCGTGGTCCACGGAGAGATGAAGGCCAGCGAGGCCCTGGCCGGAAAGATCCGGGAGGTTCACGGGCTGGAGGCGATCGTTCCCAGGTGGAAGGAGCGACTGATCCTGAAGCCCCGGGAGATGGCCACCGAGGAACCCTCGCCCGAGGAGGTCGCGCCGGACGTCTCCCAGGAGATGCTGGCCGCGATCACCGAACTGGAGCGGGAGCTGGAGGAGCTCAAACGGCGAGTCGCCGGAAAGCCCGCGGAGGAGATCCGGGAGGAGGACCTGGATACGGTCAAGTATCTGCAGGGCGAGATCCAGGCCGCCTTGGGGGAGTGAGACGTCATGGACCCGGTATCGTCCTGGTCGCGGGAAGGTTCACCCGATTCGTCGAGCTCGCCGGCCTCGAGTCTCGAGGAAACGCGCCGGCGGATGGCGTCCCTGGCGCCCGGCGATCACATGGCCGGCATCTACGGCTCCGACGAGGAGCGGCAGGCGCTGCTCTCCGCCTACGTGCGGGAAGGACTGTCCCAGGGGGACAAGATCCTCTTTCTGGCGGA
>CAYVVQ010000002.1:33872-54767 GCA_964454455.1 uncultured Desulfobacterales bacterium | reverse complement strand
GGACGTCTCGTTCCGTCAGGGCGATCGAGAACCTGCGTTCGATCTGCGAACAGGAGCTCGAGGGACGGTACGCCCTGAAGATCGTCGACGTGCTCGAGCGTCCCGAGGTCGCCGAGGAGGAAAAGATTCTGGCCACACCCGTTCTGGTCCGGGAGGTCCCCCTTCCGAGATGTCGTATCATCGGGGACCTTTCCGACAGGCCCCGGGTGCTGGAAGGGCTGGACCTGGATCCGTCGGGCAGGCGAAAAATCGGGCGAGATCGATGAAGAAGGAAGCGGGGAGCTTCGACCTCGGCGCCGCTCCGAGCTCTTCCAAATCGTCAGCGCCCTCAAGGAGATGGGGGGCACGTCCATCATGACGGCCGAGCGGACCGACGAGTACGGCGAGATCGCGCGCCACGGCGTGGAGGGGGCCTTTTGCAATTGAGAAGGCGCACAAAAGACTCCCGGGTGGAGGAGCTTTCCCACCGGCTCGCCGAGAGCGAGTCCCGTTTCCGCAGCGTCATCGAAAAGAACGCGGACGGCGTGATCGTGTTGGACCGGGAGGGGATCATCCGCTATGTCAACCCGGCGGCCGAGTGGCTCCTGGGAAGGGATCACCGTGAGCTGATCGGGGCGCTGTTCGGTTTCCCCCTGGCCGGCGAGGAGCCTGCCGAGGTGGACCTCGTCCCGGCGGACGGGCGTTCGGCCGTAGCCGAGATGCGCGTGGTGGAAACCGAGTGGGAGGGGCGGGCTGCAACCCTCGTCTCCATGCGGGACGTCACCGGGCGGAAGGAGACCGAGAAGCGGCTCAAACGTTCCCTCGCCGAGATGGAGCGACAGCGGCTGGAGACCGCGGCGCTCCTGGACTGCGCCCACGCGATCCTGCTGCATCGCGACTTCGAGGGGGCGGCCAGGGAGGTCTTCGACGCGGCCAAGAGGGTGATCGGCGCCGCCTCCGGCTACGTGGCCCTGCTGAACGAGGAGGGCGAAGAGAACGAGGTCCTGTTCCTGGACTCCGGGGGGCTGCCATGCACGGTGGACCCTCACCTTCCCATGCCCATCCGGGGCCTTCGGGCCGAGGCCTCTCGAAGCGGAAAGGCGGTCTTCGAGAACCGGTTCGAGGAGAGCGACTGGATGCGGTTCATGCCGGAGGGCCATGTGCGCCTGGAAAACGTCCTGTTCGGTCCCCTGATGCTGGAGGGCCGGGCGGTGGGGCTCATCGGCCTGGCCAACAAGGAGGGCGGGTTCACCCGCCGGGACGCCGAAATGGTGGAGGCCTTCGGTGAGTACGCGGTCATCGCCCTCCGGAACAGCCTGAACCTGGACCGGATCAACCGGAGCGAGCGGCGTTACCGCAGTCTCTTCGAGACCAGCCGCGAGGGCATCGTCTTCCTCTCCCTGGACGGCCGGATCGAGGAGGCCAACCGGGCCTACCAGGAGATGCTCGGGTACAGCCTGGAGGAGCTCCGGGGCCGCCATGATCTGGAGCTCACGGCCGAGCCGTATCGGGAGAGGGAGGGTGGCGTCGAGGAGAAGGTCCTGGAGGAGGGCTACTCCGGGGAGTACGAAAAGGAAGCGGTTCGGCGGGACGGCACCCCCTTTCCCGTGGCCGTGCGGAGGTGGCTCGTGAAGGACGGCGAGGGGCGGCCGGTCCGCATGATGGCCCTGCTCCAGGACATCTCCGAACGGAAACGGATGGAGGCCCGCATCCAGCAGGCCCACAAGATGGAGGCCATCGGCACGCTGGCCGGAGGCGTCGCCCACGACTTCAACAACATCCTGGGCATCATCGTGGGCAATGCCGAGCTGGCCCTGAGCGATCCGGCGCTTCAGGAGCGCACCGAAAGGAGCCTCGAGGAGATCCGCACGGCCTCTATTCGAGCCCGGGACGTGGTTCGACAGATCCTGACCTTCACCCGCTACACCGACCCCGAGCTCGAACCGGTGCGGATGGAGGTCCTGGTCGAGGAGGCCATGCGGCTGATGCGATCCACCATTCCGGCCAGCGTGGACATCCGTGTGGACCTGCCCGAGGAGCCCGCCATCGTCGCAGCAGAGTCGTCCAAGGTGCACCAGATCCTCATCAACCTCTGCACGAACGCCTTCCACGCCATGCGGGAGAACGGCGGCCGGATGGGCGTGTGTCTCGAAAACGTCCGGATCGATCCTCCGGGGATCATCGAGGATCCCGACCTGGAGCCGGGGCCCTACGTCCGCCTCGAGGTGAGCGACACCGGCCACGGGATCCCGGAGGAGATCCTGGAGCGGATTTTCGACCCCTACTTCACCACCAAGGACGTGGACGAGGGCTCGGGGATGGGCCTTTCCGTGGTCCAGGGGATCGTCAAGTCCCACGGCGGGGGGATCTCGATGCGAAGCCGGCCGGGCGAGGGCTCGGTGTTCACCGTCTACCTGCCGAGGCTTCTGGGGGAGGAACCGGGGGTGGAAGCGGACAGCGCAAGACCCGGGCCGGGCGGTGGGGAGCGCATCCTGCTGGTGGACGACGAGCCGTCCCTCGTGGACGTGGGCCGGAGCATGCTCGAGAGGCTGGGGTACCGGGTGGAAGCCCGGACCGACGCCGCGGGGGCCCTTCGGGCCTTCGAGAACGACCCGGACGGGTACGACCTCGTGATCACGGACCAGAGCATGCCGGGCATGACGGGGGCCGACCTGGTGAGGGCGATCCAGAAGAGGCGCCCGGGGAAGCCCGTGGTGCTCTGTACCGGCTACAGCGACCTGGTGGATCCGGAGAGGGCCCGGCAGCTCGGAATCCGCGCCTTTTTGGTGAAACCGTTCGGCTACGATCAACTGGCCGAGACCGTCCGGGGGGCTCTGGCCGACCCGGGCCCGTCCTGATTCCCCCGGCGGTTCCCGCCCGTCCGCCCCAGCCCCGATCACCCCGATGCCGCTTCCTCCCTCAGCGGGTCCATCGCCGCTGTCACAATATCGCGAGGGGTGCCCGATGGAGTTCTGCGACATGAGCTGCCGCCACGCGAGGTGGCCCGAGCAGGAAGGTTTGGACGGCTCCGGGAGCTGCCGGACCTTCCAGGCCGTCTACTGCGAGAAGAAGGGCCGTCCGGTGCACAAGAACGCACCCTGCGCCGACAAGGAGAGGCGTTCGCCTACGGGAGCTCCGCCGAGTCCAAATAGCGGGTGATGGCGCCGTCGTAGGCGCTCGTGAGGGCGAACACCTTGCGGGCGAGCCGGAAACGGGTCTCGAGGGTCGTGGAGCCGTCGTTCGCGGCCATCTCCTCGAGCACCACGCTGTAGTCGGACGGGTCGACCACCACGGTGACGTCCCGGAAGTTCTTGGCCGAGGAGCGGAGCATGGAGGGCCCGCCGATGTCGATGTTCTCGATGGCCTCGGCCAGGGTGACGCCTTCCCGGGCCACGGCCTTCTCGAACCGGTAGAGGTTCACCACCACCAGGTCGATGGGCAGGATGCCGTGGGCCTCCATCAGGCGCACGTGCTCCGGGTTGTCGCGCATGCCGAGAAGGCCCCCGTGGACCTTGGGGTGCAGGGTCTTCACCCGGCCGTCGAGCATCTCGGGAAACCCGGTGTAGTCGGAGATGTCCCGGACCGCAACGCCCCCGTCGCGCATGGCCCGGGCCGTGCCGCCGGTGGAGAGGATCTCGACGCCGAACCGCTCGATCGACTCGGCGAACTCCACGACGCCGGACTTGTCCGTCACGCTGATGATGGCCCGCTGGATCTTTTTCATATCAACACCTCCCCGTCGATTTGGTGGCTGTGAACATCCGCAACAATCTAGCGTGAAGCCTCCGGGTGAATCAAGGACCGAAATGGAGCCTGGCTGCGTCGGCTGGAGGCCCAGGGAAAAGGGGCGTGAGACGCTCCAGCCGGGAAGGAGCAACGGGGACATGAACGGAAACAACCGATGTCTTTCTCGATGCGGAGTGTCTCGCCGTGGTGGGCTGGATCGTCGCGGAACGGCTCTGCGGATCCCCGTGATGCTTTGACACGGAGGCGGATTCCGTGTACAAGTCAACCCATCCCCATGAACCTCCTCGACGCGACATACAAGACCGCCGCCTACGCCCTGGCCTCGGCCGGCCTTCCGGCATTCCGGCTCTACTCCCGACTGAGCGGGCGGTACCGTCGGGGGTTCCGCCAGCGCCTCGGTTTCGTTCCCCGGGGCGCGTCAGACCGCCTCACGGGCCGTCCGCGGCTGTGGGTTCACGCCGTGTCCCTGGGCGAGATCCAGGTGGCCGCCTCCATGATCCGGGCGCTGAACAAGGACCTTCCCGGATGCTCCGTGCTGGTCTCCACCGCCACGGAGCACGGCTTCGATCTGGCAAGGAGCCTGTTCGGGGAGACC
Organism: uncultured Desulfobacterales bacterium; assembly: GCA_964454455.1. GTDB lineage: Bacteria > Desulfobacterota > DSM-4660 > Desulfatiglandales > HGW-15 > JAIPEI01. The sequence continues at coordinate 50,446 of CAYVVQ010000002.1, read as the reverse complement.
TTCCCCCTGGTCTTCGCACCGGTGGACCTGCCGTTTTCCGTCCGAAAGGCGCTCCGACGGGTCCGTCCCCACGCGCTGGTCTTCCTCGAGACGGAGCTCTGGCCCACCTGGATCGAGGAAGCCCACGCCCTCGGGATCCGCATTGCGCTGGTGAACGGCCGGATCTCCCCCCGTTCCCTGGAGGGATATCTCCGATTCCGCTTCTTCTTTCGGAACGTGCTTTCCAGGATCGACGCCTTCAGCATGATCACGGAGGAGGACGCGCGGCGGATCCGGGCCATCGGCGCGGACGGCCGCCGCGTACAGGTGAACGGCAACGTCAAGTACGACCTGCTCGCCGAGCGGGTGGAGGACGGTGCGGAAGAGGCGGTGCGCAGGGATCTGAACCTCCAGCATCGGGAGCCGGTTCTCGTGGCCGGGAGCACCCGTAGCGGAGAGGAGGCCCGGGTCCTGGACGCGTACGAGCGAATCCTGACGGCCTTTCCCCGCACCGTCCTCGTGCTGGCCCCGCGCCACATCGAACGAGGGCCGGAGATCGTCGAGCTGGCGCACAGGCGGGGACACCGCTGCCAGATGCGGAGCAAGCTCCGGGATCTGGGGGAACCGCGGACCGCAGCGGTTCTGGTGTTGGACACCTTCGGGGAGCTGTTTCGCCTCTACAGTGCGGCCACGCTGGTCTTCTGCGGGGGGAGCCTGGTGCCCCTGGGCGGGCAGAACCCCATGGAGGCGGCCGTGTGGGGGAAGCCGGTGTTCTACGGACCCCACATGGAGGACTTCCGGGACGCCGTGACGCTGCTCGATGAGCAGGGTGCGGGCGGCACGGTCGAGAATGCGGAGGCGCTTGCACGGGAGGCCGTCCGCCTCCTGGCAGACCCGGAGGAGCGGGTCCTGCGGGGAGAGCGGGCCAGGCGGGCCGTGCTCGCGAACCGCCGGGCTGCCCGCCGCCACGCCCGGGTGGTGGCGGATCTGCTCGAAGGAGCGGCGCATCGCGGAATGCGGTCCCAACCGGGTGTGCGGCGCCGATGAAACGGCGTTCCGCACCTCGCCGGGGGAGCGGGCCGCAGCGAGACCAAGGGCGGGACCGCCCGCTGGAAAGGAAGGGCCCATGACGGTGGATCGAACGGTGGTGCGGGAGATCGAGGAGGGCCTCGAGCCCGAGACGCGGGAGCGGGTGGCGGAGGCCGCCCGGGCCGTGGTCCGAGCCAAGGAGCGCGGCGGATCGGTGGTCGCCGTGGTGGGGAGCGGCCCGAACCTCCATGAAGGCGTAACCACGCTCCTGGCGGAGCTCATGCACAAGGGGCTGGTGGACGGCGTTTCCACGAGCTCCGCCGTGGTCAACCACGAGATGGGCGGATCCCTGGAACGGGTGAAGCGCATCGACGGCCGGGCTCTCGGACTGCCCCCAGGGTCGCTTCCCCTGGACGGCATGTTCGAGGTGAGCCTGCTCTCGGATGAGGCGCTCGCAGCGCTCCACGCGGAAATCCCCGTCGATCCGGATCTCTACCGCCGAATGAGAACCCTGGAAGGTCCCACCATTATCAAGGCCGCGGGCAACATGGCCTACCCGACCGGCCTGCGCACCGAGAGGGTGGCCCGGGATGTCCTGGCCCTGGCGCGGAAACGGGGGCTCCCTTTTGAACAGGTGGCCGGGCGGGGAGCAGACCCCATGACCATGCTCGGGGCCGGCGCGGCCCGGGCCCTGCCGGTCTTGGTGACGGTTCCACAGCTCGTGGGAGGCGGGGAGGTGGGTATGGCGGTCGGCGACTCCATCCCCGTCTCGAACCGTTGCCGGCGCATCGCCGAGCTTCTGGCCGGCGCGGACGTCATCGTGGAGTCCGCCCTGGCCCTTTCCCAGGAGATCCACGACGGACCGTTCGACACCTACACCGGTCACGGCGTCTGGGCCGACTGGGAGGGGGGGTGGACCTTCTCCCTGGAGAAGAAGGCCGTCGTCCGGATCGACCTGGACCCCAACCTGGATCGGGCCTGGCAGGAGGAACGAACGGTTCGGGGCGTCTCCAGGGCCGTTCAGGAGGGCCTGCCCAAGTCCAAGACCATGGGCATGCCGTTTCGCATGGAGATGTCGGGATTTGCCAGGCTGCCCGGAAGCCTGCCCGTGGTGGGCGACATCGGAGAGATCTGGCCGGTCCTGGCCCTGAAGGCGGCCGACGCGCTGGATGTGAAGCTCGACTTCATCTGCTGCCCCCAGTCTCTGCCAGCCGGGGCCGAGATGCGGGAGTGGATCGTAGAGCACGTCCGGCCGCTCGATCGGGCCCGGATGTACGCCTGGGACCGGAGCCTTGGAGCCGACGAGGACCCTTGTGTCCGCCATGACCGGAGGCTCGATTCGTCAACCCAATCTCGTTGAGGAGGTCGCCCATGGGAAAGCGTTTCGTTCTCATTCACGGTGCCTGGCACGGAGGCTGGTGCTGGGACAAGGTCATTGCCGAGCTGGAGGCCCGGGGCCACACGGCGGAGGCCCCGACCATGCCGGGCATGAACCCCGGGGACGACTGTACTCTCATGGAGATCGACGGAGGGCACGAGACCCTCTGGCTTCACCCGGACCGGGTGGCGGAGGCCCTGATCCGCGGGGCCGGCTGAAGCGGGCGACGGGCAGACCCGAAGAGGCCCGGCGAGGGCCCTTCCAACCAACCGCCCCGGGGATCGGGCGCAAGGGGGTTGTCGTGAACATCCTCGACGAGGTGCTCCAAAGGGAGGTCTTCCCGGCGCTGGGGTGTACGGAGCCGATCGCCGTGGCGCTGGCCGCCAGCACCGCGGCGGCCGAGATCCGGGGAGAGCCCGACGAGATTCGGATCACCGTGGATCCCGGGGTCTACAAGAACGGCCTGGCCGTGGTCGTCCCCAACACCGACGGTGAAAAGGGCAATCTCATGGCCGGCGTCCTGGGGAGCCTGATCCGGCGTCCGGACCTGCGCATGGAGGTCTTGAGCGCGGTGCGCCCGGGGATGATCTCCCGCGCCAGGGAGCTCATCCAGTCCAAGCGGGCCGGCATCACCTACGATCCGGACTGCACGGATCTCCGCATCGAGGTCTGCGTGGCGGCGGGAGAGGAGAGCGCCCGGGCCGTGGTGGAGGGCGGGCACACGAACCTGATCCTCCTGGAAAAGAACGGGGTCGTCGTCTTCCGGCAAGAGACCTCGGGCGGGGTGTCTGAGGCCCAGGCATACCGCGGCGCGCTGGCGGCCTGCTCGGTCTCGGACCTGATCGATCTGGTGGAGGGCATGGGCCGGGAGCAGTGCGAGGCGGTTCGACGCGGCGTGGAGATGAACCTCCGGGCCGCCGAGGCCGGGCAGGGGCTCGAGCGGGTCGGGCACTACGTCTCCAGGCTCGTGGAGAAGGGGTTTCTCCTGGACGACGTGGTCTCCTCCAGCAAGGTGCTGGCGGCGTCGGCCACGGACGCGCGGATGGCCGGACTGAACGTTCCCGTCATGTCCAGCGGGGGAAGCGGAAACCAGGGGATCGTGGCGATCCTGGTCCCGCACAACGTGGGGCGGTTCTTCAATGTGGACGAGGACCGCATCCTTCGAAGCATCGCCCTTTCCCATCTCATGAACAGCTACATCAAGTGCTTCACCGGAGACCTCTCCCCCCTCTGCGGGTGCGCCATCGCCGCGGGCGTGGGGGCGGCCGTGGCGGTGGTCTACCAGCTGAAGGGCCGGGACCTGGAAGGAATCACCCTGGCCGTGAACAGCCTGATCAGCGACCTGGGCGGGATGCTGTGCGACGGGGCCAAGAGCGGGTGCGCGCTCAAGGTGGTGAGCTCTACGGACTCCGCCATCCGGGCCGCGTACATGGCCCTGAACGGCCACGGGATCCGCGAGACCGAAGGGTTCGTCGGCGCCACGGCCGAGGAGACCATCCGGAACTTCAGCCGGATCGGGCGCATCGGGATGTCCCGCGTGGACGCCACCATGCTGGAGATCATGAAAACGAAGATGGTGTAGCTTCATCTCGAGGACGACATGGATCGAGCGGATCAAGACCTCGTCGCCGTGATCATGGCCGGAGGGGTGGGGACGCGCTTCTGGCCGCTCAGCACCGAGGAGAGGCCCAAGCAGTTCGCACGCCTGTTCGACGAGCGGAGCCTGCTTCAGAAGAGCTACGACCGGGTCGCCGGATTCATCCCCGACGACCGGATCCTGGTCCTGACCAATGACCGGTTCACCCACCTTGTCGCGGAGCAGCTCCCGAACCTTCCGCCGCGCAACATCGTGGGGGAACCCGAGCGCAAGGACACGGCCGCGGCGGTCTGCCTCGGCGTGCTCATGGCCAGGAAGCGGTTCGGCAACCCGGTGATGGTCGTCCTGACGGCGGACCATCTGATCGAGCCGGTACACCTGTTCCAGCGGACCCTGCTCTCCGCGGTCCGGGCGGCTCGCGAGAGCGGCGCGCTTTACACCTTCGGGATCCAGCCGACCTACCCGGCCCCGGGTTTCGGCTACCTGGAGACGGGGGACAGGTCGGCCGAGGACGACGGTATCGAGCACTTTCACCTGGCCTCCTTCAGGGAGAAGCCGGACGTGGAGACCGCGAGGGAGTATCTGGCGTCCGGCCGCCACCTCTGGAACTCCGGCATGTTCGTCTGGACCGCGGAGGCCGTCCTCGAGGAGCTCGAAACGCACCTTCCCGAGCACGTGGAGCGTCTCTCCGTTGCCGTGGACGCCATGGAAACCGAGGCCTGGGAGGAGGCGCTGAGGTCCGGGTTCAGCCCCTTGAAGCGGATTTCCATCGATTTCGCCGTCATGGAGAAGGCCCGTGATGTCCGCTGCGTCTCCTGCGCGTTTTCCTGGAAAGACGTCGGGGGGTGGCTGGCCATCCAGGAGTTCCTCGAATGCGACGAAGCCGGCAACCGCGTCAAAGGCTGCGCGCGCCTGCTGGACGCCGGGAACAACCTGGTCTTCTGCGATCGGCCGGAGGAGATGCTGGCGCTGGTGGGGGTCAGCGACCTGGTGGTGGTTCGAGCCGGCGACCGGACCCTCATCGCGCCCAAGGACCGGTTGGAGGACGTGAAGCGGCTGGTGGAAATTTTCACGATAAAATGAGCGAGCGACCGAAAAACCTCTTGACTCTCTGAAGAGCGCTGCTTATATTATGGGCGAATGACCAAAACGGAGGGCGCATGCCGAGACCCAGGAAGCCCCGATTCGTTCAGGGACGACCCGTGGCCGGGACCTTCGAGCCGGACCGGACGCCCCCGTGGGGGAGGCAGGTGGCCCTGCTTCCCCTGGAAGGGCTGGAGGCCATCCGCCTGATCGATCACCAGGGCCTGGACCAGACCACGGCGGCCGAGGTGATGAACGTCTCCCGCCAGACGTTCGGCCGGATCCTGTCCGAGGCGCGCTCGGTGGTGGCCGATGCCCTGGTGACGGGAAAGACCCTGAGGATCGAGGGCGGGACCTACGCGCTGCCCCCTGGTGGAGGTCGAAGACGACGCCGACGCAGAAGAGGCGGTTCAGAGTGAAAGGAGGTGTTGAGACATGCCTGGATTCGATGGAAGAGGACCCAGAGGGATGGGCTCCATGACCGGATGGGGCCGCGGAGTCTGCGGCTCCCGCGCGGGGGGCTACGGATCGGGCTTGGGGTTCGGCCGCGCAGGCGGTTTCGGCCGGGGCTTTCGCCGCGGCGGGTACGGCGGTTTCGGCCCCGGGCGCGGATTCGGCTGGCGGGCGGCCCCGCCCGCAGCGCAGTGGGGCTGGGGCTCCACGTACGGTCCCGCGGCCGGACCCTACGGAGTGAACCCGGAGGACGAGGCGGGCTACCTGAAGCAGGAGGCCGAAGCGGTCCGACGGGAGCTGGAAGCCATCCAGCAGAGGATCGAAGAGCTCGAGTCCCGTGAATCCTCGTCCTGAGGGGCGGGCCCGGCTTGTCGGACCTTCCGGTGAGGTTAACCCGCCGCGTGCGCGGAATGGTGACCTCGCCGGGAGGTCCCAACCCATGACGCGGCCGCCCGGTGGCCCGGAGGAAAGCCGGGACGGGAGAGTCGTTCATGAATCCTGAAAAGTCATCCGTCACCGTGGTGTACGACAACGTGTCCCTTCGGGAGGACCTGGAACCGGGTTGGGGGTTCGCCTGCCTCCTGGACCTGCCCCAGGGGTGCATCCTTTTCGACACGGGTGCGGAGCCCGATGGCCTGCTGGGAAACCTGGCGCGTATGGGGCTCGATCCCCGGCGGATCGGGCACGTGGTCCTGTCCCACGCCCACGACGATCATTGCGGAGGGTTGGGCGGCGTCCTCGCCGTGAACAGCCGCCTCAGCGTGCACGTCCCGGCCTCGTTCCCGGCGCGGTTCGAAGACTTCGTCGGCTCCCGAGGCGCCCGGTGCGAGATCGTCCGCGAAGAACGCCTCCTCGTTCCGGGCGTCCACACCACGGGGGAGATGGGGGGCGGCATTCCGGAGCAGGCCCTCGTGGTCGAGACGGAGCGGGGGCTGGCGGTGGTGACGGGCTGCGCCCATCCCGGCATCGTGGAGGTGGTGACGCAGGTCGCGGATCGCTTTCGGGATCGCGTACGGCTCCTCGTGGGCGGTTTCCATCTCATGCACCACGACCCTTCCGGCATCCGGGAGATCGCCGCACGGCTGGAAGCCTTGGGCGTCGACCGGATCGCACCCTGCCACTGCACCGGAGACCGGGCCGGGGAGATCATGGAGGCGCATTTCGGAGAGCGCTGTACCCGCTGTGGTGCAGGCCTCGAGCTGACCCTCTGAAGCCCACTCAAATTGGGGTGTTTTCTGCCTTCTAATGGGGTGCTTGCCCTATTTACCCCCATTCGCCGAGTGACTAAGCTATGAGTCCGGATTGAGGAATGAACACAAACAGAAATGACCAAAGAAAGGAGAAAAGCAATGGCAGAGCATGAGAAGAGGTTCGTGTGGGTGAAGGACAAGGCCGGAAACGAGTACGTATGCCGGGTCATGGATCTCCAGAACCCCAAGAAGGTCGACGAAAAGGACCTCGAGAACTGCATGGACGACGCGTCCCGGGCGATTCCCATCGGGGACTGAGCTCGGAGCAAGTCGACCGGCCGCATTCTTCGGGAATGTGCGTTGAGGGGCCCCAGGTCATCCTGGTGGCCTCTTTGCATTTCAGGGCTTTGCTCTCCACGGGGAACGTCGAGGGCGGGCGCTTGGGCCGGCGGTCTCTTCCCGTTGACCGGCGTCGCGAATGTGTTATGTTGGTGTCCCATCACGGGGCGCGCTTTTTGAGGACGTGGCAAGGGCATTGCCCGGGAGGATCGACGGAATGAAGCTGACGGATGTTCTACCGGTGGAGGATTGGGCCGACCTGGAGCGCGAGATCCACGAGGCCTCCGGGATGCGGCCGCGGGTCTACGACGTGGAGGGGGTGGGCGTCACCGACCAGTCCGTGTTCGGCAACGAGCTCTGCGCCAGGATCCAGTCCGTTCCCAAGGCGCAGACCTTCATCTGCGCCGTCGCCCACAGCAACATGGCGGTCATGGCGAGGAACACGCGGGAGCCGGTGGTGGAGGAGTGCGACGCGGGCATGGTCAAGATCGTCGTGCCCATCTTCGTCGACGACGAGTTCGTCGGGGCCGCCGGGGCGTGCGGAAAGGTTGCGGAGGGCGGTGAGGTGGACGCGTTCATGGTGAACCGCTCCTCGGACATACCCGAGGAAGAGGTGGAATCGCTCGCCCGGGGCGTGCCCTCGGCCCCTTGGAGCGAGATGGAGGCGCTTGCCGCGTTCATACAGGATCGACTGAACGAGAAGCTCCGGCGCCGCGGGCGGGGGAGCGATTGACGGGACGAAGGGACGGGGGAGGCCCTGAGGCCCCCTGCGGCTGGAAACGGTAGTGGTGTTCGGAAGAAGGGAAGGGCAAGGGTTATGGAAAAGGTGAACATCGACGGGGTGGAGCTTCAGCTCAGCGAACCGGACGAGATTCCCATGACCTGGGTGGGGCGGGAGGATCTGATCACCCAGGTCCTCGCTTCGTGGCTCGTCATCGGTCAAGACGACTACCCGCTGAACCCCCGGCTCGTGGGGAAGCCCGGTGTGGGAAAGACCACCCTCGCCTACCACGCCGGCAAGACGTTGGGCCGATCGGTTTACCTCTACCAGGCTACCATGGACACCCGTCCCGAGGATCTGATCGTCACCCCCGTCCTCTCCGATGCCGGAAAAATCAAGTACATGGCCAGCCCTATCGTCACCGCTATGATCAAGGGGGGCGTGGTTGTCATCGACGAGGGAAACCGCATGAGCGAGAAGAGCTGGGCCTCCCTGGCCCCGCTCATGGACAACCGCCGGTACGTGGAGTCCGTGGTGGCGGGTGTCAAGGTCCGCGCCCACAGCGATTTCCGGCTCTGCACCACCATGAACGACGACGCCAGCACATTCGAGCTGCCCGAGTACATCCATTCCAGGCTCCAGCCCCGGATCTACATCGATTTCCCGGAGCAGGACGAGGAGCTGCTCATCCTCAAGGAGAACCTGCCCTTTGCGGACGAGGAGATCCTGGAGTACGTGGTGGACTTTCTCCAGGCGGCCCACGAGGCGGAGGAGCGCTACTCCGTCCGTGACGGCATCAACATCGCACGCTACGCGCTCAAGCGCCTGGCCGTGGAAACCGGGGAAAGGCGCGATCCGAGCAGACCGGGGACCGAGGCGATCGAGTGCATGAAGGAAGCAGCTTCCATGATCCTGGATGAGACGGCGGCCGAGTACTTCCAGGGCCTGCTCGAAGAGGATGACGAAGACTAACGAGGTCATCGAGCGCAGGGGGGTGCGTTTCGTCCCCATCCTCCACAATCGCCTGGAGTTCGCTCTCGAGGTGCGGAGGCAGTTCGAGGCGTTCCGGCCGGACTGCGTGGCGGTGGAGTACCCTCCCACCCTGCGCCGTGTGATCCTCGAGGGCGTCAGGCGGCTGCCGTTCCTGTCGGTGGTCCACTACGTCGAAGAGGACGGCGCCTTCGTCTACATGCTGCTCGAGCCCACGGACGGGCAGGTGGAGGCCGCGAGGCTCGCCCTGTCGCGGGACCTCCCCGTCTTTTTCGTGGACCGGGACACCGAGGGCTACCCCCTGGATCACGCCTCCATGCCGGATCCCTATGCGCTGACGCGCATCGGCCACGCCGAATACACCCGGGCCTACCTCCGGATCCACCGCCACCACGAGCGGAGCGAGCAGGATGAGCTTCGCGAGCGGGCCATGGCCTATCGCCTGAGGAGCCTGAGCGCGCAGGGAAGACGTGTCCTCTTCGTGGGGGGGCTCTATCACCTGCCCGGCGTTCTCGGATACATCGAGCGTTCCCAGGCTGAGCCCATCGGGAGACGGAAGCGGGAGGGCGTGGGACTGGCGCACCTGCACGAGGAATCGAGCCGGGAGGTCATGACGGAGATGCCTTTCCTGACGGCTCGATACGAGGCCGCCAGGGCCGCCGGGACCGCACGGACCCTGGATCGGCTCGAGCTGCACCAGGAGCTGATCCGGATCGCGCGGGAGGGCTACTGGAAGAACAGCAAGGAACGCTTGACCCGAACCCAGGTGCGCGTGCTGAACCGGTTCGCGAGGAACTACGCCCTGGTCAACGGAGGGCTGGCCCCGGATTTCTACCAGCTCGTGGTGGCCGCCCGGGGGGCGGCGGACGACAACTTTGCCTACGAGGTGTGGGAAAAGGGGAGCGAGTATCCCTGGCAGACGGAGGCGCCCGGCATCCCCGTGCTTCGCCTTCGAGGGGAGGATTTGTTTCTGGACCAGAGGCGGATCCGGTTCCACCGCCGGCTCAAGACTTTCCGCCGGCGGCTGGTGCCGGTTCCGGGCCGGAGGAAGGGCTCCAGGAGAGACCGGGAATCGTGGAAACGGGATTTCCAGGGCGTGCAGATCTGCTCCTACCCGCCGGAGGACGTGATCGTCGAAGGGTATGGGGCGCGCTTGATGAAAAAGGCCCTCGAGATCAAGACCGAGGAAAGCACGCGGGTGGTTCCGTTTACCGCCTCCATGCTGGACGGCCTCGACATCCGCGAGACCCTGCGAGACTGGCACCGGGGAACGGTTTACGTGCGCGAGGAGCGGCCGGTGCGAGGACGGGTCGGTTCCGTGGTGGTGGTGTTCGACCCGGATCTCCCCGACCGCGAGGGAAACGAGGCCTTCCCCTGGTGCGTCACCTGGCTGGGTGAGCACAGCCAGGAGTCGGACATGGCCTTTTACAGCACGCCGGCGGGCCGCGTCATGGAGGGCCCGGGAATCAGTCGCTGCCAGTACGGCGGCTTCATGCTCACCTACCCGCCGCTCCGGGTCTACGACATCTGGAGGGACCCCTTCTTCGATGTGGGCCGGAACAAGCCCGAGCGCCTGCTCATGGCGGCGCTGGATTACAGCCTCGAGAAAAACGTGGTCTACGTGGCCGCCGATCCGCCCTCCGGCTGGTGCCGGAGCCTGGCCTCGAGGCTCGGGAAGCGGATCCTCTACCTGCCCATCGGTGTGTTCTCCCCGGTCGCGTTGCGCAGGATCCGGCAGTTTCACGTGCTCGATGGTCACCACGTCCGCCGGTACGCCCGGAAGTACATCGCACGCTAGGAGCCTGTGGTGCGGCCCCCGACGGACGTCGAGGGCCGCAGGTCCGGAAGCAGGATCGTGAAGGTGGAGCCCCTGCCGGGCTCCGTCTCGAAGTCGAGCCGACCCCCGTGCTCTTGGACGATTTTCTGGGTCACCGGGAGGCCCAGTCCGGTCCCCTTGTATCCTTTGGTGGTGAAGAAGTCGCTGAACAGCCGCTGCTGGGTGCTCTGCTCGATGCCGGTCCCGTTGTCGCTCACCGTGAAGCGGACCCCCCGGCCGGCGGGACGATCCACCCGCAGGTGAACGCGACCGTTGCCGTCCATGATCCCCTCCAGGGTGCAGGCGTCGATGGCGTTGCTGACCAGGTTCAGGAGGGCCCTGTGCATCCCGGTCCGGTCCATGGGAACGGTCCCCGGGTCCGGGTCCAGCTCGCTCTCGAGCCGGACGTAGGCCAGCTTCGCTCGCTCCGACACGAGATCCAGCACCTCCGTGGCCAGCTCGTTCGGGTCCACGGGTTCGTACCGGGGCCGGCGGGACGTGGAGTAGGTGAGCATGTCCATGGCAATGTGGGAGATCTGCTCGATGTTCCGCTCCACCATGCTCCAGCCCTTGGCCACGAGGGGGATGTCCTTCTGACGGAGGGCCGAGTTGATCACGTACCCGCCGCCCTTGAGACCGTTCAGGACGTTCTTGATGTAGTGGGCCAGGCCGGCCACGGTCCTGCCGACGGCCGCCATGCGCTCGGCGTTTTCCTTCTCCTTCTGGAGGCGCTGGATCTCCCGCAGGTCTTGGACGAAGACGACGCTTCCCACCTCCTTCCCCTCCTCGTAGAGGAGGGTTCCGGACAGTCGGACGGGAATGGCATCGCCTTCGCGGTTCAGCAGCTCGGACTCCATGTTGAGAAGCTTACCCGGAGGTCCGTACCGCTCGCCGTAGAAGGCCCCTATCACGTCGCGGCCGGTCTCCCGCGAAAGAATGTCCTGGTGGCTGAGCCGTCCCAGGACCTCTTCCGGGTCGTACCCCAGAATCCTGGAGGCCCCCCGGTTGAAGATGACGATGACGCCTTCGGGGTTGGTGGCGATGATCCCGTCGATGGAGTTGTGGACCAGGTTCTGGACAAAGGCCTCCCTGCGCTCGATCTCACGGGTCATGTTCACGCGGTCCGACACGTCCTGGTAGGTGACGATGGCGCCCTGGGTCTCCCCGCTCTCGTCCCGGATGGGGGCGGCGGTGCAGTAGATGTGCGCTCCCTCCTTTCCGATATGAGGGAAGTAGCTCTCCGCCTCCCAGGCCCCGTCGATCAGGGGAATCCTCCGGAGCCTCTCGGAATCGTACAACCGTTTGATGGCGTCCGGGTCGCCCTCGAGGATGAGGTCCGCCATGGTGGGCCTGGGCTCGGGGTAGAACGGCTCCCACTGACGGTCCGTTCCGATCATCTCCCCGCTGGTGAACCCGGTCAGCGCCTCGCACGCGTTGTTCCAGAAGGTGATGCGGTGGTCCCGGTCCAGCACCAGCACGGGCACCGGGGTGCCCTGAATGATGCCTTCCGCGTACTGCTTCTGAAGGAGGGTTTCCTGCTGCGAGCGCCTCAGCTCCCGGGTCCTCTCATCCACCTCCGTCTTCAACTTCTCCGAGTAAAGCCTTCGGGACTCTTCCAGCCGCTTCCGGATCGTCATGTCCCGAACCATGAGGAGAAAGATGCGCTCCTCCGGGAGCCAGACGATGTCCGTCTCCACAGGGATGTCGCGTCCGTCCTTTCGCAGGAAGGTCATGTCCACGGTGACGGCGCCCAGGATCTGGAGGTCGGCCGGGTGAAGCGCCAGGATCTTCGCGGACACACCCTCGGCCAGCTCCGGGACCTTCATGGCGAGCAGGTCGTCCCGGAGGTAGCCGAGCAGGTGGCAGAGGCTCGTGTTCGACTCCAGGATACGGCCGTCGGCATCGAAGAGACAGATGCCCTCCCGGGCGTGCTCGAAGAGCTGGAGATACCTGGAGCGGGAGCGTTGGAGCTCGCTCTCGAGCTCCACGCGGGCGGTGACGTCGCGCATGCTCACGAGATAGCGGTCCGGCTCGCCGGAGGCCTCGTGGATGGGGCTGAAAGCGGCTTCGAATCGCCGGGTGGAGCTGCCGTCCGCGAGGCGATAGTCGCGGTGGCAAACGATCCTGCGGGCACGGCCCTCCCTTCTCAGGGGACAGTCGGACCACGGGCAGGGGGCCTCCCTGGCGTACAGGATCTCGTGGCATGACCGTCCCCGGATCCGGGCCCCGCCCTCCGGAAACAGCTCCAGGAACGCCTGGTTGGCCATTCGGATCGTAAAGTGCGAGTCGACGATGAAGATGGGGTCCGGCAGGCGGTCGAGCAGGCGTGAAGGGCGCTCGCGCGCCATCGCGGGTGTCAGGTCGAGGAGGCGGCGGACGGCTGCGAGGTCCACGACCCCGACGGGTTCGGGTGCCTGCGTCCGCATTCGGGTCAGAAGAGCGGGGTCCCCGCCCGCGACAATGACGAGGTCCGGCCGGGAGATCTCGAGGAGGTCTCGGACTCCGGAAGCGGTCACGATCGACTTCCGCAGCGTCGAAGGCATCTCGAGCGCCTCGGCCCCGGGGGACGCCAGGGCCGTCAGCCGCCATCCCAGCACCCTTTCCAGCTGGAAAGAGAACGCGTCGAGCGGGGCGGGGAAATCCGCTGCGTCGCCCGCCAGGGCTACGGCGGGACCCTGTTCGGGCGTCAGCTGAGGGTCTCCCGGATGCATGTCAACAGCTTGTCGGGTTCGACCGGTTTTTCGATGTACCCGTCGATGCGGACGGGCCTGGAACCGTTTTCCGTGCTCTGACTCCTTTGAAGAAAGGCGTCCAGATCGATGCCGGTTTCGCCGGCCACGCCCGTCACCATGATGATCGGGATCCGGCTGAGGGAGGTGTCATCCCCGAGGTCCGAGAGAAGACCGATTCCGCTCTTCTGGGGCATCATCAGGTCCAGAAGAATCAGGTCGGGGGGATCGCTTCGGAGTCGATCCAGGGCTTCAACGCCGTTTCGGGCGGTCTCGGTCGCATACCCGTTGTCCCTGAGAACCGTGGAGAGAAACAGGGTCACATCGGGGTCGTCGTCAACGATCAGGATTCGGTGAGGCATGGTCGGACGTCCCCGTAAGCTTGGGTGGAAGGACGATCACGTTCGAGAATGCGCCTATTGTAAGCAAGGCGCCGGCCCGAGTCAACACCGACTCCTGTCCGTGGGCGTTTCCCCTCGAAGGCGGTCCCGTGGAACCGTCCGGGAGGTGAAGCGTGGCGGGGGCACAAATCAGGCTTGACCCGAGGGGAGAAATGGGCGATCACTAGCCTGTTTGGATCGAATCACCGGCCCTGCCCGAGATCGTTCCGGGGACATGGGGACGCCCTGGCCCGGCCGGTCGACGATCGGGGGCGAAGGACCGTCCGGGCGGCGGAGACCCTCCCCCGGCAAGGCATGGAACCCGATGGAAGACACCCTCGAGCAGAGGACCAGGATCATCCTGGACAGCATTGCGGACGGTGTGTTCACCGTAGACGCGGATTGGCGCATCACTTCCTACAACAAGGCGGCGGAGCGGATCACGGGCATCCCGAGGCAGGAGGCCATCGGGCGCCGCTGCTGGGAGGTCTTCCGGGCCAGCATCTGCGAGACCCGCTGCTCGCTTCGACACACCATGGAGACGGGCGCCCCGGTGCTGAATCAGTCCATTTTCATTGTCAGCGCAGGCGGCGACCGGATCCCCGTGAGCATCTCCACGGCCCTGCTGCGGGACGGCGCGGACCAGGTGATCGGAGGGGTCGAGTCCTTCCGGGACCTCAGCGTGGTCGAGGCGCTCCGCAGGGAGCTCTCGGGGCGCCATTCCTTTCAGGACATCATCAGCAAAAACCGGGAGATGCATCGACTTTTCGGGGTCCTGGAGCAGATTTCGGAGAGCAACAGCACGGTGCTGTTGAGGGGGGAGAGCGGAACGGGCAAGGAGCTGTTCGCCCGGGCGATTCACATGCTGAGCCCCCGGAAGGACCGTCCCTTCGTGGTCATCAACTGCGGCGCCCTGCCGGACAACCTGCTCGAGTCGGAGCTGTTCGGATACAAGGCCGGGGCGTTCACGGACGCCCGAAGGGACAAGCCCGGCCGCGTGGCCATGGCCCAGGGAGGCACCCTTTTCCTGGACGAGATCGGGGACTTGTCCCTGTCCCTCCAGGTGCGGCTTCTCCGGTTCCTTCAGGATCACGTGTACGAACCTCTGGGAGGGACCCGTCCGGAGAAGGTCGACGTGCGCGTGGTGGCCGCCACCAACCGGGACCTGGAGGCCAGGGTGGCGAGCGGGGCCTTTCGGGAGGATCTCTTCTATCGGATCAACGTGGTCCGCATGGAACTGCCCCCGCTCCGGAAGCGAAAGGAGGACATCCCCCTGCTGATCGATCATTTCGTGAAGACCTGCGGCCGATTGAACGGGAAGGAGATCCAGGGTGTAGCCCCGGAAGTGGTCTCGCTGCTCATGGCCCACGATTTTCCGGGCAACATCCGGGAGCTGGAGAACATCATCGAGTATGCCACGGTGGTCTGCAAGGGGGGCTGGATCGGGGTGGAGCACCTCCCGGACGATTTCCGGCGAAAGACCGGCGTCGGCGAAGGCGATGGCGGGAGCAAGGCTCCCGGGGACCTCTCCTGGCAGAGGGTGGAACGGGACTTTCTGCTGGAGTCTCTGAAGAGGAACAACTGGAATCGTGCGGCCACGGCCGCCGCGCTCGGGATCCACCCGAGCACCCTCTGGCGGCGAATCAAGCGGCTCGGTCTGTCGTTGCCGAAGCAGGACGGCCGGTCGAGAAAGCGCTGAGCTACCGGTTCGCTTCCAGGTACTCCTCGAAGCTCATTTCCTCGTAGGCGTCCGCGTGGATGAACCGCAGGACGTGGAGAAAGGGCTCCGCCGGGGCGTATCCGGGGAGGAAGAGGAGCTTTTCGCCCTCGGGCGTGAGAAACCAGCTCGTAGGGTAGCTTTGCACCTGGAAGGCGGCTGCGAGCTTCCGCTCCTCCTCGGCATCGACCTTCACCGGCACAAATCGCTTCTCGAGAAGACGGACCACCTTTTCGTCGGCGAAGGTGGACTTTTCCATCCGATCGCAGTATCCGCACCAGTCGGTGCGGAAGTAGACCATGAGCTTCTTGCCCGACGCCTCGGCCTGCTGCTTGCCGCCGGCGAACCCCCGCCAGTTGACGCGATCCGCAAGGGCGCCCTGCGGCGCCGCACAGAGGAGCAGAAGCAGAAGGACCGGCACGATCCGGCCTGCACGATGGGATGTCATGGTTTGGGATCCTTTCGGCGCCGGAGCGATTTGCCGAGAGGACATCCCTCGTGCCCCGGTGTAGGGCGGCATTTTACATGCCGCCGCAAGGTTTCGATCATCACCTCGGAGTGATTGACCCCGTTCTGAGGAAATCAGATTGTTCTCCCCTGGAGAGACCGGAAGCGCAAGACAGCCCTTGTGCGATCACTCGCCGAACAGCTTGCCCATCACATCGCAACTGGTGGGCAGCGGCGGCAGGTCGATTTTCCGGCGTTTCTTGTTGTCGAAGTCGTCCATCGGGTAGATCCGCCCGTGGGTGCGCACCAGGTCCTCCTGGGCACGGATCCCCTGGGGCGCGTGGCCTTCCTCCAGTGCCATGTTCTTGAGGAGGGTCAGGAAATCGGTGATGCTCACGTCGTTGGGGCACCGCTCCTGGCAGGTGTAGCAGCTGGAGCAGAGCCACAGCGTCTCGTTTCCGAGCACGTCCTGCTTCAACCCCAGCAGGGCCATGCGGATGATGCGAATGGGGTTGAAGCGGCTGTCCACCTGGGCCACCGGGCAGCTCGCGGCGCAGGTCAGGCAGGTGAAGCAGGCCATGAGGTTCCGGCCCTCGGGCCGGCGGGCGAGCTCGCGCTTGAAGCCGGCGTCCACGCCGTCCAGCTGAATGGTTTCCTCTTCCATGAAGTACCGCCTCCCTGGGGACGTTTCTCAACAAACTCACCAACTGAAAAAACTAGGGGACG
>CAYVVQ010000002.1:0-33772 GCA_964454455.1 uncultured Desulfobacterales bacterium | reverse complement strand
CGCCTCCCTGGGGACGTTTCTCAACAAACTCACCAACTGAAAAAACTAGGGGACGTTCTTAAGGAAAACGATCTGTTTCTAGGGGACGCCCCCAGTTTTTTCTTTCACCCGCACCTTCACCCTCACCGCTTCTCAGTCCATCAACCCCTCGATCATGCCCATGGCCTGCCGGTCGGTGAACATGGGCAGCCAGGCCGCCCCGCTGGGGCAGGCGGCCACGCACAGCCCGCATCCCTGGCAGGCCGACGGAACGACGCGGATCCGGTCCTTGTCCCGAACGCGGGCCTCGAACGGGCAGACGGAGATGCAGGCCTCGCATAGCGCACAGAGGGCATGACGGACGTCGGACACGGCCCGCGATGCGGGCAGCACCGCGCGGCCCAGGAGGTTGATCGCCCTCGCCGCTGCGGCGCGGGCCTGGACCACGGTTTCGCTCATGCTCCTGGGAGAGTGGGCCGTTCCGCAGGCGAAGACGCCGGGGCGGTTCAGGTCCACCGGGCGGTACTTGGGGTCCAGCTCCTGGAGGAAACCGTCCTCGTTCAGCTCCAGCCCGAGAAGACCGGCCAGGGTGCGGTTGTCCCGCGGTGCCAGGCCGGTGCTCAGGACCAGCAGGTCGGGGTGGACCTCCACGGGCCTGCCCAGGACCGGTTCCTGGAAACGGACCGTGACCCGGTCCGCTTCCACATCCACCCGGGGTCGCTCCTCGAGGCGGTAGGTGATGAACTGGACGCCCTGCTCCCGGAGCTCCCGGTAGCGGGACTCCATGAAGCCGTAGCTCATGAGGTCGCGGTAGAGGACGTAGACCTCCGCCTCGGGGTGGATCTCCAGGATTCTGGCGGCGTTCTTGAGGGCGGACGCACAGCAGATCCGGCTGCAGTAAGCGCGCCCTTCCGGGTCACGGGACCCCGCGCACTGGACCATGACCACCCGGCCGAGCGCCTCCGCCGAAAGCTCCCCGGCAGCCAGCCGGGCCTCCAAATCCCCCTGCCGGAGAATGCGATCGCTCCGGCCGAAGCCGTACGCATCCGTTTCCGCCTCCCGGGCCCCGGTGGCCAGAACCACCGCACCGCAGGGCAGGTGGTCCTCCTGGTCCCCTTTCCGAGCCCGGGCGACGAAGCGGCCCGGCTCGCCGCTCAGGCCGGCGAGCTCCACGCCCGTGCGCACCTCGATGCCTTCGTGGGACCGCACCCGCTCCTCGAGATCCCGGAGGAAGGCGACGGGGTCCAGGCCGTCCAGGGTGTAGCGCCTCCTGCCGGACTCTCCGCCCAGCCGGTCCTCCCGCTCCAGCAGACAGACGTCGAGACCCCCCTCGGCGGCGGTGAGGGCCGCGGTCATTCCGGCCAGGCCTCCGCCCACGATCACCACGTTCCGGATCGCAGGGACCGCTGCAGTCCCTGGAAACGCCCGGTGCTTCTGCTTGAGCACGGCGGAGGTCACGGTGGATGCGGCCAGGCGGCGCTTCGCTCCGGGCTCTCCGGTCCCGAGCCCGGCGCTCCTCAGGTCCACCACCTCCACCAGGTCCTCGGCGAGGCCCAGATCCCGGCCGAGCCCCCGGAGCCGTCGGTCGTAGACGTAGGGGGCGCAGGCGCCCACGACCAGGCGGTTCAGGTCCTCCCCGGCGAGCCCTGCCGCGGCCTCGGCCAGCCCCTCGGGCCGGCAGAGTCGGTCCCCCTCCAGGACCCAGGCCACATCCGGCCGGGACTCGAGGTCCTCCCGGATCTCCTCCCAGGGAAGGTCCGCCTTCTGCCCGTCCATGCACCGGCAGAGCAGCACCCCCACCCTGGGGGGCTCCCGGGAGACGTCCCTCGCCGCCGGGGCTTCGGACTCGGGAGGTTCGGAGGGGAGGCCGGCCTGGGCCGCGGCGCCGGCGGCGGCGGCCTCGGCCTGGAGCACCGTCTCGCTGATCTCCTTCAGCCCCGTGGCCGACCCGCACCAGAAGACGCCCGGGCGGCTCGTGGCCACGGGGTCGAATCCCATGCCCGGGGCGAACCCGCACCCGTTCAACTCCACGCCGCAGGCCTCGGCGAGCCTCCGCATCTCGGGCGTGCTCGCCTGCCCGGTGGAGAGCACCACCAGGTCGAAGGCCCGCTCCCGGACCACGCCCTCCTCCTCCACGTAGTGCTTGAGATAGAGACGGCCGTCCGGTCCGGTCTCCACCGAGTGGACCCGGCACTGGATCAGCTCCGTCCCGGCGGCCTCGGCCTGGAGCTGGTAGCGGTACCCCTCCTTCCCGTAGGCCCGCATGTCCATGTAGAAGACGGCGGTCTCCGTGCCGGGGGAGCGCTCCTTGACGAGCAGGGTCTCCTTGAGGGCGAACATGCAGCAGATGGAGGAGCAGAAGTCCTGGCCGCGCCGCGCGTTTCGGGACCCCACGCACTGGATCCAGGCCGCGCTCCGGACGGGCTCACCCGTCGAGGGCCTGAGAAGCCTTCCGGAGGTGGGACCGGATCCGCTCAGGAGCCTCTCCAGCTCCAGGCTGGTGATTACGTCGGGGAGCGCGTTGTAGTTGTACGCGTCCGGCGGGCCCGGGTCGTAGAGACCGCACCCGGGGGACAGGATCACGGCGCCGATCTCGTACGCGGCCTCGGTCTCCTCCCCCTCGAGGGAGACGGCCTCGGTGGGACAGGCCGTGACGCACTCCCCGCAGCGGGTGCAGGCCCCGAAGTCGATCGCGTAGGAGAAGGGCACGTTGTGGGGGACCTCCCGGTGGATCGCCTTGCGCGCGGACAGCCCCTCGTTGAAGCCGTCCTTCACCTCCACCGGGCACGCTTCCTCGCATCGCCCGCAGCCGATGCAGCGCTCCGGATCCACGCCCCGCGGGCGGGTGCGCAGGACGGCCTCGAACCGCCCCGCCTCGCCCTCGAGGCCGGCCAGCTCGGTCATGGGCAGGATGCGGATGTTCTTGTGGAACAGCCCCTTGCGCATGCAGTAGTCCGAGGCCGCGTCCCGCTCCCAGGCGGGGAGCATGCGGCAGAGGCCGCAGTGGTTGTTGGGGAACTGATGGTCGAGCTGGGAGAGGATGCCTCCCAGGGCCGGCGAGGACTCGGCCAGGATCACCCGGCAGCCTCGCTCGGCCAGATCGATCGACGCCTTGATTCCGCCGACGCCGGCCCCGATCACCAGGACGGCGCCCGGGTTCTGTTCAGCCATAGGGCCTCCTGTCCCCTACTCCGCGGTCAGGTCCAGAAACTCCCGGTCCTCGAACACGGAGAGCGGCAGCGGTTCGTCCGGGCTGCGCCCGGGTTCGTACTCGAAGCAGGGCTGGGTGCGCCCGGCCGCCGTGCGGAAGAGCTCCATGACCGGGAGGTCCATGGGGCAGGCCGTGGAGCACTGGCCGCAGCCCACGCAGAGCGTGCTGATGTGGAGCATGCGCGTGATGTGAAAGAAGGCTGTGTCGGTGGGCAGCTTGACCCGCCCCCGTTTCCCGGCCCAGCGGTAGTACTGCTCCGGGTCGTGCCGGAAGGTGTCCGTGAGAAACACGCATTCCCGGCAGTAGCAGACCGGGCAGGCCGCCCGGCAGTTGTAGCAGTTGATGCAGGTCTTGAGGACGTCCCTGAGCGCCGAGAAGGACGAGCTCTTGTCCCCGTACGCCTTCATCATGGCGTCGCGCTCTTCGGTCCGCCGGCCGACCAGGTCCTGAAGGATGTCGGCGCGGGCTTCCGGCTCTTCGGCCTCCTCCAGGCCAAGGGCGTCCAGGGCCTCGGCCCCGGCGTCGGTCTGGCCGCACAGCACCAGCTCGTTTTCCAGGTCCGCACCGAAGAGGCGCAGCCCGATGTCCGCGCCTCCGTGGACCGGGTGCTCGCAGACCCGGCAGGCCTGGACGAGCGGGAGGGTGTCGTCGCCCCGCGCGCAGCGCTCGTGAAAAGCCGTGGCCGTGCGCTCCCCGGCCTCCGCGGCCAGTCCCGGAAACTCCTTCGGTTCCAGGCGGCCCTCGCAGTCCGTGGTGATCACCAGGATCTGCTCCCGGTCGGCCTGCTTCAGCTTCACGAGCTCCACGTAGGCCCGGTAGTCGCAGGGACGGAGGAACGCGGCGATCCGGTACCCCGGTTTCTGGAAGGTGAGAGCGCTCAGGAGCCGGGCGGCGCTCGTGGGGGTCACCGGGGCCAGCGGGTCCAGCCCCTCGAGGTGATCCGGGTCCCGTACCAGGGTGTGCATCACCATGACCCCGTCGGGCTGGCGCATAGGCAGGAACACGGCCTGGACCCGTTCATGCTCCAGCAGGCCGGAAAAGAGGCCCCTCAGCGCTTCATTGACGTCTCCCGACTCGACGGGCAGCTTCGCGCAGTTCGTCATCGTTCACCAAACCTCCATGAAAAGGGGGCTCGTCCCCCGTTGCGCCGGCTCCGAAGGACGCCGCCGCCGGGAGCGGTCACGCGACCAGCTCCTTCTTGAGCTCCGTGGGCCCCAGCGCCTTCACCTTCTCCGTCATCTCCCGGATGGTCTCGGCGAAGACGTTCCCCTCGCTCGCCCCGATCCACCGCAGCCAGAGCCGGTCCTCCTCGAGACCGTACTGGGCGAGAACCGCTTTCATGAGGGCGACCCGGCGCCGGGCCTTGTAGTTGCCGTTGATGTAGTGGCAGTCCCCGGGGTGGCAGCCGCCGATGAGCACGCCGTCCGCCCCCTCGAAGAACGCCTTGAGCACGTACTTGGGGTCCACCATGCCGCTGCACATCATGCGGATCAGCCGCACGTTGGGCGGGTACTTCTGCCGGGAGGTCCCCGCCAGGTCCGCGGCCGTGAAGGTGCACCAGTTGCAGACGAACGCCACGATGATCGGTTCCTGCTCGCTCATGCCCTGCTCCCTAAGCGGTTTTGGGTGTTCTCCAAGCGATGTGTCTGTGTTTTGGTTTTTCGATCTTGATTCTTCGTCACCCCTCACCGGCACCGTTCACCTCTCGCCCCACCTGCCACCTTCCACCTTGAGCCTTTAACCTTGGTCCTTGGAATTCCACTTTCACCTTCACCATTCACCGCCTTTCACGCCATCAACCCCTCGATCTCCGCGAACACCTGCCGGTCGGTGAAGTGGCTGACCTTGGCGGCGCCGCTGGGGCAGTGGGCCGCACAGCTTCCGCAGCCCTTGCACTTGGCCTCGTTCACCACGCTCACCCCCAGCCGGGCGTCGAACTCGATGGCCGAGTAGGCGCAGAGCTCGCGGCACGTCTGGCAGCCGGAGCAGAGGTCCGGGTCGATGAAGGAGGTCAGGGGACTCACCTCCACCTTGCCGAGGGCGGAGAGGCTGATGGCCTCGCCGGCCGCCCCTTTGGCCTGGGCCACGGTGTCCGGGATGTCCTTGGGACCCTGGCAGGCCCCGGCCACGAACACCCCGGCGCTGGCCGTGGAGACGGGCTCGAGCTTGGGGTGCTCCTCCAGGAAGAAGCCGTCGCGCCCCAGGCTCAGACCGAACAACCGGGCCGTCTCGAGGGCGTCCTCCCGGGGCTCCATGGCCGAGCAGAGGAGGACCATGTCCACCGGAATGCGCATCATCTTCCCGAGAATGGTGTCCTCGGCGAGCACGATGAGCTTCCCTTCCTCCTCCGGGTCCTCGGCCTTGTCCGTGACCCGGGCCGCCTTGCCCCGCACCAGCTTCACGCCTTCGCCCTGGACGCGGTTCATGAACTCCTCGTAGCCCTTTCCGAAGCACCGCATGTCGATGTAGAAGTTGTAGACGGCGGTCTCCTCCCCCACCCGGTCCTTGATCAGGTGGGCGTACTTCAGGGCGTACATGCAGCAGACGCGGCTGCAGTACTCGTGGTAGTTCACGTCCCGGCTTCCGATGCAGTGGAGGATGGCCACGCTCTCCGGCGGGCGGTCGAAGCGGCCTTCCGCGTCCCGGACCAGGATCTCGCCCGTGGTGGGACCGGTGGCGTTGGTGAGCCGCTCGAACTCCAGGCTGGTGAAGACGTTGGGGTACCGGCCGTAGCCGAACTGGGTCATGGGCGTGGGGTCGAGCAGGTTGAAGCCGGTGGCGAGCACGATGCTCCCCACCTCGAGCTCCACCACCTCGTCCCTGGCCTGGTGGTCGATGGCCCCCACCTTGCAGGCCTCCACGCAGGCCATGCACTCGGAGCAGACCCCGCAGTTGAGGCACCTCAGGGCCTCCCGGCGGATCTCGTCCTCGGCGAGGCCCCGGCTCACCTCGTCGAAGGAGGCGGCCCGTCCCTCCACGGGCAGGAGCTCGTCCTCGGCCCGGGCCTCCGGGGCCGTCCCTTCGGGAACCTCGGCCCAGTCCCCGGTCTGCTCCGGGACCGCCGGGATCGGTTCCCAGGAGGAGAGGTCCCCGCCCTGCAGGTAGGCGTGCATGGCATCGGCCGCCCTGCGTCCCGCGGCCACCGCCTCGACCACCGTGGCCGGTCCGGTCACCGCGTCGCCCGCTGCAAAGACGCCTTCCAGGCCGGTCTGCAGGGTGTCGGGGTGGACCTCGAAGGTGTCCCAGCGGGTCAAGGAGAGGGCGTTCTCCTCCCGGACCCAGGAGACGTCGGGACGCTGGCCCACGGCCGGGATCACCGCGTCGCAGGGGATGGTGAACTCCGAGCCCTCCACCGGCACCGGCCGCCTGCGTCCGCTCCCGTCGGGCTCGCCCAGCTCGGTCCGGATGCAGTCGAACCCGGTGACCCGTCCGTTCTCCCCCTGGATGCGGACCGGGGCGGTCAGGTAGTGGATCTCGATCCCCTCGGCCAGGGCCTCCTCGATCTCCTCCTCGTAGGCGGGCATCTCCCCGCGGGTGCGGCGGTAGACGATCCGGACCTCCTCGCACCCCATGCGGAGGGCCGTCCGGGCCGCGTCCACGGCCACGTTGCCCCCGCCGATCACCACCACGCGTCGGCCGGGTGCGCTCCCCCCGCCCAAATTGACCTCCCGCAGGAAGTCCACGGCGTCCACCACCCCTTCGAGGTCGTCCTCGCCCGGGATGCGGAGCTTCATGCCCAGGTGCGCCCCGGTGCCCAGGAAGACCGCGTCGAAGCCCTGCTCCTTCAGGTCGGAGAGGGTGAACGCCTCGCCCAGCCGGGTCTCCGTACGGGCCTCGACGCCCAGCCCCAGGATGTGGTCGATCTCGCGGTCCAGAACCTCCGGCGGGAGCCGGTAGTCCGGGATGCCCGCCCGGAGCATGCCCCCGAGGGCGGGAAGCGCCTCGAAGAGCGTGACCCGGTAGCCGTTGAGGCGCAGGTAGTAGGCGGCGCTCAGGCCGGCGGGACCGGAGCCCACCACGGCCACGCGCCGGTCCCGTTCCTCGATCTCGGGCCTGGGCAGGGACTGAAGGTCCACCCGGTCCGCGGCCGCGCGCTTGAGGCGGCAGATGGCGACGGGCTGATCCACCTCCGCCCGGCGGCACTGCGTCTCGCAGGGGTGGGGGCAGACGCGGCCCAGCACGCCGGGAAGCGGGAGCCGCTCCATGATCAGGCGCACCGCCTCCTCGTAGCGGCCCTGCCCGATGAGCTGGACGTAGCCCTGCACGTTGATGCCGGCCGGGCAGGCCAGGACGCAGGGGGCCCGGTCCCTCTTCTCGATGGCAAAGGTGATGGGCACGGCCTGGGGAAAGGCACGGTAGACGGCCTTGCGGTCCTTGAGCCCCTCGTCCCACTCGTTCGGGCGGGTCACGGGGCAGACCTCGGCGCACTCGCCGCACCCCGTGCAGCTGTCCGTGTTCACGTAGCGGGCCTTCTTGCGCACCCGCACGCGGAAGTTCCCCACGTACCCGTCCACCGCCTCCACCTCGCTGTAGGTGAGAAGGTCGATGTTCGGGTTCTGGCCCACGGAGACCATCTTGGGCGTGCCGATGCACGAGGCGCAGTCCAGGGTGGGAAAGGTCTTGTCGTACTGGAGCATGTGACCGCCGATGGTGGGCTGGCGTTCCACCACGGTGGCCTTGAACCCGGCGCTCGCCACGTCGAGGGCCGCCTGCATGCCGGCGATGCCGCCGCCCACCACCAGGACGTTCGGGTTGACCGGGACCACCTTGGCGTCCAGCGGGTACTGGAGGGGCACGCGGTGGATCCCCGCGCGGCAGAGGTCGATGGCCTTCTTGGTGGCCTCGTTCTCGTCCTCGGTCACCCAGGAGCAGTGCTCCCGGATGCAGACCATGTGAAAGGCCTCGTAGGGATTGAGGCCTGCACGCTGGCACGCGGCGCGGAAGGTGCGCTCGTGCATGCGGGGCGAGCAGGAGGCCACCACCACGCGGTTCAGCCCCTGCTCCCGGATGTCCGTCTCGATCATCTCCTGGCCGGGGTCGGAGCACATGAAGAGGTTGTCCCGGGAGACCGCCACGCCGGGCTCCCCGGCGATGTAGTCCCGGACCTCCTCCACGCGTACCTTCCCGGCGATGTTGGAGCCGCAGTGGCAGACGTAAAACCCGATTCGATCTTCCATGTCCCGGCCTTTTCGAAGATCCACCCTCATGCCTCCTCCAGGGACTCGAGCACCAGCTCGGCGACGTCGACCACCCGAAGCTCCTCCTCCTTCCCCAGGGTCTTGACGGCGTCCTCGAACATGATGATGCAGTAGGGGCAGGCCGCAGCCAGCAGTTCGGCGCCGGTCTCGAGCGCCTCCCGGACCCGGAGCACGGCGAACCGCTCGTCCGCGGGGACCTCGTTCCAGAGACCGCCCCCGCCCCCGCCGCAGCAGAGGCTGTCCTCCCGGTTTCGCTCCATCTCCACCAGGTCCAGGCCGGGAACGGCCCGAAGGACGCGCCGCGGGGGTTCGTAGATGCCGTTGTGCCGTCCCAGATAGCAGGGGTCGTGATAGGTGACGGTTTTCCCCAGCTCCCTCGACGGCGTCAGGCCGCCCCGGTCGATGGCCTCCTCCAGGACCTCCGTGTAGTGGCGGACCCGGTAGTCGCCCCCGAACTCCGCGTAGTCCTTGGTAAAGGCATTGTAGCAGTGGGGGGACGCGGTGAGGATGCTGCGGACGCCCTTCTCCTCGAACAGCCCCATGTTGTTCTCCAGGAGCTTCCCGAACACCTCCTCGCCGCCCATCTTGCGCACCGCATCGCCGCAGCACTGCTCCCGCTCGGTGAGCATGCCGAAGGGGACGCCGGCCGCTTGAAGCACCCGGACCAGGGCCCTGGCGGCCTTCTGGTTGCGGGCGTCGTAGGCCTGGGTGCAGCAGGTGAAAAAGAGGTGGGCCATGCCCTCCTCGAAGGGCGGGATCTCCAGTCCCTCGGCCCACGCCGTCCGCTCCTCGGGATCGCCGGACCAGGGGTTGCCACGGTTGGAGGCGCTTCCCAGCGGGCCCTTCAGCGAGGGCGGCACCGAGCCGGTCTCGTTCATCATCATCCGCATGGAGCGCAGGATGTCGATGATGTGCAGTCCTCTCGGGCAGTGGACCACGCAGTTGTTGCAGGTCACGCACCGCCACAAGTCCTCGCTCTCGAACCCCTCGAGCCCGAACTGGGCCAGGCGGATCATGCCCCGCGGCGAGAAGTAGCGAACCAGGTTCCAGGGACACACGCCGGTGCAGGTGGCGCACTGCATGCAGCGCTCCAGGTCCTCTCCGCCGAGCTCCTTGATCGCTTCCGTGACCTCCAGGAACGGGGTTACGGCATCCATGTCGGTGTCTCTCCTTCCGGGTGGGGGTCCATCGTCCTCACCGCTTCGCTGGTATCATCCCGCTCGCGGTCCCGTCAACCCCGGGTATCCTCCCATGATGGTAGGAATTAAAGCGGCACCGGCCGGGGAGGGCGGATCGCCCACCCCGGCCGGAGAGGACCACCTACATGGCCGTGTACTTCGGTCCGCCGCCGCCCTCGGGCGGAACCCACATGATGTTCTCGAACGGGTCCTTGACGTCGCAGGTCTTGCAGTGCAGGCAGTTCGAGAAGTTCAACCTGAGGTTCGGCTTTCCGGTCTCCTCGTCGAGCTCCATCTCGTAGACGTTGGCCGGACAGAACCGCTGGCAGGGCGCGTTGTACTTCGGGAGGCACTCGTTGTAACAGATACCCGGGTCGAGGACCTTCAGGTGGACGGGCTGCTGCTCCTCGTGGGTCGCCCCGGAGTAGTAGACGTCCGTCTCCTTGTCGAAGGTCTTCTTGCCGTCGAACTTGACGGCGCCGGTCTGCTCCGGGGTCGGCGAATCCGTCCCGTAGACGTCCTTCATCGAGCGCAGATGGGCGAAGTCCGGCTCGGCGGGGAGGCGGTCCTTGAGGATCCGGCCGCCCAGCACGTACTGGAGCCCCGCCTTGAAGAGCGCGGTCCAGAGCCCCTTTTGAAAGGCCTGGTGGAAGTTGCGGACCTTGTGGAGCTCCTTGCCGATCTCGCTCTCGTACAGGCTCCGCTCGTAGGCGCTGAGCTTGGCGTCCGAGCTGTCCCCTGCGAGGAGGGACTGGAAGATCGCCTCCGCCGCCAGCATGCCCGATCGCATGGCCACGTGGACGCCTTTGATCTTCTGGCTGATGAACAGGTTGGCCGAGTCTCCCACGATCATCCCGCCGTCGAAGGTGAGCTTGGGAATGGAAAAGTACCCGCCCACGGGCGCCGTCTTGGCGCCGTACTGGGTCAGGGTGCCGTCCTGGATGATCTCGGAGACGACGGGGTGTTCCTTGAACTTCTGAAAGGCCATGTGCGGGTCCAGCGCCGGATCGGCGTAGTCGAGCCCCACCAAAAGCCCGAGGGCCGCCTGGTTGTTGCTCATGCCGTAGACGAACCCGCCGCCGTAGGTGTCGCTCTTCAGGGGGTAACCCATGGTGTGGAACACCTTGCCCGGCTGGATCCGTCCCTCGGGCACCTCCCAGAGCTCCTTCACCCCGACCACGTAGCTCGTCGGGTTCCTCCCCCGGTCCAGCCCGAAGCGCTCCACCAGGGACTTGGTCAGGTTCCCCCGGGGCCCTTCGCCGAACACGGTCACCTTGGCCTTGAGGTCGATGCCCGGTTCGTAGTTTCCCTTTTTCTCCCCGTCGGCGCCGATGCCCTTGTCTCCCGTGCGCACGCCGGCCACCCGGTCCCCGTCGTAGAGGATCTCGGTTCCGGCGAAGCCCGCAAACACGTAAGTCTCCTGCTCCTCCACGAGGCCGCCCAGCCACTCGGTGAGCTTGGACAGGGAGACCACGTAGTTGCCGTGGTTGTTCAGGGGCGGCGGCGTGAAGGGCGCCTTGATCTTGCCGTTTCGGGTCAGGAGGCAGACCTCCTCCTCCCGGACCTCGGCGTCCAGGGGGGCTCCCTTTTCCTGGTAGTCCGGGACCAGCTCCTTGAGCGGGGACGGATCGATCACGGCCCCGGAGAGGCTGTGGGCGCCCACGTAGGGGCCTTTCTCGAGCACGGCGATCATGGGCGGGTCAAGGGGCTCCCCTCCGCCGCCTGCTTCCGCCTTCTCGTTGTGCGTGTTGACGAGGTTTACCAGGTGCAGCGCTCCGCTGAGGGAAGCCACCCCTCCGCCGACAAACAGCACGTCCACTTCCATGACTTCTCGTTCCTCTTCCACTGGCTGACCTCCTCCTTACCTGAATGGGCATGGCGCTCGCAGGATCTTCCGATTCCCACCCGGTGCTCGGTCCGGCGCGGTCCCCGCATACTCCTGGGCTTATACCGGTTTTCTGGATGCTTACACGGTCGAAGCACTATAGCACCGAAGCTGAACCCGGTTCAATATTTTTTTGTGAAATCACGCACAAGGCGAGCGGTCGCTCGCTCTGGAAGGGCGTCCAGGGTGGCGGGCTCCCGGACCCGGCTACTCCCAGAAGGGCTCCTTGATGTCCGGGTGATTTCGAAGGGTTTTCAGGAACTGCTCGGTTCGCCGCTCGAGCCTTCGCTTCAGAATCCGAACCACGCCTTCCATGATCCGGAATCCCATGCTTTGGTCGGCTTCCATCAGAGAGATGAGTTTGCCCGCCGGGATCATGAGAACGTCCGAGGCCTCGGTGCAGACCGCGTGACTGGTGTAGTTGGATTCCTCGGGCAGCAGCGCGGACCAGCCGAAGGAGAACCCGGGCTTGATGGCCCCCAGCGAGATCAGGATGGACGGCGATGCCTGAACCTCGAGCAGCACGCCCCCGCGCAGGAGCATATAGAAGTAGAGAGCCTTGTCTCCCTCCCGGAAGATGACCTCGCGGTTCTGAAAGTCGCGCAGCTCCACCAAGGGCCGAATGCTCTGAACCATTTCGGCCTCCAGGTTCTTGAACAGGTAGATCTTGTTGAGCTCTTCCAAGGAAACCATGGCTTCCCTCCTGTAGACGGTTGGATGTTGTCCCGTTGCATCAGGCCAGAAGAAAGGCGAGAATCAGGATCACCCCGGCCAACAACGCCCCGAGCCCCGCAGGAAGCATTCCCTCCCGGACGTGACGTGCAACGGCCGTCTTCCTGGCTGCAAGCTCCTCGCCCCGGATTCCGGTGATACGCCAGAAGGCCGACAACAACATGACAACGACCCTCGCCGGAGCGTCCGTCGAGGCCCTGGCCAGACCGGATGCCCCACGGTCCACAAAGAGCCTTTCCGAAGCCGCGTTGAGGCGGTTGAGGGCCTGGTCGGCCCAGCGGGTTACGGCTGCTCCGCCCCTTCTGTAGAACCAGTCCGTGTCCAGATTGACCGCCCGTATCTCAGGGGGGTACATGCCCGACATCATCAGCAGGGTGAATGCCAGGGCTCCGAACATGAGAAGCTGGAGCTGGCCCACGACGTGCGCTCCAGTGTAGGGGACGTACTCCACGGGGAACGGCAGAATGGCGTACAGGGGGTGCGGGTATACGCCCAGGAAGATACAGAAAAACGCGGCCGTTCCCATGGCCAGGAGCATGTTCCAGGGCGGGTCCTTGGCCCGAATATGGGCGTCGTGGCCGAAGAACATGAAGAACGGCACCTTGATGCCCGCGTGGTGAAAAACGCCGGCCGAAGCGAACTGAAGCATCAACCAGATCACGATCATGTGATGGTGTCCGGCTGCGCTGACGATCATGGACTTGCTCACAAACCCCGAGAACAGTGGGAAGGCCGAGATCGAGGCCGCGCCCACGATGCAGAAGAGGCACGTCAGGGGCATGGTCTTGTAAAGCCCTCCCAGGTCGGTGCAGCGAATGCGACCGGTCACATGGAGTACACTCCCCGCGGCCATGAAGAGAAGGGCCTTGTAGAGGATGTGACAGAACGCATGGGATACGGTGCCGTTGAGAGAGAGCGCGGTGCCGATTCCGATTCCGCACATCATGAAGCCGACCTGGTTGATCAGGCTGTAGGACAGCACGCCTCGAATGTCGTTTTCCAGGACGGCATAAAAGATGGGGAGGAATGTCATGATCGCGCCGAGCCAGATCAGGACTTCCGCCCCTGGATAGGTCCGGGCCATGAGATAGACCGCA
Source organism: uncultured Desulfobacterales bacterium (assembly GCA_964454455.1). GTDB lineage: Bacteria > Desulfobacterota > DSM-4660 > Desulfatiglandales > HGW-15 > JAIPEI01. The sequence continues at coordinate 20,492 of CAYVVQ010000002.1, read as the reverse complement.
CTCTTGGTGGTAAAGGCCGAGAGGAAGACCGAGCCCGTGGGCGTGCCTTCGGGGTAGGCGTCCTTGAGCCAGGGATGGAGCGGGGGGATGGCCGCGTTCACGGCAATGCCCAGGAAAATGAGCCAGGAACCCGGTCCGCCCAGGCCGATGTAGTCCACTTCCAGGCGGCTTGTTTCGAACAGCCGGATCAGGATGCCGGCCAGGAGCACCAGGCCGCCGGCCAGGTGCACCAGGATGTACCGCAGTGCAGCCGCGCGCGCGGCCGGCGTTCGCCGGGCCAGGATAAGAAAGGTGGACGCCACGGCCATGAACTCCCAGTAGACGTACAGGCTGAGGAAGTCGCCTGCAAACGTGACGCCCAGAGCGCTTCCCGCATACACGAGGGCTCCCATCTGCTGGAGGTCGTCCTTTACATGAAGGGAGAACAGGAAGCCGATGAACGCGATCAGGCTGAAGATGTACCCGAAGACCCGTGCCAGACGATCCACCCGGCCCAGGACGAGGTCGTAGCCCAGGAAGCTGAATGTCCAGTGAGCTCCCTCGGGCGCCGTGTGCACCACTCCTGCGGCCACAAGGGGAAGGAGCAGGAGCCAGGCCTGCTTCAGCCTTCCCCGGAGCAAGGGGACCGGCGCCGCGCCGCAGATGAGCACCAGACCTGGAGGGAGGTCAATGATCATAGTAGGTCTCGTCCCGCTTGATGAAGACCCGGAGGAGCCTGGCCACCAGGACCAGGAGCACGCAGGAGACGTACCCGTATGCGGCAAAGAAGCACGGCGTCTCTTCCCAGGGAAACGCGGCGTGCTTGGGCACGAAGAAATCCACGATCAGGAGTGCTCCCAGGCTGACAAAGAACAGGCTGAGAAACAGCTTGAATCGTCCAGGCTTGTCGAACCACCCCGTGTTTCGTTCCATGGCTAGACCACTCCAGTAAAGCTGAGCAGGAGATAGATCATGCCCGCCGCCAGGGTGATGTAAAAAGCGCCCCTGTACCCCGGTACGGGTTCATGGCTGAGGATGCTTCTCTCTCCGATGGGGACTTCGCGTTCTTCATCCATGGTTCTACCTCCCGGTGATTTGCGTCACGGCCAGCTCCGCCAGGTCCATGAACGGCCAGGGGTGAAAGAACAGGACCAGAGAACAGGCCGCGGCCGCCAGGATGGCCGCCAGGCACCAGGCCGGCGCTTCCTGTAGTCCATTCGAGGAACCCGGGGCCTCGGGCGGTGCGAAAAAGGCATTGTACACGATGGGAAGGAAGTACGCGGCGTTCAGGAGCGAGCTGACCAACAGGACCACCAGGAACCCGATCTGCTGCGCCTCCAGGGTCCCGATGAGAAGATACCACTTGCTGAGGAACCCGCCGGCGGGCGGCAGGCCGATCACGCTGAGGCTGCCCACCAGGAACGCCCCCATGGTCCAGGGCATGCGGCGGCCGAGGCCTTTCATCTCGCTCACGTTCTTGAGGCCCGTGGCCACGAATACGGCCCCGGCGCAGAAGAACAGGGTGATCTTTCCGAAGCCGTGCATGGCGATGTGGAGAAGCCCTCCGGTCAGGCCCTTGGGAGCCAGCAGGGCCGCGCCGAGCACGATGTAGGAGAGCTGGCCGATGGTGGAAAACGCGAGCCTCCGTTTGAGGCCGTCCTGGGAAAGGGCCATGAGAGAGGCCGTGACGATCGTGATGGAGGCCAGGACCCCTACAAGGATGTCCAGGCCGCATCGGTCCATGAAGTCCGCGCCGAAGACCCCGGTCAGGACCCGGAAGATGGAAAAGGCGCCCACCTTGACCACGGCCACGGCGTGGAGCAGGGCCGAGACGGGGGTGGGGGCCACCATGGCCGCGGGAAGCCAGGCGTGGAAGGGCATCACCGCGGCCTTGGCCAGGCCGAAGACGAACAGAAGCGCAAGGAGCCATGCGGTCTCCCGGCCGACGTGACCTGCCAGGAAGCCCTGGGCCGTGAACTCCAGGGTGCCGGCTGCGACGTAGCAGACGATCATGGCGGGGAGGACCAGGCCCACGGAGCCGCCCACGATGTAAGCGAGATACTTACGGCCCGATCGACGGGCCTCCTCGTCCTGGTGATGGGTCACCAGGGGGTAGGTGGCGAAGGAGAGCATCTCGTAGAAGAGGTACAGGGTGAGCAGGTTGGCGGAGAACGCCACCCCCACGGTGGCGGAGAGGGCCAGGGCGAAAAAGGCGAAGTAACGGGTCTGGCCGTGCTCGTCCAGACCGCGCATGTACCCGATGGAGTAGGCCGAGGTGGCGATCCACAGGCTGGAGGAGACCAGTGCGAAAAGCAGGCCCATGGCGTCCACGCGAAAGGCCAGGGACACGCCGGGCACCACCTCGACCAGGTTGAGGACGAGCCGCCCGCCCCCCAGAACCACGGGCAGCATGGAGAGCACCAGGGCGAGCTTTGCGAAGGCCGCGGCGAAGGTCCAGAGCTCCCGTGCATTCGGGGACTTGCTCCGGATGATCAGCGGCACCGCCGCGACCGAAACCAGGACGGCCAGAAGCGGCTTTATGGAGATCACGGGATCCATCAGGTCATGCCCGCGGGAAGAACGTGTTCAATGAGCGATGTGACGATGCCGCCCGTGTACAGGCCGATGAGCACCGTGGCCAAGGCGGCTGCGATCAGGGGGACGAGCATTTCCAGGGGGGCCTCCCTGGAGGGCGCGTGCGCCTCGTGTCCTTCCTCGTCAGGGGCCGGCTGGAAGTATGCGGCCTCTATGATGCGGAAGAACAGGACGGCGTTGATGAGGCTGCTGGCCAGGAGGGCGGCCATGAAGCCGTAATGCCCCGCCTGCACCGCACCCGAGATCAGGTACCACTTGCTGAAGAAACCGCATGTGGGCGGGACCCCGATGAAGCTCAAGGCGCCGGTCGTCATGGCGGCGAAGGTCCAGGGCATGGTCCTCGAAAGGCCCCTGAAGTGCTCCAGCCCGACCCCTCGCAGTCTGAAGGCCACGTTGTTGACCACCAGGAAGAGACAGAGGGTCATGACCGCGTCGTTCAGGATGTGGAGCATGGCGCCGGTCATGCCGGCGCGGTTTCCGAGCCACGCCCCTCCCACCATGTAGCCGATCTCCGATATCAGGATGTAGCAGAGCATGCGCTTGATGTGAGTTTGGGCCAGGGCCATCAACGCACCGGCCACGATCGCAATGGCGGCCAGCCAGACCACGGGCGATGCGAGGTCGAGCACGGTGTGGGCGTAGGAGGGAGGGAACACGGAGATCATGAGACGGATCATCACGTAGACCATGACCTTGGTCATGAGGGGGGCGAGAAGACCGGTCGATGCGGAGGGCGCATGGGTGTAGGCGCCGGGAAGCCAGACGTGCAGCGGAAAGAAAGCCATCTTGATCCACACGCCCGACATGCAGAGAAGAAAGGCGACCTGTACGGCTGAGGTGCCGCCTGTTCCGGGGAGGATCCCGGCCACGTCAGCCATGTTCAGGGAGCCGGTCATGATGTAGATGTAGCCGGTTCCCAGCAGGTAGAAGCTGGCCCCGATGGTTCCCAGGAGAAGATAACGCAGGCTGGCCAGGGGGGCCGGGTCCCGGCCCAGGGCGATGAGGGCGTACCCGGTGAGCGAGGTGACCTCCAGCAGCACGTACAGGTTGAACAGGTCCCCGGTCGCAACGATGCCCATCAGCCCCGCCACAAAGAGGACGTACAGGGTGTAGTAGGCCCCTTCCCTGTGCGGGTACTCCGCCCGGATGTCCAGGCGCCCGGCCGCCAGGTTGAGGAAGGCCACCCCGGCGATGACCACCAGGACCATGGCGCTCAGGGTGTCGACTGCGTACCCGATGCCCCAGGGGGGCTCCCATCCCCCCATGCGGTAATGGATGGGGCCTGAAGCCACGACCTGCAGGAGAAGGCCCATCGCACAGAACAGGGTGGTTCCCAGGCCCAGGAAGGCGAGAGAGAAACAGGACCGCCGCCATACCCAGCCGGCGCCGCTGACCAGCATGGCGGAGAGCAGGGGGATGAGGACGACGAGAGCGGGCAGGTGTCGGCTCATGAGGTCCGGTTCCGGGGTCAGATCCAAAACGGCTGCTTCCAGCCTCGTGTTCCCGGCGAAAAGCTCCTATTCCTGTACGGCGTTTTTCTCTCGCATGCGCTCCCGGATCTCGTCCTCCTCCAGGGTGGCATAGCTCTTGTACACCCTGACGGCCAGCGCCAGGGCAACCCCGAGCGTGGAGACCGAGACCACGATGGCGGTCAGCATCAGCACGTGGGGAAGAGGGTTGGCATAGTCGGCCGCCTGTACGGCGTGATGGGCGCCCTCCGGCGCGTGTGCGAGGATGGGGATGGTTGCGTCCTTCTTGTAGCCGATGGAGATGTAGAACAAGATGATGGCCGTCTGAAAGATGCTCATCCCGGCGATCTTCTTCACAAGGTTGTTCTTGGCGATCATGGCGTAGAAGCCGATCATCATGAGCACGATGTACAGCCAGTAGTTGTACCGGGCCAGGACTGTCGGAAGGAGGTCCTGCATGTCAGAGCCCCTCGTCCATGCGCCCCGAGGACGCCAGGTTTCGGTATATGGCGATCATGGTGGCCATGACGGTCACGCCCACCCCGATTTCCACGAACAGGATGCCCAGGGAGCGGGCCGCCACCGGGTCGACCGGGAGCCATGCCGCCAATGCTGCGTAGTCGAGGTAGTTGCCTCCCAGGAACAGGCACAGCACCCCCGTGCCCGCATAAATCAGGAGGCCGAGAACCGCCAGCAGAGCGACAGTGCGCTCCCCCACCCGATCCAGCGAGGTTCTCAGGTTCGTGCTGATGGCCATCAGGATGAGACTGGCCCCGAGAATCACGCCGCCTTGAAAGCCCCCCCCGGGGCTGTGATGGCCGTGGGCGACCACGTAGAGCGCGAAGAGCTGGATAAAGGGGATGAGGATCCGGCTGATGGTGGAGACGATGATGTCGTGAGGGACCCAGAGCTCGTCGATCCGTTCGAAGGCTCCCGAGTCTTCGGGAATCTCCCGGTCCCCGATCACGTGGATGGTGACCCCGGTCAGGGTGTGCCTGTAGTAGCGCTCCCGCGTGTGGACCCCGAAGATGCGCAGGAGAATCACGCAGACCGCGCCCGCCGCAAAGATCACCACGGCCTCGAACATGGTGTCGAAGCTGCGGTAGTCGGCGAGCACCGCGGTCACGATGTTGGGTACGGAGGTCTCCTCCATGGCCCTTTCCAGGTAGTGGGGCGAGACGTGGGTGCTGGCGGGCGAGGCGGGATCGCCCCATGCGGGAAAGTCCACGGTGCTGTAGAGCAGGACCCCTCCCGTGAGGGCCGCGATGACCAAGCCGGTGAGTCTCAATCCTTGGTCCTCCGTGTGGTGCGGAAGACGGCGGCCACCAGGAACACGGTGCTTGCGCCGGCGCCCACGGACGCCTCGGTGAAGGCCACGTCCACGGCCCCCATCACCGCCCACAGAAGGCACATCAGAAAGCTGTACGCCCCGAAGAGGATGGCGCAGCCAAGAAGGTCGCGAACCGAGATCACCGCCACGGCACACGCGATCACCAGGGTCAGAATGAGCAGGTCCAGGTGCCAGATCATGACGTCTCTCCCGGGTTCTCCTTGCGCCACGGGTCCAGACCGGCCCGAATTCCCGCATCCACCATGGCGTGGGTGGCGGTGGGGCTGGAGAGGAAAATGAAGACCACGATCAGCATCAGCTTGACCCCTGCAAGAACGGATTCCAGGGTCAGCGGCAAGATGCTGTAGAGGGCCAGCCCGGAGACCATCATGAGACCGCCCAGGGTGTCCAGCTTCCCGGCTGCGTGGAGCCGGGTGTAGCAGTCCGGCAGGCGCAGAATGCCCACGCATCCACCGGTGAAAAAGACCAGACCCGCAATCAGGAAGAAAGCCGCAATCCAGGTCATGGCGATATCGCTCCCTGCCGCGCCGTTTTCCGCCAGGTATGGCGCTCGATCCCCCCGGCGCGGCTCACGGAGGGACGAACCGTTCAGAGCTTCGCGGAAAGTCCCCGTCTTTTCTGGAAATATCGCGATGCAGTGAGCACGGCCAGAAAGTTCAGCAGGGCATAGGCCAGGGCGATGTCCAGGAACATGTCCAGTCTTTCGTAGATCAACCCTATGAGCACCAGAAGAACGACCGTCTTGCTTCCCACGGCATTGGCCCCCATCATGCGATCGAGGATGGTGGGCCCGAACGCCGCCCGGTAAAGGGTCAGGAGCATCAGGACGATCAGGAAAACGGCACAGGCGAAAAAGAGGATCTGCATGGTCAGGCTTCCCCGAACGCCCTCTTGATCCGGGCTTCCATGTCACCGGGAAGGGCGTCCCCGGAGACCCTGTCGACGGCATGCACCTTGAACTCGCCGTCCCGTTTGACAGAGACGGTGATGGTGCCCGGCGTCAGGGTGATCGAGTTGGCGAAGGTGACCAGGGCGAGCCGGGATCCCAGAGGAGTTCGAAACCGGACGATGTGGGGATCGATCAGGTCCAGCATCCGTGGATGGAACACGATCCTGAGGATGCGGAGATTGGCCAGCATTATCTGGCCGAGGAGCCAGGGAACATAGCATGCGAACCGCAGCCACGCCCGGACAAGCCCTTGTGCCTGGAGCTCGGGGATCAGGTCGCCCGAGAACAGGGTTACGATGGTGCAGGAGATCAGCCCCAGTACCAGGTGAAGAGCGTCGAATCGGCCCGAAAAAACCACCCAGAGCAGGAACAGGACGACAAAGAGGATCGGACGGCCGCTCCGTCTCCTTGCCTCCTCCCGGGGCGGCGTTGGTCCGATGCTCTGTGCCTCCGGGCTTTCAGCCCCTGGTAGGCGTCGATACTCGACCGGCATGGTTCCCCCGGAACAGGGGAGACACCCTGGAAAATCCCGACCCGCTGGCCGGACCGCGTTTCCGTGTCAGCGGCGAACGCCGCGTCCGGGAGCGTGAGGTTCAGCACAGGAGCAAGGGGGAGATTCCGACTTCATCGGATCAAGAGCACAGAGAGCACAGGCGCGTCGAGGTTCAGATGGAAGTGTGCGGACTGAGGGCCGTTCGGGTGCTCCTATTGGTAAATCAGGGATTTGACGATTTCAACCGCCTTGTCCATGGTGAGATGATTCATGTTGAGCACAATGGTATACAATTTCGGGTCGTCGTGGTCGAACTCCGAATCGAAGCAGTCCAGGAAGCGCTTCCTGATCATGTCCGCCCGCTTGATGGCTTGGTCGGCCTGGCTCTCCGTCATCTTGTACTTGCTCATGAGGAAACGGCGCCGGTGCTCGTCGTCGGCCACGAGCAGGACGTGAACGGTCCCCGGGTATCCCTGGAGGGTGAGGTTCCCTCCCCGTCCTATGATGACGCTGTTGCCCTTCTCGTACAGCTTGATGAGAGCGGACTTGACCTCGTCCACGTACGCTTTTTCGTGGACGTAGCCGTGCTTCTCGGCGTGGCGCTCGAGAAAGCTCGGACTGACGATCAGGTTGAGCAGCTTCTCGAGCTTCGTGGTTCCCCGCTTCTCGAAGCACTCGATCTGTTCGCAGGAGACGCCTGCGGCCTCCGCGACCTCCGCGATCAGCTGGTCGTTGACGAAACGGTAGCCGAGCTCCTCGGCCAGACGCTCGCCCAGCGTGATTCCGCCGGCCCCGAAGTTTCTGGAGATGGTGATCACGGCCATGTCCTCAACCCTCCTTTCTGAAGACGCGAGAACCGAAAAGTACACAAAGGCCCGTTCCCGTCGCGTTCGGCGGGAATTCGTACCCGGTGGCGGTCCAGGGCTCGACCCTCGATAGCGGTGTCCGGAGAGACGATGCGTCGCCAACCGTCGCAGAGCGGACGATCCGCCCTTGCCATGTCAAAGGGACCATCCCGTGCGGAGCCGGCCGGATCGGGCCATGCAGATCCGTCGAAGATGGAATGATTGCAGTTGCCCCGATCCTTTCGATAGCGCGCGGCCCCGCTGCAAATCGGTGTCGAACGGCCGTTGTTGCCGACCCCGGCCGGCGCGGGGCAGGGCCTTTGTTTGCCGGTGACGTCTGGCATGCATTATAGGCGGGGCCGGGAACCCTGTCAATCAAACCCGGCTTGGGTCGCAAAATGTCTGAACCGCGAGATCCGACTTGGAGGGATCCACGGGCCGGGGTCCGCCCGGCGGCGGCTGAGCGGGTCCTTGCGAAGCGATCAGACGCCGATCCCCAGGAACAGGCCGGTCTGGTAGACGACGAAGGTCACGGCGTAGGCCACGACGAGGTTGAACCCGACGGAAAAGGCGGCCCATTTCCACGAGCTCTCCCGGCGGATGCTCACCACGGTCACGAAGCAGGGCACGTAGAGCATGGTGAAGAGCACCAGGGCGAAGGCGCGAAGCGGGTTCCAGGCCGGGTCGTTCTGCAGCCGCCTGGAGAGGGACCCCTGCTCCGGGGTGGGGTCCTCACCGATGGAGTAAGCGGTGCCCAGGGTGGAGACGATCACCTCCTTGGCGGCGAACCCGCCGACCAGGGCGATGTTCACCTTGTGGTCGAACCCCAGGGGTGCGGTGACCGCCTCGAGGGCGTGGCCGACGGAGCCGGCCACCGTGGCGAGCAGCCGCTCCCGGCTGCGGGTCGCCTCCAGCTCGCGGATGCGATCGTGATAGCTCGTGTAGGCGGCGCGGAAAGGATCTTTCGCGGCCCCTGCGGGGGCCGGGGACAGCGCGATCCTCCGGGCCGCCTCGACAAGCCTCGTGTCTTCCAGCTCCGAGAGCCCCCGCCGCTTCTCCGCCTCGGAGGCGCCTCGGAGATCGGCGACGAGGCCCTGTAGGTGCTCGAGGGCCCGGGCGTCCGGGACCAGGCGGCGCACCTCGGGCTGCGACAGGAAGGCGTTTTGAATCCCGGTCTCCCGGGCTTCGAACCCCCGCTCCCGCTCCTCGGGCAGCCCGGGATAGGTCATCATGGCCCAGATGAGGATGGAGATGCCCAGGATCACGGTGCCGGCCTTCTTGATGTACTGCCAGGTCCGCTCCCAGGTGTGGATCAGGAGCCCTTTCATGGTGGGGGCCCGGTAGGGCGGGAGCTCCATGACAAAGGGGGTCTTGGGCCCGCGAAGCACGGTCGCGCGGATGAGCTTGGCCGCGAACAGGGCGAAGAACCAGGAGATCAGCGTGAAGAGAAACAGCATCTTCGCCTCGCCCTCCTGGAAGAAGGCCGCGATCAGGAGTCCGAACAGGGGGAGCTTGGCCCCGCAGTTCATGAAGGGCACCACCAGCAGGGTGGCGATGCGCTCCTTGGGATCCCTCAGGGTCCGGGTGGCCATGACGCCGGGCACGGCGCAGCCGCCGGAGATCCCGCCGCTGACCAAAAGGGCGATCACGGAGTTTCCGTGGAGCCCGAACCAGCGGAGCACCCGGTCGAGCATGTAGGCCACCCGGGCCAGGTAGCCGGAGTCCTCCATGATGGAGATGGCGAAGAACAGGAACAGGATCAGGGGCACGAACCCGAGCACCCCACCCACCCCGTCGATGATCCCGGAGACCACCAGGGACTCGAGCGGCCCCTCCGGCAGCAGGGCGCCGATGCCCGTCTTGAGCCACCCGAAGAAGGCCTCCACCCAGGACACCGGGCCCGCGCCGGCCCAGAAGGTGAACTCGTAGATGGCATAGAGGATCCCCATCATGATGAGCGGACCGAGGAGCCGGTTGGTCAGGATCCGGTCGATCTGGTCCGATACGTTCAAGCGGGACTCGATCCGGCTGCTGACCGCTTTTTTCGTGATGCCGGTGATGTGCCCGTACCGGTGATCCGCAATGATGCCTTCCGGATTCTCCTCCAGGGTGTCCAGGGTGTGCTTGCCGACCCGCCGGCATATGGCGGTGGCCTCTTCGCTCAGCTCCGGGTCATTGGCGATGAGGCTCATGATCTGTTCGTCGCCTTCCAGGCACTTGAGGGCCAGCCATCGAGGCGCGTAGGTCTCCCCGTGCAGGCTTCCACGCCGGATCACCGCGTCCAGCTCGTCGAGGCTCCGATCGATGTCGTTGCCGTAGGAGATCAGAACGGGGCTCCAGGCCGGGGACTGTTCGGCGAGCTCTACGACCTGATCCAGGAGGTCGTCGATTCCGCGTTTGGTCCGGGCGACCGTGGGGACCACGGGCACCTGGAGGAGCTCGGAGAGGAGGGGGATGTCGATGGAGATGCCGCGCGTCTCGGCCACGTCCACCATGTTGAGGGCGACAATGAGCGGGACGCCCAGCTCCCGGAACTGGAGGGCCAGGTAGAGGTTCCGGTCCAGGTTGGAGGCGTCCACGATGTCCACGACCACGTCGGGCTTCTCGTTGACCAGGTAGTCGCGCGCCACGATCTCTTCCAGGGAGTAAGCCGTCAGGGAGTAGGTGCCGGGCAGGTCCACCACCTCGATCTCCCGGCCCCGGTGCCGAACGCGCCCCACCTTTTTCTCGACGGTGACACCCGGGTAGTTGGCGATGTGCTGGCGGGCGCCGGTGATGGCGTTGAACGCGGTGGTCTTGCCCGCGTTCGGGTTCCCGGACAGGGCGATTTTGATCTTTCCGTCCGTCATGCGCTGCGATCCTGATTCCCCATGCGCCTCACCGGACTGCGGCGGGCGCCGGTCGGCCGGCGGGCTTAGTCGGCGGGCAGCGGCTCTTGCGGTTCGCCCAGGAGAAACGTGCCCTGCTCGATCCATGTCTTGAGCGTCCCGGCGATCTCCAGGGCGCGGGTCCTCGAGGAGAGGGGAACCGTGGCCACGTCCTGTCCCTCGAATCGGATGGATCCGCTCATCAGGTCCGCGTAGCTCACCCTCGCCAGGCTCTTGGCCTCCCCCCTGGGATAGTCGTGGCCGTAGTCGACCACCTGGGTGAACAGGTCCTCGTCCGTCAATCCGGTGCAGCGGGCCATCTCCTCGTCCAGGACGGGGACGGGAATGCCGAGCCCGAGCGCCAGGGAGCAGCCGTAGCCGACCATGCTGACCCCGACCACCCAGCGGGGGTCCATCTGCTTGAGGTCGCCGGTGACCATGAGGGTGCCCGCCGGCGACAAGGGGGCTCCGTTGTCTCCCCTGGGGGCCCGCGGGTTGTGCTGGGTGCCCGGACCGGTGACGAACCCCTGGGCCCCGCCGAGAAAGATCCGGGTCCCCGTGCCGATGGTCCGGTACCGGGGGTCGTTGAAGAGCGGGCTGAGGCAGCCCGAGGTGGAGTAGTTGGCGTTGCCCCCTCGGGGCTTGAGCACCCCCATGTAGGTGTAGATCGTCTTCTTGGAGAGGTTGATGGCGCAGTTGTAGTTCTGGTAGGCGTTGCGCGGGTTGACCATGACCGCGTACGGCAGCTCCTCCAGGGTGACGCGCTTCTCGAGCTCCCGGTTGGGGTAGCAGTCCGTACCGTAGCCCGTGGCCTGGAGCTTCACCTTGCGCCCGGCGACGAGGTCGTCGATCACGTGGCCTCCGCCGTACTTGAACTGGCCCGGGTGAATGCGGTTGAGGGGGTCGTCCTCCGCGGGCTCGGTGGCTCCCAGGTAGAGGTCCACCGCCGCGAGCCCGCCGTAGGCGGGTACGCCGTTCAGCAGAATTTTCGAGGCCTTGATGGCGGGCTTGACCGGCCCGAAGTTCATGAACACCCCCGAGGAGCACATGGGCGCGAAGGTTCCGGTGGTGACCACGTCCACCTCCCGGAAGGCCTTTTCCGGACCCTTGGAGCGGACGATCCTTCCCATCTCGTCCGCCGTGACCACGACCACGCTTCCGGACCGGATCTTCCGGTTGATCTCCTGGATGGTCTTCGACGTCTTCTTCGGCATGGCAGTACCCTCCACGTGCTGAATGGCTGCACATGATAGAGTCGATGCGGGGACAACACAAGAAAAAGTTTGTTCTGAGAAGGGGTTGAAGCCGCCCTGGAGCGTCTCCGTAGAGTCCTTGACTTTGCCCGACCCTTCGAATATGCATAGGCCGTGCCCTCGGCCTCTCCGGCCTCGAGGAGGGCTGCGAGGAGACCATGGAACGGCATCCGGTGCAGATCGGCGATTGGACGCTCGGCCTGGACGGCCCCTTTTTCGTCATTGCAGGCCCCTGCGTCATCGAGAGCGAGGAGACCACCTTCCGGGTGGCGGACTTCCTGCGCGAGACCGCGGACGCCCTGGGGATGCCGGTCGTGTTCAAGGCCTCCTACGACAAGGCCAACCGGACCTCGCTCGATTCCTACCGGGGACCGGGCCTCGAGGCGGGGCTGGAGACCCTCCGGAAGGTCCGGGAGCGGACCGCCCTGCCCCTGCTCTCCGACGTTCACGCCGTGCATGAGGTGGACCGGGCCGCCGCGGTCCTGGACGTGCTCCAGATCCCGGCGTTTCTCTGCCGGCAGACCGACCTCCTCGTGGCCGCGGCCGGGACCGGTCTTCCCGTGAACCTGAAGAAAGGGCAGTTCCTGGCCCCCTGGGACATGGAGCAGGCGGTGCGGAAGGCGACCGCCGGCGGCAACCGAAACGTGCTGATCACGGAGCGGGGCGCCTCCTTCGGGTACAACAATCTGGTGGTGGACATTCGGGCGATCCCCGCCATGCAGTCCTTCGGGTACCCCGTCGTGTTCGACGCCACCCACAGCGTGCAGCTGCCGGGGGCGGCCGGCGGGAGCTCGGGCGGCCAGCGGGAGTACGCGGGGGCCCTGGCCCGCGCGGCGGTGGCCGCGGGTGCGGACGGTGTGTTCATGGAGGTCCATCCGGACCCCGGCGAGGCCCTCTGCGACGGGCCCAATGCCTTGCCCCTGGGGGAGCTGCGCTCCGTTCTGGCGCTCCTGAAGGAGATCCACGGGATCGTACGAACGGGGAGGGCGGACGTCTCGTCGTGATTCCGGCCGGGGGAGATTTCGTCCGGACGGAGGATCGAGGCATCCTGCCCGGTTCCACAGGACAATCCCGCGCCGGCGGGATTTTTCAATTTGGATTGACGGGAGAGGCCCTTTGACCCTCGAGGACACCGCAGCGCGGATCCGGCTCCTCGTCCTGGACGTGGACGGCGTGATGACCGACGGCCGCCTCTACCTGAACGGCCGCGGCGAGGAGATCAAGGTGTTCGACGTGAGGGACGGGTACGGCCTCAAGCGGGTCCTGGATGCGGGGATCGAGGTGGCCATCATCACGGGGCGATCCTCAGAGGCCGTGGAGCGCCGGGCCCGGGAGCTCGGGATCACCGAGGTGCACCAGGGGGTGGGAGGCAAGGGGCCGTTCCTGGACGAGCTTCTTCGAAGCCGGAGCCTGGAGCCCGCATCGGTCTGCTGCGTGGGGGACGACATCCCGGACCTGCCTCTGCTGGAACGGGCCGGCCTGCCCGTGGCGGTGGCGGACGCGGCCGTCGAGGTGCGCGACGCCGCCGCCCTGATCACGAAACGGCGCGGGGGGCGCGGCGCGGTTCGCGAGGTCTGCGAGCTCATTCTCGCGGCCAGGGGGCTCTGGCCCTAGCGGGAAAAAGCCTTTACGCTCCGGGCAGCCTTCGGTATACTTATTGCAGAAGCGCGAATGAAGAGACTCGTTACCCGATACTGGCCCCTTCTGGGCATCGGCATCCTGGCCGCGGTCGTGGGGTTCTACCTCATCCGCTCCGAGGCGCAAAAGGAGCTCGTGCGCCAGCCCATCGTCACGGAGGCCGACCTGGAGGACGGGATCACGCTGAGCGACATCCATTACACCCAGGACGATCCCGACGAGGGCATGCAGTGGGTCCTGGACGCCGAGCAGGTGAAGTTCTCTCCGGACCGGACCTACTTCTCCTTTCGGTCCTTCAAGCTGAAGCTGTTCCCGGAGGACCGCCCCTCCCTGGAGCTGGAGGGGGACCGCGGGGACTTCAACAAGGCGACCGGCGAGATCAACCTCCAGGGGGATCTCGAGGGCTTTTCCGCCAACGGGTACCGGATCTTTGCGGACCACCTGCTCTACAACCACGAGCTGGGTCTCTTGACCACGAACGAGCCGGTCCGGATCGTCGGGCCGTTTTTCACGGTCTCCGGCAAGGGGCTCTACTTCAACCTGGAGAAAGAGTACCTGAAGATGACCTCCGGTGTGACGACCTCCATGGATCGCAAGATCCTGACGTGACCCCGAACCGCACTGCAACCCGGACGGGTGATCCCGTTCCGTGACGAGAAAGGACCTCGATGCGGATTCTCGCCGCTGTTCTCATTCTGGCGGGCCTGTCGATGACGCCGGCCCCCGCGGCCGCCGAGACGGACCCGGCCCAGGTGCTCAAGGGGGGGGACGACCCCCTGGTGATTCGATCCGAGACGCTGGAGATCGACAACAAGAACCAGATGGTGATCTTCACCGGCAACGTGGACGCCCGTAAGAGCACCTTCACCATTCGATGCCGCAAGATGCACCTCTACTACCTGGGGGACTCCACGGGCGCGACCGACGGACCCGAGGACGTGCGCGTGGACCGTGTGGTCGCCACGGGAGATGTGAAGATCGTACGTTCGGACGGTGGGGAGGCCATGGCGGACAAGGCCGTCTACTACCAGAAGGACGACAAGGTCATCCTCACCGGGAACCCCATGGTGAAGCAGGGGGAGGACTTCGTAGAAGGGTCCCGGATCACTTTTTTCATCGGGGAGAAGCGAAGCATCGTCGAGAGCGCCGGATCGGAGCGGGTCCGGGCGGTCATATTCCCCGGCAGCCGGAAAAGGTAGAGGCTCCTTGGTCGCGGACACACGGGAAATCCTGGAGGCGAAGGGGCTGGTCAAGGTGTACGGCGGAAAGCGGGCCGTGGACCGGATCGACATGACCATCCACCGGAACGAGATCGTGGGCCTGCTGGGTCCCAACGGGGCCGGGAAGACGACGACCTTCTACATGATGATCGGGCTCACCCGCCCCGACGCGGGGAGGGTGCTCCTGGACGGGGAGGAGATCACCCGGGAACCCATGTACATCCGGGCCCGGAAGGGCGTCAACTACCTGGCCCAGGAGCCTTCGGTGTTCCAGAAGCTCACGGTTCGTGAGAACCTCCTGGCCATCCTGGAGGGGTTGAACATCCCCCGCCGGGAGATCCGCGAGCGGGCCGGGCGGCTGCTGGGAGAGCTCAACATCGCGCATCTGGCGGACCAGAAGGCGTCGGACCTCTCCGGGGGGGAACGAAGAAGGCTGGAGATCACGCGGGCCCTGATCACCGAGCCCCGGTTCATGCTGCTGGACGAACCGTTCGCGGGTATCGATCCCCTGGCCCTCAAGGACATCAACGCGATCATCCGCCAGCTCAAGTCGAGAGGCATCGGCATCATCATATCGGATCACAACGTGCGGGAGACCCTCAATGTGTGCGATGCCGCGTACATCATCAACGAAGGGAAGATCATCGAGTTCGGTCCCCCCGAGGTGATCGTGGCGAGCGAGATCGCCAGGGACGTTTACCTGGGCCGGGATTTCAACCTCTAGGTTCGGCAAAGGTCTTACGATACGACATGGCACTTCAGCTCAAGCAGTCCTTGAACCTGAGCCAACAGCTCATCATGACGCCGCAGCTGCAGCAGGCGATCAAGCTGCTCCAGCTGTCCCGCCTCGAGCTCCTCGAGACCATCAACCAGGAGATGGAGACCAACCCCATGCTGGAGGAGCAGGCCCTCGAGGACGGGGAAGACGGGGCCGGCGTCGCAGAGTCCAGTGAAGCCGAGGAGTCCCTGCCCGAGGTGAGCGTGGAGGAGGACGCCCGGCGGGAAGACGTGGACTGGGAGACCTACCTCGGTGAGTACAACACCGGCTGGGCCGAGACCCCTTACGACGGCCGGGAGTACCCCTCCTTCGAGAACTTCACCGCGCAGAAGCCCAACCTGACGGCCCACCTGGAGTGGCAGCTCCAGATGAGCGAGCTCTCCGAGGAAGAGCTGGGGATCGGGGAGCAGATCATCGGGAACCTGGATGTGGACGGCTATCTGAAGACCACCGTGGAGGAGATTGCGGAGGCCACGGAAAGGAGCCTGGACGAGGTGGAGGGAGTCCTCGACGTCATTCAAAGGCTCGACCCCGTGGGCGTCGCCGCCAGGGACACCCGCGAGTGCCTGCTCATTCAGCTCCGCTTTCACGGCTGGAGAAAATCCCTGGCCGAGGCGATCGTCCGCGATTACGTGGACAGGCTGGAGAACCGGGACTACGACCCCATCGCCCGGGGCCTGGGCGTCACCGTGGAGGAGGTGGCAGAGGCGGTGTCCGTGATCACGTCCCTGGATCCCAGACCGGGAAGGAGGCTCAGCGATGAGGAGACCGTTTACATCAGCCCGGATATCTACGTCTTCAAGGTGGGCGACGAGTACGAGATCGTGCTGAACGAGGACGGCCTGCCCAAGCTTCGGATCAACTCGTTCTACCGGGACATCCTCATGTCCAAGGGGACCTACGGCGAGTCCACCAAGGAGTACATCCAGGACAAGCTGAAGTCGGCCGCGTGGCTCATCAAGAGCATTCACCAGCGCCAGCGGACCATTTATCGGGTGACCCAGAGCATCGTCCGCTTCCAGCACGAGTTCCTCGACAAGGGGATCGCCTTTCTCAAGCCGCTCGTGCTGCGGGACGTGGCAGAGGACATCGAGATGCACGAGTCCACCATCAGCCGGGTCACGACGAACAAGTACGTGCACACACCCCAGGGCGTGTACGAGCTCAAGTACTTTTTCAACAGCGCCATCAGCGGTCCGGGCGGAGAGTCCGTGGCTTCGGAGAGCGTGAAGCAGCGGATCCGGGACATCATCAAGGGCGAGAACCGAAAGAAGCCTTATAGTGATCAGGAGGTGGCGGAGATCCTGAAGGCCGACCACATCAACGTGGCGCGGAGAACCGTTGCCAAGTATCGGGAAACCATGGGCATTCTGCCTTCGCGGAGACGGAGGCAGCTCCACTGAGGGAACCCGTCCCATTTGACTTTCCCCGGGTTTTCTGTTAGACACCCTTTTTTCCCAGGAGGGCTAAGGCATGGACATTACGGTAACATTCAGGCACATGGATCCGATCGAGAGCGTGCGTGACTATGCCGAAGAAAAAATCTCCAAGATCGACAAGTACCTGGACACCGTCAGCGAAGCACACATCGTGCTTTCCATCGAAAAGTTCCGGCACACGGCGGACGTCACCTTGAGCATCAACGGCACCCGCATCAAGGGGGTCGAGGAGACCGAGGACATGTACTCGGCCATCGACCAGGTGATGGACAAGATCGAGAAGCAGGTCAAGAAGTACCTCAGCAAGATCCGGACCCGGAGAAGCTCGGACAGTATCAAGGACGGCGGCATGCCGGAGGAGGCGCTGGCCGTCTCGGAAGAGGAGGCGGAGGAGGAATCCATGAGCGCGGGGGAAGGCCTCCCCATCGAGGTGGAGAAGATGGTGGCCATGCCCATGGACCCGGAAGAGGCGGCCATGCAGTTCTCCATGTCCCGGCGGGACGTCTACGTGTTCCGGAACCCGCGATCCAAGGAGATCAACGTCCTCTACAGGCGTTCGGACGGACGGCTGGGCCTCATCGAGCCGTCCAACTGATGTTGCCGTGGAATGCCCGCGGAGGCGAATGGCCCGTTGCGCCTCGAACGCCTGTCCCGGCAAGGGATCGATCGTCCGCGAACCGATGACTCGCGGTGAAGATGAGCGGAATGAAGCTTTCAGAACTACTCGATGAATCCAATATCGTCACGGACTTGAATGCCAGGGACAAGAAGGGCGTTCTGGAGGAGCTCGTGGCGGCCGTGATCAACCACGAACCCTCCATCGACAAGCGCACCCTCGTCAAGGTCCTCCTGGAGCGGGAACGTCTGGGCAGCACGGGCATCGGGGACGGCGTGGCCATCCCCCACGGGAAGTACCACGGCATCTCCCGGCCGGTCGTATCCTTCGGCCGGAGCCGGGAAGGACTGGATTTCGAGTCGATGGACGGGCAACCCGCACACCTCTTCTTCCTCCTGGTCGCGCCCGAGAACTCGGCGAACGTTCATCTCAAGGTCCTCGCGACGATCGCCAGGATTCTGAAAAACAGCGCCTTTCGCAAAGCCTTGATGGAGGCCGGCTCCGAGGAGGAGATCTACCGGAAGATCGCCCAGTACGACGAGGCGTTCTAGGCAGCACACGCGAAGATGGCCTCGTGAGTCGATCCCGCGGGGGAGCCGCTCAGGGGCGAAGAAAGGCATGCCACGTTATGATCGGCATACTCGTAGTCACCCACATCGGCCTCGGGGGGGAGTTCCTCAAAGCGGCCGAGTTCATCGTAGGCCGCATCGAGTCGGCGGGATCGGTGGCCATCGCGGACACCTCCAACAGCGAGGAGACGCGGAAAGCCATCGAGGCGAAGATCGCGGAGATCGACGCCGGTGAGGGCGTGCTGGTCCTCACCGACATGTTCGGCGGAACCCCCTCGAACCTCAGCCTCTCGTTTCTGGCCAAGGATCGGGTGGAGGTGCTGACCGGCGTCAACCTGCCCATGATCATCTTCATCCACCAGAACCGCTCCGGCATGAGCCTGACCAAGCTGGCCGAAAAGGCCCAGGCCGCGGGAAAGGCGGGGATCTCCCTTGCGGGTAAGCTCCTGGAGGCGGGGTGATGAACGGGGTCTTGCGGATCACCCCGGAGAACGCCGGATCCCACCTGGCGCGAATCCTCGAGATCGAGGCCCTTTCCTTCCGGACCCCCTGGAGCGCCATGGTCTTCTGTGAGGAGATCCGGAACCCGGCCTCGAGGATCTGGGGGTACGCCGAGAAAAGATGCCTCTGGGGGTACATCTGCTGCAACGTCTCCGGACCGGACCTCCGGATTCAGAACGTGGCCGTCCATCCCCGGAGAAGGAGGCAGGGTTTGGGCGAGATGCTGCTCGATCAGGCCTTGAAAACGGGATGGATCGACGGGAGGTCCGGGCTGTTTCTGGAGGTGAGGATTTCCAACCAGCCCGCCCGACGGCTTTACAGCAAGCTCGGGTTTCAAGAGGTCGGACGCCGATCGCGATACTACCGGGACACCGGTGAAGACGCCATCTTGATGCGTCGGGCCGTCCGGGACCTACCGCAATCCACGCCTGCCCCGGTGACCACACACTGTTCAAGGGAGGTTTGATCATGTCCGTGAAAGTCGCTGTCAACGGGTTTGGAAGGATCGGGCGCATGGTCTTCCGTGCGGGGTTCGCACGGGACGATATCGAGTTCGTGGCCGTCAACGACCTCACGGATGCCGGAACCCTGGCCCATCTCCTCAAGTACGACTCGAGCCAGGGCGTGCTGGATGCGGACGTCTCGAGCAGTGAAGGCGCCATCCAGGTGAACGGCAAGGAGATCAAGCTGTTCGTCGAGCGGGACCCGGCCCGGATCCCGTGGCGCGATGTGGGTGCGGAGATCGTTCTCGAGTGCACCGGGCTGTTTCGGAGCCGGGAGATGGCCGCGGCGCACCTGGAGGGCGGGGCGAAGAAGGTGATCATCTCCGCCCCCTCGCCCGACCCGGACGTCACGATCGTCATGGGGGTGAACGAGAACGACTACAACCCCGAGAAGCACCACGTTCTGTCCAACGCCTCCTGCACCACCAACTGCCTGGCGCCGCCCTGCAAGGTCCTGCTCGATCACTTCGGGATCCAGAAAGGGCTCATGACCACGACCCACGCCTACACCGGCGACCAGAGGCTCCTTGACTTTCCGCACAAGGACCTCCGGCGGGCGAGGGCGGCCGCCCTCTCCATGATTCCGACCACCACGGGCGCGGCCAAGGCCGTGGCCCTCGTGCTCCCCCAGCTCGAGGGAAGGCTGAACGGTATGGCTATCCGCGTCCCCACGCCCAACGTGTCCGTCGTGGACCTGGTGGTCCAACTGGTCAAGCCGGCCGCGGCGGAGGAGGTGAACCGGGCGCTCAGGGCCGCCGCCGACGGACCCATGAAAGGGATCCTCGCCTACTCGGAGGATCCGCTGGTCTCCATCGACTACAACGGCACGACCGTTTCCTCCACCGTGGATGCGCTGAGCACCATGGTGGTGGAGGACATGGTCAAGGTGATCTGCTGGTACGACAACGAGTTCGGGTACTCCAACCGAATGGTCGATCTGGCCCGGTACGTGGCCGGGAACTGAATCGGCGGATCTTAGCAACATCACGGCGAGAGCGAGGTCGAGATGGATGAGCGCAAACCGCTCATGGCGGGCAACTGGAAGATGAACCTGAAGCTGGACGAGGCCGACGCCCTCGTCCGGGCGCTGGGCGAGCACACGAAAGCGCTCGAGAGCGTCGAGGTGATGGTGGCGCCCCCCTTCACGAGCCTCCACGCCGTTCGAAAGGCCATCCGGGGAACCCGCATCATGATGGCCGGTCAAAACATGCACTGGGAGGCCAGCGGCGCCTTCACGGGGGAGATCTCCCCGAGGATGCTCCAGGAGGCGGGCTGCACCCACGTCATCCTCGGGCACTCGGAGAGGAGGACCCTGTTCGGAGAGGGAAACGAGACGGTCAACCGAAAGGCCCGGGCCGCCGACCTCATGGGTCTGATCCCCATCGTCTGCATCGGGGAGACCCTGGAGGAGCGGGAGGCCGACCGGA
>CAYVVQ010000001.1:38486-88061 GCA_964454455.1 uncultured Desulfobacterales bacterium | reverse complement strand
CCGCCTCCCGATCC
Source organism: uncultured Desulfobacterales bacterium (assembly GCA_964454455.1). Taxonomy (GTDB): domain Bacteria; phylum Desulfobacterota; class DSM-4660; order Desulfatiglandales; family HGW-15; genus JAIPEI01. The sequence goes on along the minus strand of CAYVVQ010000001.1, from coordinate 88,047 downwards.
CTCACCCCTCCAACCGGGCCAGCTCGGCCTCCCGGAGGGCGATCCGGGCCCGGGCGAGGCGCGTGTAGTAGGTCTTGGCCTTGGCCGCGTCGCCGCGCGCCAGCGCCTTGAGCAGGTCCCCCTCCAGCTCGGCCACCTCGAGGAGGTGGTAGTAGTCCAGGGACTCCTTCAGGTGGGCCAGCACGATGAGCGCCGTGAGGACGGGGTGGTTGTTGGTCACGTTGGCGTCCGGGTACTGCGTCCCGTGCTCCAGCTCCACCTCGAGCCCGGCTCGAAACGCCTCCGGGTCGATCTCCATGCCTTCCTTGTTCACCTGCTCCAGGAGGGTCCGCGCCTCCTCGGCGTTGACCCGGGGCTCGGTCAAGCCGGTCCAGTCCCGCAGGCCCAGCTCCCGGCACACCCGCTTCACCTCGTCCTGAGTGATATACTCCGGAATGTCCATCTCTTGCCTCCTTGATCGGGTTGGGTGGTGTTCGGCCTCGCGTGAGGCATGCCATGCTTCGGATGTACCACAGGGTCCGTGAACGGACAAGGGGAAGCCGGCACGGGGAGGTCCACGGAGGAACCGTTGCGTTCCCCTGGTTGATTTTCCCGTCCGTCCGTGGGAGAACAGATCGGCCCGGCCGCCGACGGGGGCCTCCGGTCTCTCGGCCGGACGACGAAAACGGGATACGCGGAGGGAATCGGCCGCATGGGACGATGGAGCGCACCGAACGGTTACCGGGATGTCCTGCACATCAGCCTGCCCCTGGTGGCCTCCATGGGGTCCATCACCCTGATGCAGTTCACGGACCGGATGTTTCTGGCCAACCACTCCGTGGACGCCATCGCAGCGGCCCTACCGGGAGGCATCGCCTCCTTCACCACCATCGCGTTCTTCATGGGGGTGGCCAGCTACACGAACACCTTCGTGGCCCAGTACACCGGCGCCGGGGCCTTGGAGCGCGTGGGCGCCGCCCTCTGGCAGGGGATCTACTTCTCGCTGGCCTCGAGCCTGGTTCTGGCCGGTCTCGTGTTCGCGGCGGGGCCCCTGTTCGACCTGATCGGGCACTCCCCGCCCATTCGGGCCCTGGAGGTCTCCTACTTCTCCATCCTGACCCTCGGGGCCGGGCTGGTGGTCCTCGGATCCGCCATGGCCTCCTTTTTTACGGGCCGGGGGCTCACCCGGGTGGTGATGGTGGTTCACGTGGCCGGCGCCGCGGTGAACATCCCCCTGGACTACTGTCTGATCAACGGCGTGGGGCCTTTTCCGGAGATGGGAATCCGGGGAGCCGCCCTGGCCACGGTGTCCGCCTACGCGTTCATCGTCCTGTCACTAGGGACGCTGATCTTCGGAACGCCGAACCGCGCCGAGTTCGGCACCTGGCCCCGGCGGCCGTTCGACCGGGACCTCTTCGGCCGCCTCATGCGCTACGGGGCCCCGAGCGGGGTCCAGTTCTTCCTCGAGATCTTCGCCATCGGCTTCTTCGTCCAGATGCTCGGGCGCCTGGGGGACCTGGAGCTGGCCACGTCCAACATCGTGCTCTCCATCGAGACGCTTTCGTTCCTCCCCATGGTGGGCTTTCACATCGGGACGGCCACGCTCGTGGGCCAGGCGGTGGGACGGGGAAGGCCCGGGGACGGGGCCTACGCCACCACCAGCGCCCTCCACATCACCTATGTGTACATGGGGACGGTGGCGGCGGTTTTTGTCGGCGCTCCCGAGTCGCTGCTCGGGCTGTTCAAGGCGGGCCACCAGACGGAGGCGGAGTTCGCGGGGATCATGGCCCTCGGTGTGCCCTTGATGCGCTTCGTGGCCCTCTACTGCTTCTTCGACGCGTTGAACCTGGTGTTCTCGGGGGCCTTGAAGGGCGCCGGGGACACCCGCTTCATCATGTGGGCCATCGGAATCCTTTCCACGGGCGTCATGATCGTTCCGGTCTACACTGCGGTGGAGTGGCTCGGGGCGGGGGTCTACACGGTCTGGGTGCTGGCCACCCTGTACATCTGCGGTTTGGGGGTCGCCTTCCTGCTCCGGTACCTTCGGGGGAACTGGAGGCGGATGCGCGTGATCGAGCCCGAGGCGGTCCCGGGTGAAGCGCCTCACCCGGCTCGCGCGCTCACCCGGGACGCGTAATCCCGGCTAGGACGCGGGGCCCGTGTAGACGCCGTCTCGAAACGCGCCCTGTTCCATGCGTCCGTCCGGGTGGAGAAGCATGCCTTCCCCGTGAAACTCGCCGTCCTCGAACTCCCCGATGTACTCGGTCCCGTCGGGTTGCACCAGCCGCCCTTCTCCTGTCATGTGATCCTCTACGAAGGTCCCTTCGTACACCGTTCCGTCCTCGAAGGTGTAGACCCCGCGGCCGTGCCGGAGTCCTTCGGCGACCTCTCCCTCGTAGACGGAGCCGTCCGGGTACCGGATCGTTCCCTGTCCGTGCTCCGCCCCGTTCCTGAACCCGCCGGTGTACTTCCGGCCATCGGTCCGGACGATGGTCCCCTCTCCATGAAAGCGGCCCTCCTGGAACCCGCCCGTGTACCGGACCCCTCCTTCTCCTTCGAAGGTTCCCTGCCCCGAGATCCGGTCCTCGCGGAACTCGCCTTCGTAGACGGAGCCGTTGGAGAAGACCAGCTTTCCCCGGCCGTGTCGTTTTCCTTCGACGAACTCGCCGGTGTAGACGGAGCCGTCCGGATAGGTCATGGTGCCCCGGCCGTGCTTCCTGTCGTCTCGGAACTCCCCTTCGTAGCGCGCCCCGTCGCCCATCTCGACCACGCCCCGCCCGTGGGCGCGGCCGTCGACGAACTCGCCCCTGTAGACGAAGGACCCGTCCGCCGAGGTGAACGTTCCCTGCCCGGTGATCTCGTCGTCCCGGAACTCCCCGGTGTAGGTGTCCCCGTTCGCGTAGGTCAGGGTCCCCTGCCCGTGCTTCACGTTGTTCCGGAACCCGCCCTCGTAACGCGTCCCGTCCGGCTGGACCATGACGCCGGTCCCATGGGCCTCGTTGTCGCGGAACTCACCCGTGTACCGGGTCCCGTCGGGGGCTTCGAGCGTTCCCCGGCCGGCGGCCCGGCCGTCCTCGAAGGTGCCCCGGTATACGCTGCCGTCGGGGTACTCGACCGCCCCTTCGCCGTTGACGCAGTCCCCCTCGAGGCAGCCGGCCTGGATCCAGGCCGGTGAGAGGAGCGCGATCACGAAGACCAGGCAGAACCACATCTTGATGCGTCTCATAAAACGAATCCTCCTCGCATGAGTGTTGATGAAGCCGCAAAAAGTCCGAAGCCTCGAGATCCGCCCCGGTGACCTCAAGAGGTTATAGCGTGACCCGCGGCGGGTGAGCGGGTTTTTGCGAACCCCGCCTGCAGCCTGCGGTCCAGGTGCGAGTACCGCTTCTCCGTTCGGTCGTTCTTGACGGCGATGGCGAACGCCCTGGCCGTCCCCACGATCACCACCAGTCGCTTCCCCCGGGTGACGGCGGTGTAGATGAGGTTTCGCTGGAGAAGGACGTAGTGCTGGGTCAGCACCGGGATCACCACGGCGGGGTACTCGGAGCCCTGGGACTTGTGCACGGAGACGGCGTAAGCGGGCACGAGCTCGTCCAGGTCGGAGAAATCGTAGGGGACGGGCCGCCCGTCGAAGGCCACCAGCAGCTCCCGGGTCTCGGGATCCACCTCCCGGATTCGCCCGATGTCCCCGTTGTACACCTCCCGCTCGTAGTCGTTTCGAATCTGCATGACCTTGTCGCCCACCCGGAAGCAGCGGTTTCCACGGGTCACGGAGTCGCCCTCGGGGTTCAGGGCCTCCTGGAGGACCCGGTTGAGGTTCTCCGCTCCCGCCGTACCCCGGTGCATGGGGGTCAGCACCTGGATGTCGTCCACCGGATCGAGGCGGAATCGCGCCGGGATGCGCTCCCGCACCAGCTCCTGGATGATTCGAACCACCTGGTCGGGATCTTCCTGCGGGACGAAGTGAAAGTCTTCCTCCGGGCGGTCCGACTTGAGGGGCGGGAGGGTCCCGCGGAGGATCCTGTGTGCGTTCACGATGATACGGCTCTCCCGGGCCTGCCGGAAGATCTGATCCAGGGTCACCACGGGAAGGACGCCCGACTGGATGATGTCCCGCAGGACGTTTCCCGCCCCGACGGACGGAAGCTGGTTCACGTCCCCCACCAGGACGAGGGTGGTCGCGGGCGGGAGGGCCTTGAGCAGGTGGTGCATCAGGAGCGTGTCGATCATGGAGGCCTCGTCCACCACCAGGAGATCGCACTCGAGGGGGGACCGGTCGTTGCGCTGGAAGCCGCCCTTCTGCATGCTGAACTCCAGCATTCGGTGGATGGTCCTGGCCTCCATGCCGGTGGCTTCGGCCATGCGCTTGGCCGCCCGTCCCGTGGGCGCGGCGAGGTGGATGCGGACCCCCAGCTCGGAGACGATGCGAAGGAGCGCGTTGATGATGGTGGTTTTCCCGGTACCGGGGCCTCCCGTGATCACCATGGCCTTGCTCTCGAGAGCACAGCGGATCGCATCGGCCTGGCGCTCGGCCAGGGTGATGGAGAGCCGGTCCTGAACCCAGGCCAGGGCCTTGTCCGTGTCCACCGTTCGAATGGCGGGCCGGGCCCGCAGCAGTGTCCCCAGACGCGAGGCCGTCGAGCTTTCCGCATGATGGTAGGGCGCGAGGTAAACGGCCTTGTGGTTCTCCTGGAACGCGTCGAAGGTCCCGTTCAGGTCTTCCATGACGATCCGGCCTTCCAGGGCGATGCTCCCGAAGACCCGGGCGACGTTTTCGTCCGGGACCGCCAGGATCTCCCTGCACTTGGCGACAAGGGGTTCGTAGGGGTAGTAGACGTGCCCTTCGTCCGCCATCCGGTTCAGCACGTAGAGGACGCCCGCCTCCACGCGGACCGGGGAATCCCTGGCAAAGCCCAGCTTTTCGGCGATGCGGTCCGCGGTGACGAACCCGATTCCGAAGACATCCGTGGCCAGCCGGTAGGGGTTCTCCTTCACCACGGCGATGGCGTCCCCGCCGTACTGCTTGAAGATGCGGGTGGCGTAAGCCGAGCTCACGCCGTGCGCCTGCAGAAAGATCATCACCTCCCGGATTTCCTTCTGGTCCTCCCAGGCGCGGCGGATCATGTCGATGCGCTTGTCGCCGATGCCCTCCACACGGGAGAGCTCCTCGACGCGTTGATCGATGACCTCCAGGGTCTCCTCACCAAACGTCTTGACGATCCGTCTGGCCATCACCGGGCCGATCCCCTTGATCAGGCCGCTTCCCAGGTACTTTTCGATTCCCACGACGCTCGCCGGGGCGAGCGTCCGATATCGATGGAAACGAAACTGCTTTCCGTATCTTGGATGGTGGGTCCAGTCACCGGCCATCTGGATCACTTCCCCCGGCATGGCGGCCGGAAGGTTCCCCACCACGGTGACCAGATCCCTTTCCCCGGCGACGCGGACCCGGGCGATGGTGTACCCGTTTTCGTCGTTCGTGTAAGTGATCCGCTCGATCTGGCCTCTGAGCTCAGCCATCGTCTTCATCCCCGGGCCCGGGCACCCATTCCGGGACGGCGGCCTCGGGGAACGCATCCGAAACGGGGATGTAGGGCTTGAGGTCGATGATCGGGGTCCCGTCGAGGGCGTCCGTCCTGTCGATTCGGACGCGATTCCCCTCCACAGAGAGGAGCCTGGCCGTGTCCATTCCCAAAAGGTTCGGCCGGCGGGGCGACCGTGTTGCGAACACCCCGGTCAAGGGGTTTCCGGGATCGTTCCTGGGGTGTACGAGCAGGGTTTGCCTCTTCTCGGGCGTGTCGTTGCGGTCGAACCAGTAGAGGATCGTGACGTGGGAAAAGCCTTCCAGCCCCCTGAGGGCGTCGAGGTAAGCAGGGTCCAGCTCCAGCGCCGCACCGGAGTCGTCCCTGCGAACGGTGCCGACGGTGTGTACCCGGTAGCTCATGACGTACAGGATATCCGCCCTGTCCTTCAAGGCAAGGTTTTTCATGCCTGCTGGAGGGCGTCCTCCAGGCCGGAGCTCCTTCGGGTCTTGCGTGAGACGGCGGCCCTGAGGACCGGCTCCGGCGCCCAGATCTCCACGGCCGACCGGGCCCGGGTCACGGCCGTGTACAGCAGCTCGCGCGTCAGGACGGGGGACGGGCGGTCCGGAAGGATCAGGAGCACCCGGTCGAACTCCGAGCCCTGGCTCTTGTGGACGGTCACAGCGAAGGCGGTTTCGTGCTCCGGGAGACGCAGGGGGTGAACGGTTCTCAGTTCTCCTTCCGGAGTGGGGAAGCAGGCCTGCAGCGTCCGGTCGTCCCGGGGCAGGACCACGCCCACATCGCCGTTGAAGAGCTGGAGCTCGTAATCGTTGCGTGTCACCAGGATCGGCCTTCCCGGATACCAGGATCCCCGAGGCCGAATCAGGCCCTCGGCGGCGAGGGCGCGCTCCACGAGCCCGTTCACCGCGGTCGCGCCGTAGGGCCCCTCCCTGAGGGCGCACAGAATGCGAAATCGATCGAAGCCCGCCAGGGCCAGGCTGGGCGAGGGCGCGTTCAGGGCTTTTTCGAAAGGTCCCCGCACGCTTCTTCGGAGGGCTCCCCGCAGCTCTCTCGAGGTCGGCAGGGGGGACCAGGTGATGTCGTCGGCCCCTCCTTCGCGAAGGAGGGCGATCGCCCCGTCCTCGTCTCCCGCGTTGACGAGGCGGGCGAGCCGTCCGAGACCGCTCGTCTCCCCGAAACGGTGGCTCTTTCTCAGGAGCACGACCCCGTCCCGGGCGGCGCCCCCGCCCACCGGCCCCCTGGTTTCCGGGATGCGTTCTCCGGTCTCCCGCTCCAGGATCGACCGGAAGGAGGGGGAAAACCCGGGCTCCCGGTCTCCGCCGCAGATGTCGCCGAGGACCGCTCCGGCCTCCACGGACGCAAGCTGGTCCCGGTCCCCCAGAAGGATGAGCCTTGCGCGGGGGGGGAGGGCTTGGACGAGCTTGGCCATCAGGGCCAGGTCCACCATGGAAGCCTCGTCCACGATCAGGACGTCCAGCGGCAGCCGGTGTGCGGCATCGTGACGGAAGTAGGGAGATCCCCGCACCGCTCCCAGCAGCCGGTGGAGCGTCGAGGCGGGCGGCGGGTTCTCGAGGGGAATGGATCCCGTTCCGGTCAGGCTCCCGGCGGCTCCGCGCACGGTTTCGCCGAGCCTCGCCGCCGCCTTGCCCGTCGGCGCAGCCAGGGCGACTCGGAGCGGGCCGCCTTCGTGCCCGTAAGCCTCCTGGAGAAGGGCCAGGATCCGGGTCGCCGTTGTGGTCTTCCCCGTACCCGGGCCGCCGGAAATCACGGTGAACCGGCGCAGGCAGGCGGTACAGGCGGCCACCCTCTGCCAGTCCACCTCCTCTGCGCCCTCCTTGGGAGGAAAGACGCGGTCCAGGATCCGCCGCAACGCTCCGGGGGGGGAGACGGCCTCCACGTGGACGGCGTGCTCGCGAATCCAGCGGGCGAGCGTCTCCTGATAGGACCAGTACCGGTGGAGGTAGAGGCGCGCGCTCCGATCGAGGATCAGCGGCTTGAACTCCCCGGGCGTTCCGACCACCGGTGCCCTGACCAGCTGCTCCGCCCAGGCGGCGGCCTGCGGGAACGCGGGCGTCCCGGGCGGCCGCCCTTCGGGAAGGATCATTTCCTCGGCCAGCGTCAGGTCCAGGCAGACGTGTCCCGCACGGGTGGAGCGGCTCGTCAGGGCCGATGCCAGGAGCAGCTCCTCGGTGGCCTCCCCGCCGGCGAGCGTCGCCATGAGCCCGGCGAAGCGGACGTCCAGCTCGCCGAGGAGACCGGCCTGCCTGAGCGGTTCGAGAACGGAGGGTTCCGAAAGGTCCACGGCGATCCCCTTCAAGGCAGCAGGCCTTCGCACAGCCTTCGAATGAGCGGTTCGGGAGGGAAGGCGTGGAACACGCCGTGACCCGGACCGCGCCCCGGGTCCACCCCGCGGAGGAAGACGTAGAAGACCCCGCCGAAATGCGAGGCATAATCGTACCCCGGCACCCGTGAGGAGAGATAGCGGTCCAGGGCCAGGGTGTAGAGGAGGTACTGGAGGTGGTAGAACCCGTCCGCCATGGCCGCCTCGATCCGCTCCCGCCGGTAGTCCTCCAGGGAGGGCCCGAGGTCGTTCGACTTCCAGTCCACGATGTAGTAGCGGCCCTCGAACCGAAAGACCAGGTCCACGAACCCGTGAAGGGCCCCCTGGACCGGGGAGAACCGAAGCCGGCCGATCTGCTCGGGGAGCGTGCCGGGAAGATCGCTCGTCCCGTGCGGGTGCAGGAGGTCCCGGAGGATCTCCGGCGAAACCCGCCGGAGGGCAAGGAAAAAGGAAAGCTCGTTCAAGCGGTCGCTCATGGGGACCCGGTCGAGCCGAAGCCCTTCCCGGTCGGGCGCCAGGGGCGTGGAGGTCACGGCCCGGACCATGCGGCACACCGGTTCCTCCCAGGTCGAATCGAGGCCGTGCTCCCCAAGCGCTCCCAGAACCGCGTCGGACAGGGCGGGAGAATCCAGGTCGGTGAAATCCAGAGACTCGAGCAGGGCGTGCAGGCAGATCCCCGAGCGCGCCCCCCCGGGGAAGCCGTTGAGACCGGACGGCTCCTCCCCCTGCGCAAACCCGCTGGTTTCACCGGGCGGCCCGCCCGTGTTCTCGAGCGCCGGCTCGTTCTCCCGGATCTCGTCCCCGTGCGGGAACGAGGAGGTGAGGGAGGTGAAGCTGGCGATTCCCCACGACCGGTCGATGCGCCCTTCGAAGGTCCTGGCGGACAACTCCGGGGGCCGTACGACGGGCTCCGCCGGTCGGGACCGGCCGGCCTTCGGGAGGGAGGCAACCTCGATGGATCCGCGGGAGGCGTCTTGCAGGGCCTCCAGGTCGGCACGCAATGCCGGTTCTTCGAGGTCTCGGAACCGCCGGGCCGCCTCCTCGAGGGGCTCGCTTCCCTCCGCCTCGGACCGCCGTGCGTGGAACAGGTAGGCCGGGGCCGAGGTCTCGGCCTGGTTGAAGCGGCCCCAGACGGTGTAGCAGCGGTTTCTCGCACGGGTCAGGGCGACATAGAGGAGCCTGAGGTTTTCCGACAAGGCCTCCTCCTCGGCCAGAGCGATGTGGCGATCCCGCTCGGGAGGCCGGGAGCCGAGGTCCAGTGCCAGCCGGAACCCGTCGTTTCGTTCGTGAAAGGGCACGGGGCCCTTCCGGTCACGGACCCGGGACGACGCCCAGAGAAAAGGACAGAACACGACGGGGTACTCCAGTCCCTTGCTCTTGTGGATGGTCACCAGGCTGACGGCGTTTCGGTCGCTCTCCAGCCGAAGGGGCTGCTCCTCGGTTCCCCGGGTTCGGGGGTCGACCTGCTCGGAGAGCCATTTGACGAGGCCTTCCGGTCCGAGGTCCAGCCGGGTCTCCGCCCGATGCAGGACCTCGGACAGGTGGAGCAGGTTCGTGACCCGGCGCTCGCCGTCCGGGAGCCCGAGCAGCCTCGGGAGGGCGGCCTCCCGGCGAAGCAGGTCCAGGAAGGCGTGGATGAACCCCTTCTCCCGCCAGGTCTCGTGGCAGGCCCGGAACCGGAGGAGCCGCGCCTCCCTTCCCTCCGCATCCGAGAGGAGCCCCTCCAGGGACAAAGCGTCCCAGCCGAGGGCCGCGGTGGCCAGAGCGGCCCGGAGCAACCCCTCGCGCTCCGGGCGGACCATGGCCTGGAGGATCCTCCCCATCTCCGCGGCCTCCTCGGTTTCGAACAGGCTGCTCGTGGTGTAGAGCACCGAGGGGATGTGCCTCGAGGCCAGGGCCCGATACACGATCCGAGCCTCGCTGTTCGTTCGCAGCAGCACCGCAATGTCCCCCTCCCGGACCGGGCTCCCGTCGATCACGGCCTCGCCGGATCGTCCGGCCGCCACCAGGCGCTCGATCTCCGAGGCCACGGCCTCGGGGATGGCGCGGCGGCCCGCTTCCTTGCTGATCCTGCCCTTCGACGAGGGAAGGTCTTCTGAGTCCGCAAACCAGATCAGAAAAGGGGAAACGTTGCGGTCCCCGATCCGGAGAGTGGGGATCTCTTTCTCCGCCCCGGCCGGCTTCACCTCGTAGTAGGGGATGCTCTCGAAGACGAACGGGTTTTCGTGACCGCGGAACAGGGCGTTGACCGCCCGGACCAGCCCGGGCTCGGATCGGTAGTTCTTCGGCAGGGTGAGACGCCGCTTGGTCTCGTCCGCCGCCTCCATGTAGGCGAAAACGTCCGCCCCGCGGAAACCGTAGATGGCCTGCTTCGGGTCGCCGATGAGGAAAAGCGGGGTGGTTCCGTCCGAGAAGATCCGCCTGAAGATGTCGTACTGCACGGGGTCCGTGTCCTGGAACTCGTCGATCAGGGCGGCCGCGTATCGGGAGCGAAGGGCCCGCTCCAGGCGGCCGCCCCCCGGGGCCCGAAGAGCCGTGTGCACGCCCCGCAGGAGATCGTCGAAGGACTGCACGTTGCGCTCGGTCTTCCATTTCGGGAGCTCGGTCTCGATCTCTTCGAACAGCTCGGCCTTGCATGCGAGAAGCTTGCGCTCGAACGTCTCGGTGAGGGCGTTCCGGTGCAGGAGAAGGTCCTCGCACAGCGAAAAAAAGGGGTGGGCGGGGGGCGCATGGCGCTTCTTGGTCCCGTCCTCGATCCACGACGAGGAGAACCTCTCGAACCCCTCGAAGAGCAGGGGCTCGCATCGCCCGGGGACGGCGTGGCGGTCCATGGCCCGGATCCACTGCTCCACCCGGCCCCTGCGGTACTTGGCCCGGTTGAGGGCGTCACAGCTCAGGAGGAGCCTCGAGACCTCGTCGCGGGCATCGGGCCAGGCCTCGGCGACGCGCTCATAGGCCCTTTCGTACCCGGCTTCGTCCGCCTCCGTTTCAGGACGTCGTTCCCGCGGCACGATGCGGGGGGGGAGGACGCTCCGAACGCTCCTGGAGAGCGAGAGGAGGTTGTCCGGCGTGAACCCCCGGGCCAGCGCAAAGGCCGCGAAGAGCGGGGAGGCCGAACCCATCTCCCGCCTCCAGAAGTCCTCCACTACGCCCTGCTCGAGCGGGGTCTGGTCCGGGAGAAGGTCGGTCTCGAAAGGCGTTCCGCTTTCAAAGGCGTGCTCGTCCAGGGTGCGCCGGCAGAAGCCGTGGATGGTGAAGACGGCGGCGCGGTCGAAGTCCCGGAGGGCCTGCCGGAGAGCCAGTGCACCGGTCTCGGTTCGGCCGGCCTTCGCGGCGAGATCCGCCAGAAACGGGTCCCGGTTCGGCCCGCCCGTAAACGCCGCAAGGGCGTCTCGGAGCCGGGCGCGGATGCGCTCCCCGAGCTCCGCCGTGGCCGCCTCCGTGAAGGTGACCACGAGGATGCGGTCGACGGGCAGCCCCTTTTCGACGATGAGGCGAAGAAACAGGGTGGTCAACGTGTATGTCTTCCCGGTCCCTGCGCTGGCCTCGATCAGGGTTCTCCCTTCGAGCGGGGTGTGGAGGCTGTCGAATGGGGTTCCGGTTTCCATGCCTTTCCGGGGTGCGGCCTCAGGCCGGCGTTTCTTCGTGCTCGAGGAGGGGGTCCAGGACGGCTGAGGCGCAGTCCCGGAACGCCGGGGTGTCCAGCGGGTCCTGGTTCCGGAAACAGAGGCCCACATGGGGCTCCTCCCGGTCCCCGGCGGAGCGCTCGCTCCCCTCATAGATCCTCCGGGCCGCCTGCAGGGCCTTCTGCCGGGATCCGTTGTGTCCGTGCAGGGCCTGGACGTAAGCCCAGGAGCTCTCCGGGAAAAAGGGCAGGGGGCGGAGAAGCCCCCGGCGGTAATGCTCGAGCAGGCCCAGCAACGGGGGTTCCGCCGCCTTTACGGGGGCAAAACCCGAAACGACCCACCGGGGTCCCGGATCGCGGGGCCTGCTCAGGCCGATCGCAACGCTTCGCCTGGAGCGCTCGGGAATCCCTTCGACGACGTTCAAGACCAGGTGACGAATCCACGCGCTCAGACGGTCCTTGACCTTGATGGTGGCAAATCGCCGCTGACAGAGCCCGTGGGGCCGGATCCCCTCCAGGACCCCAATCAGACGGAAGGGACCGATCTCCAGGTCCACGGACAACGGCTCCAGCGGGTCGCCTTCCAGGAACCGAGCGGTTCCGCCCACAAAGCTCGAGACGTCGCGGATGAGCTCATCGAACAGGACCCGGCCGGCGGAACCGTGCGGGATCCTCCCCGAGGAGCCGGCGTGCTGAAAGAGATCCCAGGGGTCTTCCCCGTTCGCGCACCGCTCCACGAGACGCCGGCCGAGCTTGTACCGCTCCAGCCCCGCGATGGCAAAGGGCTCCCGGTCCTCGGGAAGCCCTTCCGCCGGCTCGAGCAGCAGGCCGAGCCGGTCCCGGAGCAGGAAGGCCGAAGGATTGCGAAAGAAGCGCACGAGGTCGTCGATCTCCACCTCGAGCCACTCCGGACCGGGCTCCGGGAGATCCCGCGGGGCGAAGGGGGGCGGCGTTCCCTTCGCCTCTACCAGGGCCCTGGCGCACCGAAGGCGCTCCTCCGAGTAGGAGGTGAGCTCGCCTCCTCGAAAATAGTCCGGGCTGAAGGCCTGGAGGGGGTGCCGGACCACGATCTGCTCCAGGCCCTCGCGGCCGGGCGTTTCGAATCCCTGCTCGATGACCTCCAGCAGCTCGCTCACGAGAACCGACGGGGGAAGCGGGCTGTTGTCCTGCTGGCTCTGGCCGACATAGCTCAGGTGAAGGTGCGAGCGGGCCGAGATCAGGGTTTCCATGAACAGGTAGCGGTCGTCCTTCCTGCGTGAACGATCGCCGGGCCTCGGATGGGCGGCCATGAGGTCGAAGTCCGGTGCCCGGCGGCTCCTGGGGTAGGCCTCGCCGTCCATTCCGAGGCAGCAGATGATCCGAAAGGGGATGCTTCGCATGGGGAGCATGGCGCAGAAGGTGACCCCGCCCGTCATGAACCCGCTCCCCCGGGCCTCCTGCTCGAACCGTCGCTCCAGGAGGTCGCGGACCACGTCGAGGTGAATACGGAGCTCCTCGCCCGCAGCGCCCGCCCCTTGCGCATGGAGGAGATCGCTCAATGCCCTGCGAAGGGAGAGGGCCTCGTGATGGGCCTTCTCCGTCGGCTCGAACATGCGATCGAGAAGGTCGTTCAGGTTTCGGCACCAGACACCGGGCGGGGCCGGCTGCTCGAACCCGGGCAGGAGCTCGAACAGGGCGGACGTGAACTCCAGGAGCTTTTCGAGCACGACCGCATCCCCGCCTTCGAGGTGATCGTATGGCAGGATGTCGCGGAAGGGCTGTACCTCGTTCCCGGCCATGGCATACCCCAGCAGGAGGCGCTGGAGGCCGGCCGCCCACGTGTTTTCCCGAAAGGCGGGGAGGCCTCTGCCGGCCCGGTCCGCTTCGTCCAGCCCCCACCGGATCCCCGTCTCCACGGCCCACGTGCGTATGGTCTCCACATCCGTTTCGGAGAGCTGAAAGCGGTTCATCACCGAGGGGGATTCCAGCACCCCCAGGACCTTGGACAGGCTGTATCGCTCCCGCCCCAGCTCCAGCAGGGACAGGAACGCGCTGATGAGTTCGCTCTCCGTGCGGAGGTTCCGGTCCGCAATGCTGTAGGGAATGCGCTTGCGATCCGTTTCGGGAGCGTCGAAGACGGCCCGGACAAAAGGGGCGTAGGCCTCGATGTCCGGGGTCGTCACCAGGATGTCGGACGGGCGCAGGTCCGGGATCTGTTCGAACCAGGCGAGGAGCCGGTCGTGAAGGATCTCCACCTCTCGAAGCGGACTGTGGCAGCTGTGGACGCGGACCGACTCGTCCCCGGGGGAGAGCCGCGTTTTTCTTCCCGAGGTCCCCCGACTCCGAAGGTTGAGTATGTCCGATTGCACGGCTCGGAGCAGGGTTTCCTCCCCTGGATCCGTAAAGCAGTCACGCTCTTCGACCGGGTACTCCTGGATCATGTCGAAGAAATCGCGGCCCATCATCCCCGTGGAAGCGAGGATCGGGTGCCCCTGTTGCCAATGGAGGTATGCCTCTGCGTCCTCCGCCACGTATCCGGTGACCCGCTCGATCACCCGATCGCTGGCAATGTCGCCCCAGTACTCGCGGCAGGGGTTCATCAGGAAAAGGTTTACGCGCGTGTGACGAGCCGCCGCCGATAGCAGGTCCATGTGAAAGCGGGGGAGGGCCGAGATCCCGAAAACGGAGACTCGCTCGGGGAGCAGCCCGGTGGGAGGTTCTTCGAGGTGGGCGAGAAGAGACCGGGCCCGCGCGGCCCGGTGGGGTGCCCCGGAGAGCTGGTTGACCAGGGCCCTCCAGATCTCGGCCTGCCAGCCGCCCTCGCTCGTAACCTCCCAGTGCCGGATCATGTCCGGACGGAAGACCAGGTACTGATCGAAGAGGTGGGCGAGGCGCTCGGCCAGCTGGAAACGCCGGAGGCCCCGTTCGTCGCCCTGCAGGTAGCCGCGGACGGGCTCGAATCCGGGCCGTCCGGACAGGGCTTCGAGCAACCCGAGGATACGCCACCTCAGTCGGATCGGCTCGAATGCAGTCGCCGGCGCGGGGCTTCCCGTGAGCCGCCGGTCGAGGTCGTCCACGAAGCGGTTCGGGAACGGGAAGGAGACGTTGGCGCAAACCCCTTGTCTACCCGCCAGCTCGAGAGAGAGCCATCGCTCCATCCCCCGGCTCTGGACCACGATGAGCTCCGGGTCCATGGGGTCGGTGAGGGGTTCGCGAAGCAGCTCCACCAGGAGATCGGCGAGATCTTCCAGGCGGTTGCCCGTGTATAGTCGAAGGGCGCACACGCGTGATCGACCTCCACAGTGTCCTCGGATCGGGGTCGGCCCGCGCGGGCATGCCGGGGCCACCCTGCGCCGCTCTGCAAAACGGCGGAGCGCACCCCTCCTTTCTACCGTTTCGGAAGGCTGTTGGCAACCACGCCTTTGTCGTCCAGCAGCTCGATAAGGCGGTTCACCCGGAGGCAGAGACCTTTGAGCTCGTCGCCTTTCCGCAGTCGGATGGGGCGGGCCTCCCCCCGCTCCAGGAGAGCGTCCAGGGTCGCCTCGATTCGAAGAAGCGGCCCTGCGATTCGATGGGTCAGAACGATGCCCATGGCCACGATGACAAGGCCGACAGGGACCCCGAACAGGGCGAGCCGGAAGCTGATCTGCCGGATGAGCTCGGGCATGACGGCCTCCGGGACGTGAGCGGACAGCACGGGCCAGAGGACCAGGTAGGACTCGAAGAGCATGAACAGGGCGAACAGGGCCAGGACGGACAGGAGGCGAAGCGTCACCCCGAGCTGGAGCTTCCGGTTCACCAGGTAGTGGGTGCGTCGTCTTTTGCGTGCGGGTACGTTCATGGCTTGGAGATCTTTCCCGTGCGGTCGACCTGATAGGTGTCCGTCACGCCGGGGTGGTCGGCGAGGAGGCGCAGCGTGCTCTCGAAGCCGTCGTCCACCGTGATCGTCACCCCATCCGTGGGGCGGTAACCGTATTCCTCGAGGATCTCGTCGGTGACCTCCCCTTCGGCGTCATCCAAGTGAAAGGCCACGGCGGCCTTGTAAGCGGCCGAGAGATCGGAGATCATCGTGGAGGTGCGCGCCTGCTCCTGAAGCCTCAGGGTGAGGTAGATGGAGATGGAGGCGAGCACCCCGATGATCATGATCACGACCATGATCTCGATGAGCGTGAAGCCCCGGACGGTTCGTTTCATATGGGACGTCCTCGTGCGGAGATGCGGGATCTGTCTTTCGTTCGATGGATCGCGGAAACGGCAGGTTGCACGGGGGCGGCCCTGGAAGGCCGATCCGGAGTTGGGGGGAACCCGAATTGGGGGGAATGATTACTATCCTATCAGGAAAAGCGCGGACATTCAAATGTTTTTGTCCCCGGGCCCGGCTCCAGCGGCTCGCGGTTGCGCTCGAGGGACCGGTCCCGACATACCACCGGGAGGGATCGGGCTGAACTTTTGGCTTGTGCCGGCCGATGGAGTTTCATACAATCAACGGTATATCCCCCCAAACAGAGCAGTCCTTTTCCAGAACGTTCTCCATTCTTGCGAAGCCGATGCCGGGTTTTATTCGGCGGGTATTTTCTCTACCTGATTTCTACGAAATCATTGAGCGTTGAAACCGTCGCCGTTTGCTGTATTCTGGAGACATGAGATTGGATCGTTTGTCGTAAAGGCTGGAATGGAGCTTCCGCACATGGCGGAGAACGAGCAGGCCCAGAAGACCCGGCCTCTGATCGCATTTTGCGAGGAATGCGGCGCCCGACTCAAGCTCACCCCCGAGGAGGTCGCAAGGGCGCCCGGCTACATCCATTGCCGAAACTGCAGCGAGGTCATCAAGATCGCCCAACCCAAGCGTCTCGCCTATGACCTGGAGCTCCGCCTGGGTGAGCAGACCGTGAGGATGGACCCTGCTCGCCCGATTCTCACCATCGGACGAAAACGGCACAACGATCTCGTTCTTCCCCAGCGGAAGGTGTCCCGGACCCATTCCGCCATCGTCTACCTCGACGACCGCTACACCCTGTTCGATCTCAGCTTGAACGGCACCTTTGTCCGCTTTGACCACGGCGAGGAGCTCCTGCTCCGAAAGAACAGGGCCGCACTCGAGGGGGCGGGTCTCATCGGCCTCGGGAAGACCCTCCCTCCCCAGCTCGAGCATGCCATCCGCTTCCAGGTCATCCAAGGCTGACCCGGTCACATCAGCGCGTGAATGTTTTTGACGCGATTGGCCATCTCCGTCAGTTCCGCGGAGAGGGCCTCCAGGAAGGCATCGCTGTCGGGTGTGCGGCCTTTCTGAAAGGTGACCGCGGTCCCCGCGATCTTGACGTCCAGGGGGGCGCCCCCCAGCTCGTAGGACTCGTTGTGGAGGAGCGTCATGGAGCGTCTCAGGGCGAGCTTGGCATCCCCCAAGGGGGTGAGAGGAAGCAGAGCGATCATCTGGTTTCTTCGAACCGTGCCCACGAGGTCGGTGTCCCGTATGACCTTGGCGAGCCGGTGGAGCACCTGGTCCAGCAGGGCCCGGGCGGGGATCTTTTTCCCGGGGCGCTTCTCCTTGAACACGGCCCTCACCACGGTGAAGGCCAGCGCGGAGAAGGGGAGCTCGTAGCGAGCGGCCTTGCTGATCTCCTTTTCGATGAAGAGCTTCAGGTTGGCCTGGGTGAGCACGCCGGGAGGCATCTCCCGGTTCTCCTCCCGTTCGACGCGAATCTGCTTCTGCCGCTCGATCTCCATGTAGATCTGGGCGAAATCGTCTTCGTCCAGTGCGCCGGTGTCCACCCGCTGTCTCACGGCCTTCAGGATCTCGCCGAGTTCGTCGCTCTCGCTCACGCTCCGCTCGAGCGTCTGGAGCACGGTGATCTCCTCGATCTCCTTGCCCCCGATGTCGAGTCCGGTGGACCGCATGTAGTCCACCTTGATCTTCTCCACGATGGAGTCGAGCCGTTCGTTGAGCTTGCTCTCGATGCGGGAGAGCACGTCCTCCTGGACGTCCATCTCGCGGAGCTGCCGGACCAGCTTCGACTCGACACCCGTGATCACGTCCCGCAGATGTCCCTCGGTCCCGTCTTCACCCGAAGAGGCGCCCTTTCCCAGGTCGGCTCCCAGCCGCTCCACATACTCCACGAGGACGTCGGTGAGCGCCTGCTCGTCCCCCTGGCCCTTTCGAATCTCGGCGGCAATGGACATGAGCTCGGCGGCCTGCTGCGGATCCTTCTTGATATCCTCGATGAGGGCGTCGCCGTCCACGCCGACCTGCTCGCCCGCCTCCTGGAGCACCCTGGCAAGGCCTTCGTCCTGGAGCTCCCGTCCCAGGTCCTTGATCAGCTGGAGGTAGTCCGCCAGGGGCATGCCCGCTTCCAGGAGGGCGGTCTTGAACTTGGGCAGCAGCCGTTTGAGCTCGGCGGGCTCCGGGACGAGACGCCGTAGGATCTGGGCCATGCGGCCGGTGGTCACGTTGCCCGCCCGGTACTCGTCCTTCACGATCTGGAGCAGGACCCGGTCCGTGAGCTCGTTCGCCTTCTCGAGGATCGCCGCCTCGTTTTCATAGGCAACGCCCAGGGCCTTCTGGGACTCGATTCCCTGGACGAGCTCGGTTTTCATCTGAAAGACGGCCATGGCCAGGTCCTGCAGGTCGACGTCGCTCTCCCCGCTGAGGCTCTTCTCGATCTCGCTGCTGATCAGATCGAGCTGGTGGGCCAGCATCGTGCCCGGCTGGGCCGTGGGTCCGCCCGTCCCGGGCTCGACCGGGAAAGGCGATCCTCCGGCTCCTGCCCCGCCGGGACCAGCCCCCGGCCCTGCGCCGGCCGCTTCGCCGGGGCCTGCGGCGGGGCCTTCTCCGGGGTCCGCACCGGGGCCCGCACCGGGTCCTGCACCGGGTCCCGCGCCGGGGCCTGCACCGGGGCCTTCTCCGGGGCCTGCGCCGGGGCCCGCACCGGGACCTGAACCGGGTTCTGCATCGACGCCCATGGGCTGGCCGGAGGGCGGACCCGCGGCCGGAGACGCCCCCGGGCCGGGGGGGGCGTCTTGCCCCCCGATCCCGTCCGGCGCCGCCCCTCCGGAGCCGTCTTCAGCGCCTCCCGCCGCCTTGGCGGCCGCCAGATCGTTGTCGATCATGCCCTTGGAGACCTCCGAGGGGTTGGTCATCAGGTTCCGTACGGACAGGGTCTTCTCGAACTCCTCGGTGAGCACGTTTTCCAGGAGGGCGTCCATGAACATCTTCTTGGACTTGCGTTCCGCTTCCGAGGACACCTCCGGGGTCATCTTCTTCAGGGCTTCCCGGGAGACCACCTCGTCGTCGCTCGTGACCTTCTGGTAGTACACGTGATTGATGCGGAGGTGCCGAATGCCCTTTTGCTCGATGGCCCGGATCATGGCGTCGGCATCGGGATATTGCTGAATGGACGTGAACACCTCCATGAACTGGCGGAGCTCGTTCTTCCGCAGTCCTTTGTAAAAGGAGACCGATTGAATTCCCGCCTTCTTGAAGTAGGTGACCAGTCGTCCCACGTTGATGCGGGGATCGAGTGGTTCATCGTCGATGAAGAATCGTTCCTGGCTCAGGATAAAGACGAGCGGCGACATCAGGCTGACCAGGTCCTCCGCCACGGTAAAGAAGGACTCCAGGGCATCCCGAAAATAGGGATGGTCCGGCTGGTACATGGTGGCCCGGTTCATCAGGAGAGACAGGGATCTCCCGAACTGGGCCATCTGGAGCTTGAACTGTTTTGGGTTTTTCATGGTGTCTTCCTACGGGCCGCTACGGGGCACGCGGTCCCGGTAGTCATTGAGGTGGTCGATGAACTCCCGGCACCCTGAAAAGCGGTCGTCCGGGCGGAAGGCGACCGCTTTCATCACGATCTCATCCAGCCGCCCGTCCAGGGACGGGTTGAGCCGGGAGGGACGGGCCTGGTAGTAGTCGTCCTTCATCTCCAGCTTCAACTTCATCAGCTCCCTCTTGGATTCATGGGACGGAAGGGGGAGCCGGGATGCGAGCATCTCGAAGAGCAGAACTCCTGTCGCATAAACGTCTGCGCGTCCGTCCAGGTTGTGGGTCACGATCTGCTCCGGCGCCATGTAGATGGGGGTCCCTTGAATCGCACGGGACGCCGAACCCAGGTCCCGGGTGAGGTTGGCGATCCCGAAGTCCGTGATCAGGGGGCGACCCGACTCTTTTTCTACGAGGATGTTGGCGGGCTTGACGTCCCGATGGACGATATCCTGGCGGTGCGCGTGGTCCAGTGCGTCGAGCACCTTGAGCACGATGTCCAGGGTCGTGTGGAGGGGGAGGAACCGTTTCGAGGGGACCACGTGCCGCTGGACCCGCGCGATGTAATAGGACAGCGGACGACCCTGGATGAGCTGCATGGTGAAGAAGAGAAACTCATCCGTCTCTCCCACCTCGTAAATGGGAACGATGTTGGGGTGGGACAGGATCGCGGAGGTTTCCGCCTCCTGTCGGAAGCTCGCAGCGGCCTCGGGCGTCATCCCCGATTTGGGAAGGATCTTGACCGCGATCTGCCGCTTCAGGGTTCGCTGGAAGGCCACGAACACCACGGCCATTCCGC
This sequence comes from uncultured Desulfobacterales bacterium, assembly GCA_964454455.1. Lineage (GTDB taxonomy): Bacteria > Desulfobacterota > DSM-4660 > Desulfatiglandales > HGW-15 > JAIPEI01. The sequence goes on along the minus strand of CAYVVQ010000001.1, from coordinate 68,025 downwards.
CCCGGGCGAGTTCCCTGAGCAGGGTGGAGGTTCCCACCTCCAAACCGACGAGGTGGTCGAAGCTGGCCTTGAGTATGGCTTTACTTTTCTGGCTCATGGCGTGGGCCTTAACGGCTGATTTCATGATAGAAAGCGGTTGAGCCGGTGTCAATCGGAAAAACCCGGGTGCCCATGGCTTGGAACAGGTCCGTGCCTGTCGCAGGGAACCCGCTCGAAGGACCGGAGAACCGCCGCGTCGAGCGGTCCATGAGGGTCAAACCGTCTTCAGGAGACGGTTGTGGGGGGAGGCTTCCACAACCTCGTCGAAACCCTGGAGGCATTGGGACAGCCGCTCCAGCTCCTCGGATCGGAGGATCGGAATGGCTTCGTTTCCACGGTGGTCCAGGGCGTCCAGGACCGCCTTGATCGTCAGGCCGTCCGGATCGCGACCGGGCTGGTAACCGGACTCCTGGTCCCGCTCGGCGCAGGATTCCGACAAAACACCCGCGTCCACGAGGTCGTAGAGGAGCTGGTTGACCAGGCGGATGGGAATTTCCAGGTGGTGGGAGATCTGAAGGGCGGACCAGGGTGGGCGGCCCTTCGAGAAGTTCCGGACCAGCAGGTGAACGACTCTCAGGGAGATCAGGCGCTTGAAGGCGTGGCTCGCCGTGAGGCAGTCCTGCTCGAACTCGTAGGTGTCCACGTTCTGGTGGGCGAAGGAGATCTCGGCCCCGAGCAGCACGATGAGCCAGCTCACCTGGAGCCAGATGAAGAAGAGGGGCAGGGCGGCGAAGCTCCCGTAGATGGCGTTGTAGCGCGACATGTTCACCTGGAAGAGGATGTATGCCCACTGGAACAGGTGGTAGGCCGTGCCCGCGATGATCCCGGCCAGGAGCGCCGAGGTGAAACGCACCCGGTTGTTGGGCATGAACATGTAGACGAAGGTGAACAGGACCCACAGCACGCAGTAGGGAAGCAGCTTCAACGCGACCGTGATCAGCGGGGCCAGAGGACCCAGCAGGGCGATGCTCTCCACCACGAACCGGACGCCGCTCGCGATCACGACCGTGGCGGCGCTCGACATGAGAAACAGCACGGGGCAGATGAGCATCATGGACAGGTAGTCCGTGATCTTCCGCCCCAGGCCTCGGGACTTCTTGACGCCCCAGATGTCGTTGAAGGCGTTCTCGATGTGGGACAGGATCTTGATGATCGTGTAGAAGAGGATCACCACGCCGATGCCGGCGACCAGCCCGCCTTTTACGTTGTCCAGGAGGGCGTGGGAGAACTCGATGATGCGCTGGGCGACCGCTTCCTGCCCGGACAGGCGTTCGAGCAGGATCTCCCTGAGATTCTTCTCGAAACCGAAGCCCTTGGCGATGCCGAAGATCATGGCCAGCACGGGCACCACGGACAGGAGGGAGTAAAAGGTCAGGGAGGAGGCCCTCAACTGGACGCGGTCCTCGGCCAGGCCGCGGAAGGTGAGCAGGGCCACGCGCAGGGATCGGATGAAAAAGGCCCTGAGGCGGGGCAGGTCCTTTCTGCGGATTCTCCAGATGTCCGTGGTCAGAAAACCGATGGCCCGGTCCGCGCGGCGGCGAAGGTCTTGAATGGTGGGACGCTTCTCTGGCATCACGTTTTCCGATGGGGTGGGGCGGCGGCCGGAGCGCCGGATTCCATCATGGAGATCATACACGTCTTATACTCCGCAGCGCACGATCCGGTCAACACAAACCGGGGCGGCGTTCCGGTTGACAAGACGCTCCGCTCGGCCCTATGCTGATCCGATGGATGCGGGGCACCCGGACGGAAACCTCGAGATCTGCCCTCGGCATTTCAGCAGGTGGTAGCACGACCCGCGGCGCGTGAGCGGGTTTTTTGCGAATGCGTCAAACCTCTTCTTCACGGGCGGGTCCATGCCGAACGATGCACACTACCGGAAGCTGGAGAGGATGTACGTCGCCGCGCCGTGCAATGCCTACTTCCGTCCGCGAATCCGGATCTCCGAGGCAGAGGCCGAGCTGTTCCTGGCGGTGCGCCCCGATCTGTTTCACGCCGCCGGCGCCGTCCACGGTTCGGTCTACTTCAAGCTGATGGACGATGCGGCCTTCTTCGCCTGCAACTCCCTCCTCGAGGGCCGTCTGGTCCTGACCGTCCAGTTCCAGGTTCACCTGCTTCGCCCCGTCTCCCAGGGGGAGATGCGGGCCGTGGGAACCGTCGCCCACAACTCGGCGACGCTGATGGTCGGCGAGTCCCGGGTGGTCGATTTCAGGGGGCGTGAGGTGGGGCGTGGCAGCGGGACCTTCCGGAAGAGCCGGATCCCCCTCACAGCCGACATGGGCTACGTATGAAGATCGACGTCCAGCTCTTTGCGTCTCTCGGCCGGTATGCACCGTCGGGAGAAGGGATCACTCCCCGGGAGGTGAGCCTGGAGGAGGGAGCCACGGTCGGATCCCTCCTGGATCGGCTCGGCATCCCGTCCGAGGTGGTCAAGCTCGTTTTTGTCAACGGCGTACACGCAACCGGGACGACCCTCCTCCACGACGGGGACCGGGTCGGGGTCTTTCCGCCCGTGGCCGGGGGCTGAGCGTTTCCGTGCGGTGCGTCAGGTCTCCGTTCGAAGGGAGAAGAGGGCGCGCGTCTCCGGGGTCCAGGAGAGCCGGGGCAGGTCTGCGGGGGGAAACGGCTTTCCGTCCAGGCGTGCCGTGTGGATCGATTCCATCAGGCGGGAGCCGCCGCGGCGAATGCGGGACTCCAGCCGCTCCCATGAAAGCACAACCCCTTGCCGAAAGAGGGGCCCCGCCAGCTCGCCGAGAAGCACGTTGAACACCTTGACCGTGATGCGGCCCGGCCCCTCTGCACAGGCCGCTGTGGACTCCTTGTGGGTGATGCCGCCGCGGAGGGAGGCATAGTGCCCCTCCTTCCGGAGGGTGGCGCCGAGCAGGCCCGGCAGGGCCGCGGAAAGGGCCAGGACCGAACCGTCCCGGACCGTGGCCCGGTCCATCCGGTCAACGGGCTTTCCGTCCAGGAATGCGGTCTGGACGCGGTTCTCCACGTAACCCGGGTCGAGGCCGAGCTGCTCGGTCAGGAGTGCGTGCACGGAGCAGCTCACCTCCACCGCGAGTTCCACCCCGTCCTGGAGCAGGGGGGTGAACGCGGAGCGTGCGGCCGGCTCCGCGGTCAGGCTCAGCCGGTGGTCTTCCGCCGGGAGGTCCATGCGATCTTCCTGCCGGGAGAACCCGCGGGGAGCCCCGGGCGGGGTCCCCGCGGGCAAGGTCCGGCGGTGTCCGGATCAGAAGTTGAACACCTGGTCCAGCTCCTCGTCCGACACGCCGAAGGTGACCTCGTGGGGCGCGAGGGGCTGCTTCATGAAAAAGGCGGGCAGCCGGTCCTGCTTTGCGCTGAAGCCGGCGCGCTCGTTGAAGTCCCTTTCGTTCCGGAGCACCGACTTGCCCAGCTCGGTCACGTCGTCCCCCGTGAGGCTCAGTCCGTAAAAGGCGTTGATCATGTCGATCAGGGCCTGGAACGTCTCGGGCTGGTCCATGACCGCGAAGGCGATGAAGAGGCACATGCCCGTCGAGTCGATGGCCGCCGTGGCGATCTGGAGGTTCCGGGAGAGCTCGGCCTGACCCTCCGGCTTGAGCGGGTCCACGCTTCCTCCGACCCCCAGGATGTTGGTGGCGACAGCGTATCCGGCCGTGTGGTCGGCTCCCATGGTGCTCGTGGCGTAGGTCACGCCGATCCCCTGCACGGCCCGGGGGTCGTAGGCCGGCATGGCCTGCCCCTTGACTACCGGGACCCGTTCCACACCGAAGATGCGCCCCGTGACGGCGGCGCCGTTGCCCAGGATGCGACCCAGGGGCGTGCCCTGGCCCACCTCCTTGACCAGGTTGATGGCCGCCTCGGCGTCGCCGAACTCCGCGAGCCCCGCGTCCATGGCCACGCCGATGGTGGCCCCCATCTCGATGGTGTCCAGGCCGAAGTCGTCGTCCAACTTGTCCATCATGGCGATGGCGTCCAGATCCTCGATCCCGCAGTTCCCGCCGTGGGCCCACACGGTCTCGTACTCGGGCTGCTTGGTCAGGAAGTGCCCGTCCTTGTCGTGATAGGTGCCCGAGCAGCGGATGACGCATCCGCGGTGGCAGCCGTGGGTGGCCTTCCCGCCTCGGCTGGTCTCGGTTTCCGCCTGGGTCTCCCCGCTGATGCTGCCCGCTCCCTTGAACCGGCCGGTCTTGAAGTTGTAGGTGGGGTATCCCCCGGCCTCATTGATCACGTTGGTGAGCACGTTCGTGCCGTAGGCGGGCAGGCCTTCGCCGGTCACCGGGTGCTTTCTCAGGCCGTCCACGAACCGCTTGTTGGCGTCCTTGAAGGCCTCGGGATCCTTGGGGCTGCGCATCTTCCGGCCCGTGTCGTCCAGGACGATCACCTTCACCCCCTTGCTGCCCATCACCGCGCCGACGCCGCCGCGGCCCGCGTGGCGGGTGGGGCGGACCTCCATGTCCGTGACCGCGACCGTGGCCGCGGACATCTTCATCTCTCCGGCCTGTCCGATGGAGAGACAGGTGATCTTGTCGCCGAACTCCCCCTTCATCCTGTCCACCAGGTCGTAGTTCCCCAAGCCCTTGAGGCCGTTGTCCGGCTCGATCTTCACGCCGTCCTTGTTGATGAAGATCTTGTAGAGGGTGTCGTCGGCGGGTCGGCCCTCGAGCACGAGAGCGGCGTAGCCCAGCCGGGCGATGACCTGGGCCGCCTGGCCGCCGGCGTTCGCCTCCTTGATTCCGCCGGTCAGGGGGCTCTTGCAGCCCACGGAGAGGCGTCCGGACATGGCGCCCGTGGTGCCGCTCAGCATACCCGGTGCAATCACCAGCTTGTTGTCCTCTCCCAGGGGGTGGCAGAGGGGGGGGACCTCCTTGCTGACAAGGGTCGAGGTGAGGGCCCTTCCCCCCATGCCGGCGTAGTCTCCCATCGGGCCCTCGTTGATCGAGGGACCGCCCGAAGCGCCCATGTTGATCCTGAGAATCTTGTCCATGCCGTCCTCCTTTTCAGGGGTGGGTGCACCGTGCCTGTTCAGTGGATGGTCGTCCGGTTCTCGAGAAGGCCGGACGAGGGGCTTTCCGTTTCCGATCTCCGATCAGGGTATGCCGTGCGACGGGGCTTGTCAAGAAAGAAGAGGAATATTCAATAGTTATGTCACGAATGATATAAGGCCGGCGTTTCGCTCGCGGCGATCATCGGGTTCGCCCCCCGTCTCGACCCCGATGCGATCCCCGCAGCCGCCCAGGATCCAGGACGCTGCAAGCAGCAGAAGGGGAGGGGGAGCCACAGGGCCGCCCGTTCCCAGCCTCGGATCAGGCCGGCCCGGGGGCCCTGCGGCCAGGAACGGGACCCGTCCCCGTGTCTCGATGGATCGGGCGGCCGTGTCAGGCCGGGTTGGCGATCTCCACGAGCTCCACCTGGAAGTAGAGGGTCTGGCCGGCCAGGGGATGGTTGGCATCGAGGGTGACGGCCTCGTCCGCAACGTCGGTGATGACCACGCCGAAGGGCGTTCCGTCCTGCTGCTTGATCTGCAGCTGCATGCCGACCTCCGGTGTGATGTGGTCCGGAAACTCGCCGACCGGCACCTCCATGACCAGTTCCTCCCGGCGGGCGCCGTAGGCGTTCTCGGGGTCGACCTCGATGTCGCGGGTTTCGCCCTCTTCCATCCCTATGACGCCCTGTTCGAAGCCGGGAATGATCTGCCCCTCCCCGACTTTGAACTCGAGGGGGTCGCTTTCCTTGGATGTGTCGAACACGCGGCCGTCGTCGAGCGTCCCCGTGTAGTGAACCTTGACGGTGTCTCCGTTTTTCAGCGTTGTCATCTCTTCCTCCTCTTGCTTGGCATTGTGAGTCGAGGATCCCCGTCGCCTCCCGCGCCTTTCGGAACACCGGGCGGGTCGATCCGCCGCCGGCCACCGGGATGGGGCGCCGCAACGTTCCCTGCGGCCTGCCCGGCCACAGGTGTGCGATCGCCGTTGCCGCGAGCGCGGTGATGTGCGTCGGAGCGTCCTGTGCCTGAGGGTGTTGGCTTGTGCCCTGAATGGCTTGGGGTAAGAGCAGGGAGGTCAAACCAAAGCATAAGGCGTCCGCTTTCCCCGTCCCTCTTCACGGGGTATGGCGGCCTTCCCTGGCGGGAACGGCGTTGGATGCCGTGACCGGCTCGGAGGCTCACCTGCAGCGCGTCCCCGCCGGTCCGTTTCCTCTCCGCCCTCGCCGCATCACTCGCCGTACCGGTGCGCTCGGTCGGGCATCGGGCTATCCAACGATACATACGTCAAAAACATAAGACCGCATTCCCGGTCTGTCAATGGGGAATTCCCCGGCAGGGCCCGACCTAAAGCCCCACCCGGACACGATATTGAACCGCCACGCGGTCGTCCGGGGGGACCTCCACATCGAACCGGATGGTGAAGGCATCCGTCTTTCGGTAGGGATGGGAATGGCTCAGGACTTCCCAGTTTCCGGAGAGGGGCGCCAGGATGCCGACCCGGATCGGTTCCTCTTTGTGGTTCCGGACGACCGTCTCCCACTCGGACTCGTGCAAGCCGGAGGTCACCCGACGGTAGTCCGTCTGGGTCCGCTGCGCCACCACGTCGAACGCCTCTCCCGTCTTGAGACGGACGGTCTCCCCTTTCGGCGTGTGCTCGATACGGTCCTCGCCCACGAACTGCTGGCTGCCGTCCCCGTCCTCCTTGTAGACCCGGACGATCCCGGCGGGAAGGGGCACGCCCAGGCGGTTCTCCCGTTCGTTTCGGAACTGGACGAACACGCTCACGGGCCTCCGGGGTGCCGGGTCGGGGTGCCGGCGGGTGAAGAGCCCGGGGGAGGCCTCGACGAGGAGCTCCTTTTCCACGCCGAGGCCAGAGGCCTCGAGGAGCCGGATCTGCTTGGTCTGCCGGTCCTTGATGGTCGTCCTGCGGCCCAGGTCGTAGAGGTGGTACTCGAACAGGGACTCCTCCCGGAAGCCGTCGTCCCGCGCGCGGGCCATGGTCTTGACCATGGGCCCCCGCTTCCGGGGCGATGGGGTCACCCGGTGGACGGTTCCGGCCACGAGCTTGAGCCCCGCGTCGGTGTACCCGGCGCCGCTTCGATTGTCCAGCGTGACCCATCCGGAGAGGGAGGCCGAGGCGTCCGCGGCGTCGAGAACGAGGATGTAGTCCGCCCGCCACTGGATGTCCTCCGTGAGGTAGGAGACCTCGAGGTCCCGCGGGCCCTTCTCTTCGTTCCGAAAGAGCCAGGTGAGGGTGGGCTTGGCGATCAGGCTTTCGGGGAGCTCCGGCAGGACCTTGACCCCGGGATGACCCAGGTAGATGTCCCGGCCGATCCGATAGACCTGTCCCTGGTTGTTGCTCAGCAGGGTGGCGTCCACCACGTCCTTGCGGTCGTGGTAACGGTTCCAGTCCACGATCTTGATCTGTCTGCCCACGTACTTGTCCAGGAGCTTGTCCTCGTTCATGAGGTCGTACTCGTAGTTCTGTTCGAGCACGGCGAGCCCCGGCGAGGAGACGTGAACCGTGGACGGCTGAATGGAGGAGGCCACGTCCATGAAGCGCAGCTCCCCCTCCCCCTGCGGGAGATGGGCACGGCGCACCTCCCTGATGAGGGCCAGGTTGTCGTTGTACACGGTGACCTGGACCGACTTCCGGTCCTCCAGACCGCTTCTCACGGTCTCTCCCCCGGCCGGAGGGGGCAGGATGAAGCCGGCGAGCAGGATCCATAGAACGACTCGAATGCTCATGGCGGTCTCCTCTCCGCATTCCCGCCGGGCGGCGGGATGACACGAATGGACGGGGCCGCTTCCCGGATGGACGGACCCGATCGACGATCGAACCGATGTTCACAGGATAGCGTCCCGCCTGACGGATCGCAAGGGGGTTCCTCGGCAGGCGGCCGCCCCCCCGCGCAGGAGCGCGCCAACGACTTTACTCGAGGGATCCCCTGCGCTATGCTTGCCGCGGGTTCTGCGGGTGGTGGAAAGCGAGCCGGAAAAGGAGGGACATTGAACGAGGACCTGCACGTCCAACGCGAGGGAGCGGTCTGCACCCTGGTCATCCACCGACCGGAGAAGCGCAATCTGCTCACGCAGTCCTGTCTCGACCGTCTGATTCGGGTCCTGGCGGACCTGGAGAGCGAGGACGCCGTACGAACCGTCGTGATCCGCGGGGCGGGGAATCGGGCGTTTTCCGCCGGATACGACATCGCCTCCCTGCCGGCCCGTCCTTCCCCCGAGGCGGGGGAAGCGCTGGCGGCGGAACCTCCGCTGGAACCGGCGCTCCGTTCCATCAGCGCGTTTCCCTACCCGGTCGTCGCCATGATCAACGGCCTCGCACTGGGAGGCGGCTGCGAGCTCGCCATGGCCTGCGACATCCGGATCATGGGGCGGAGCGCCGGGATGGGCATGCCGCCGGCCAGGCTGGGCCTGGTCTATCCCTACGAGGGTCTCCGCCGGTTCCTCCGGGTCCTGGGGTTCAGCCGCGCGCTGGAGCTCTTCCTGACGGCGCGGCGGTACGACAGTGCCGCCTGCCTGCGGATGGGACTGGTGAACGAGGTGGTGGAGGACGAAGAACTGGAGATGCACACCCGTCGGCTCGCCGCAGAGATCGCGGCCCACGCCCCCCTGTCGCTCCGGGGGATGAAATCCGCGCTCTACCGCATCGCCGATCAGACCGCGCTCCCCGAGGAGGAGGTGAAGGCGATCCGCTCCCTGTTCCTCCGGTCTCTCCAGAGCGAGGATATGTCCGAGGCGAGGAGGGCGTTCCTGGAGAAGCGCCCTCCGCGGTTCAAAGGGAGATAGGCGAGGTCGTCATGTGCCTCATCCTGCTCGCCCACGAGATTCACCCGCAGTTCAGGCTCGTGCTCGCCGCAAACCGGGACGAGTTCTACGATCGACCCTCGGAGCAGGCGCATTTCTGGGAGGAAGCCCCCGGCTTGCTCGCAGGAAAGGACAGGCTGGAGGGGGGGACCTGGATGGGGGTCACCAGGACGGGAAGGATCGGGGCGCTCACCAACTATCGCGACCCGGCCGCCCACCGGGCCGACGCCCCGTCCCGCGGGGGACTCGTCCATCAGTATCTTCGGGGCTCCCAGCCCCCGGAGGCTTACCTCCGACGGGTGCTTCGGGACAAGGCCGCCTACAACGGGTTCAACCTCCTGGCGGGGGACCGGTCCGGGATCTGCTGGGCCTCCAACCGGGACGGCGGGCCCCGATGGCTGGCCCCGGGAGTCCTCGGAATCAGCAATCGCCTGCTCGACACGCCCTGGCCCAAGGTGGTGCGCGGGAAGAGGATGCTGGAGGCGTTGCTTCTCTCGTCGGAGGGTCCGTCGGTGGAGCGGCTCATGGAGCTCCTCGGGGACCGCACCGTCGCACCGGACTGCGATCTGCCCGAGACCGGCATGGGCCAAGAGTGGGAGCGGATCCTGTCCCCGATCTTCATCCGGAGCCCGACCTACGGGACCCGCTCCTCCACGGTGGTGCTGATCGATCGCGCCGGGCGCCTGACCTTCGTGGAGCGTACGCACGATCCCCGGCCGGAGGGGGACCGGGAGGTCCGCTTTTCCTTCGTGGTGTGACGATTCCTGGGCGTTGCCGGCTCAGGCCCCGTAGAGCAGCCGCTTGGAGACCAGATTGACCAGGCCCCAGATGGCGTCCGCCGCAAGGTGCTCCTCGATGCTGCGATCGAACAGCACGTTGACCCGGGGGGGAAACTCCGGGTCTCCGGCCCAGAGGAGATAGAAGAGGGGGACCTTGGGAAAGGTCTGAAAGCGATAGGATGCATCGGCCAGATCCACGGCCCGCCCCCCCAGGCGCTCTGCGGCGGCCCGAAACCCCTCCACGTTCCGGCCGAACCGGTCCGCGAGGGGGCGGAGATCCAGATCGTGGGGGCCGGAGAAGAAGTGGGCGTTTCTGAGCTCCCGAACCCCCACCTTTTCCTCTCTTTCCGTCGACGGGGAGGCGTTGAGGAGATACACGAGACAGATGAGCTCCAAAAGCGGGTGATCCACGGGCTCCCATCGGGCGTGCCTTTGCCGGAGCAGGCGGCGGGCTCCGGTTTCCAGGAGGAGGTACTCTCCCAGGAAGAGGAGCAGGACGCCGTCGGGAGGGTTCAGGCGCGCACCGGCGTTCCGGCACAGGATGGTCATGTCGCGTCCGGCGAGCTCCTCCCAGTACTCGGGCGGGACGTCCACGGACTCACCGGAAGGCTTTCTGTCCGGGGGCGGCTCCCGTCTCCGCCGCTCCTGCATCTCCAGGTAGGCCCGGCTGAAGGGGTAGGGGCCGGTCTGGAAGTGGGGGCAGGGGTAGGACGGGCATTCCCGGGAGCAGTGGTCGATCCCCTGCTCGACGGCGCAGGCCAGGATGGGGCAGGGGGCGCCGAGGATCCGCTCCTGGGCCTGGAGCTTTCTCAGGGCCTCCACGCTACAGCCCGGACCGCAGCTGGAGCAGGTCCCCAGCGCATTCAGGCCGCAGGCGTCGCAGTCGATTCCGCAGGCTCCGGTGGGCATGGGCTGGACTCCTTTTCCGCCGCCCCCCCCACTCTCTCGGGTCCGACGGCTGTTCTGCAGCCATTATCCGCAAGCGGGGCGGAGGGGTCAAAGAAAAACCCCGACGCCGCTCGGGGAGGACGGCTGAAGGCGTTTTTCGTGGCGCTCGGCGCCTCGTCCTGGTATACCGGCCGGGACCGGACGGATCCGGAGCGCCGGGAGTGTCCGGTGCTTCCGGAGCCGACAACGGTGTTCTGAAGGAGAGACCATGAACCCCTCCTTTGTCCTCCCGATGGCGGGTGTCCTGCTGGCCTGTCTTCTGTGGTTCGAGTCCAGCGGCCCGCGCGTGGGTGTGCTGGCCTTCAAGACCCCGTTGTCCGTCCTGTTCGTCGCGACGGCCTCGGCGCAGGCCTTCTCGATGCCCCTCTACCACGGCCTGCTCCTGGCCGGGCTCGTCTTCTGCCTCTTCGGGGACGTTCTCCTCGCCCTTCCCGGGGACCGGGCCTTTCTGGCCGGGCTCGTCAGCTTTCTCCTGGGGCACCTGTTTTACGGGGCGGCCTTCTTCGGGACGGCCGGCCTGGAAACGTGGAGTCTCATCACCCTGCTCCCTTTGGCCGCAGCCGGGTGGGGCGTCTGGCGATGGCTCCGGCCCCGCTTGAACGGCATGCGGACACCGGTGGCGGTGTACATCGTGGTGATCAGCCTGATGACCTGTGGGGCTTTCGGCTTTCTGGGAGAGGTCTCCTATGGCGGGTCGGGCCGGTTCCTGGTGATCGGTGGCGCGGTCGCTTTCTACCTGTCGGACCTCTTCGTGGCCCGGGACCGATTCGTCCGCAAGGGTTTCGAGAATCGAGGGGTCGGGCTCCCCTTGTACTACGCAGGCCAGTTCATGCTGGCCTTTTCCCCCGGTCTCCTGACCTGAGTCCGGACGGAAGTGGAGTGCTGCGCGGGCATGGGACGCAAGTACGCCTCCTACAATGAGCTCCGGGGGGCCGAGCGGGAAGGCCTGGACTACCGGGTCCGCGTTCGGACGGGGAGGTCGGGGATCGCCCTCATGGCGCCTCACGGCGGGGAGATCGAGCCCGGGACCACCGAGATCGCCGAAGCCGTGGCGGGCCGCGACCATGCCTTTTACAGCTTCGAGGGGTTGAAGCCCGACCACAACCTGGGCCTCCACATCGCCAGCACGCTCTTCGACGAGCCTCGCGGCCTGGAAACGGCGACCGGCGCGGACACCGTGATCACCGTCCACGGCTGCAGGGAACGGACCCCGGTGGTCCTCGTGGGAGGGCTGGACACGGCTCTCCGAAAGGCCTTGGCCTCGGCGCTGGAGGAGGCCGGGTTCGCTGTGCGGGAGGATCCACGGCTTCCCGGCCGGAGCCCCTTGAACCTTTGCAACCGGAGCACCAAGGGTCGCGGGGTTCAGGTGGAGGTGTCCCGCGGTCTGCGGCGGACCCTGTTTCCCGGCCTCACGAGGCCCGACCGAAAGGCTCCTTTGCCCCGCTTCGAGCGCCTGGTCGCCGCCCTGCGCCAAGCGCTCTCGGCCCGGGCCGGAGCGCGCTCCGCCGCTCTCGAATAGACCGCCGGAAGATCACACCCCCGGGTGGCGGACCTTTTCTTCTCCTCGCGGGGCGCGGTGCAGGAGGCACAGGAGGCCGGCGGCCCGCCCTTCTTCTCCTCGTCCATGGAGACTTCCTTGCCTGATCGGAACGGAGGTCCCTAAAAGCGATCCATGTGCGTGAACTCCTCGACCTCGCGACGCTTGGGGGCCTTGGACTCCTGGGCGGGCACGCCCACCGGGATCATGGCCGCCAGCTCGTAGCCCTCGGGCACGCCCAGGACGCCCTTGGCCGCGTCATGGTCGAAGAGCCCGATGATCACCGTCCCGAGCCCCTGCGCACAGGCGGACAGACAAATGGACTGGGAAACGATGCCGAGGTCGAACAGGAACCAGTCGCCGAACTTCGTGGTGACCTCCCCCTTGTAGTACCCCGAGCTGTTCAACTTCGCGCAGAGCACCAGGATCGCGGGAGCGTTGGCAAAACCCTTGCCGGCGGGGTTGGTCTTGGGGATGGTTTCGTGGAGCCTCGCCTTGACCTCCGTGTCACGCACCACGACGACCTCCCAGCACTGGGTGTTGGCCCAGGAGGGGGACCACCGGACGGCCTCCAGGATTTGCCGGAGCTGTTCTTCCGTGAGGTCGCGCTGCTCGAACTTCCGAATGCTTCTCCGTCCTTTGATCACTTCCATGAATGCGCTCATTCGTTCCTCTCCGTGTCCACGGGTTGTCGAGGGGGTTTTGCGGCGATGCCTACTGCCCGGCCCCGAATCCTTTGAGGAGCCCTTTTACCTGGTCCTTCACCTGGTCTTCCGTCGACTTGGATTCCCCGTCCCCGCCCTGGTCCGAGCCGGGCTGGATCATCTGCTTCAGCTGGGATGCGTCCGGTATCCCCTCCTTCAGCCCCCCCTCGATCATCCCCTTGAGATCGGGGCGGAACTTGGGGTCCGAAAACGGTCCCGTCACCAGCACGGGCACCCGGATTCCGGTCCGCTTGGTCGTGTCACCCTGCCCCTTCATGGTGGCCACCATTTTGGGCTCCACGCGGAGATCCAGGACCTCCTTCACCAGGTCCGCCGTTCCGGTGGTGACGACCCGGAGAAAGGGGGACTTGAGCTCGGTTCCGGGGGTCTTGACTACGCCGTTTCGGATGGTGAACGGTGCGGAGAGCTCGGAGAAGTCCGTCTTCGGCCGGTCGCCGGTCTGTGCTTCGGCCACTCCGAAGGCCGATTGAACGTTTCGGACCATGTCGGCCAGGTCGATGCCCACGACGGCGCCGTCCTGGAAGAGGAGCTCTCCCTTGCCGTTCAGCGCCCGCTTGACGGGTTCGGGTTGATCCCCCACGGTGCTGACGGCGATGTCGCCCCGCACGCTCCCCTCGATGACGTCCTTCCCCGCCAGGTCCTGCACCAGAGGGCCGGCCTGGATGCCGCGCAGCTTGGTGGAAAAGCGGCTTTTCGGGGAGCTGCCCCGGACATCCGCCTCCGCGTCGGCCTGGATCGTACCCTCGTACAGCTTGGCCTCGAGCGGATCCAGCTGGATGACGCCGTCCCTGGCGGTGACCTCGAGGACCACCTCCCGGACGCTGAGCCCTTTCGCCTGGAGGGAACCCACGCGAACGGCGCCGTCCAGGATCAGCTTCCGGAGGGGCTCGTAGTCGATGGGCTCGGCCTTTCCGGAAGGTTCGGCAGGCGCCTCTTTCTCTGCGGCCTCCCCCTTCTTCGGCGGCGGCAGGTAGCGGTCGAGGTTGATGCGGTCGAGCTCCATGTCAAAGGCCAGGTCGGGCCTCGAGAACTCCTGGGCCCGCGCGGAAAAGGTCAGCTTGGACTCGTCCAGCGCCAGAAGCCCGCCCTCGAGGGAGACCGCCTCCGGCGTGCCCGTCACTCGCACGTCGAGCGACATTCGCTGGAGCACGTCCGGGTCCGAGGTGGAGATCGGCAGCTCCCCGCCGAAGGCGTCGAGGACCGCCCGGGGCGAGAACTCGGGGATCCGGAGCCCGAGGTCGTAGCGCCTGGCCGAGCCCAGGGCCTCCACGGACCCCTTCAGGTGGAGGTCCACCTGCTCCAGGGCGGTGAGTCGCAGGTCGAGGGGGATGGAGGCCTGCATGGGATCCTTGCCCAGAGGCCCGATCGCGCCCTCCAGGCGGACGGGTTTCCCGTCCAGGAGCACCGAGAAGAGCAGTTCGACGGGCCGATCCAGGCTGACGTTCTCGAGCTTCAAGGAAAGGTCGGAGATCTCCCTGCGCATGCCCGCGGCGTGATCGATGTAAAGGAGATCGCCGGACACGGAGAAGTCCCCCACGGCCAGGTTCTCGAGAGGAAGTCCCGCCTCGGAGGGAGACCCGGTATCGGCCGGGGCCTTCTCCTCGGCCCCTTCCGGAGGGGCCTCGCCGCCCAGGCCTTCCCAGCTGGTGCGTCCGTCCTCGGCCTTTTCCAGGTTCACCTGGACGCCTTCCAGGACGAACCGTTTGACCTGGAGATCCCGGGAGATCAAGGGAAGAAGCTTGACGCGCACGTCGAACGACTCGACGTAGAGTAGGTCCTCCCGCTCGAAACCGGACGGGTTGCCCAAATGAAGGTCCGAGAGGGCGAACCCGGCCCACGGGAAGAGAGAGAGGTCCAGGTCTCCGGCCAGTCGGAACGGCCTGCCCGTGGCCTCGCTCACCTTCTCCTCGATCACGGGCTTGTAGCTTTCCACGTCCACGAGCAGGGGAACCACGAGGAGGGCGACAATGACGAGGCCGACGAGACCCCCAACGAGAATCAGGATCCATTTCAACGCGCGTTTCATAGGAGAACCCCCATGCCCGTCGCGGAGAGTCTGTGCAGGCCGGGCGGAGAAGGAAGCCGGCGTGAGAGGGCGATCCTCTCACGGCCGGCTCCTGCGTGATGAATGAGGTTCCCGGGGCCGTCCCGAAGGGAAAGCCGTGGTTCGCTCTCCTGGAAAGCGCCCCGGGCCGGGGAAAACGGGATCAGTAGATGGGGTTCACCTGAACCCGCCGGTTCTTGGCCATGTTCGCGTCGGAGGTGTTGGGCAAGACCGGCTTGGACTCGCCGTAGCCCTTGGCCGTCAGCCGGTCGGCGTCGATGCCCGCCTCGACCAGGAAGTCTCGTACCGCCTGGGCCCGCCGCTCCGAGAGCTGCTGGTTGTAAGCCTCAGATCCGCGGTTGTCCGTGTGTCCCTGGATCTCCACCCGAACGCCGGGGTTCAGCTCCAGCACCTCCGCGACCTCCTGGAGGATGGCGTATCCGCGGGCCTTGATGTCAGCCTTGTCCGTGTCGAAGTACAGGCCTTCCAGGACCCAGCAGCCCCGCTCGTCGACGGGAGCGCCCGAGGGGGTCCTCGGACACTTGTCCTGGTAGTCGTAGACGCCGTCGCCGTCGGTGTCCAGGGGGCAGCCCACCGCGTCCACCTTGACACCCGAGGGGGTCCCCGGACACTTGTCGAGGTAGTCGTAGACGCCGTCGCCGTCGGTGTCCAGGGGACAGCCCACCGCGTCCACCTTGACGCCCGAGGGGGTTCCAGGACACTGGTCCTGGTTGTCATAGACGCCGTCACCGTCGCTGTCCACGGGTCCCGTCCCCTCGGCCAGGAAGACCCTCGTGACGAAGTTGGCCATGCCTTCGGAGGAGGCGATGTCCTTGGCGCTCGTGCTGAAGCCGCACCCGCTCGCCCGGGCGACCCGGTCCATGAGCTGGGTTCCCGCAGGGTTGTCCCCCACCGTCACCGTGTAGATGCAGATTCGATCGCCGAACGCGCCCTGGAGGGACTCCGCGGAGGCCACGGAGGAGGTGTCCGTCTCCAGGCCGTCGCTCACCACGATGAGCGCGAGGTTTCCGGGCGCCTGCGCCAAGTCGCCTTTCGAGGCGTTGAGGGCGAAGGTGAGGGGGGTCATGCCGCCCCCCGTCACCGGGTCCACGGCCCCTTCGAGCCCGTCCTTGGTGTAGCCGGTCATTCCATATATGAGATCGCTTCCTCGGCTGAAGTTTTCCCCCACGGTCCGAAGGCCGGCGGTCAGCTCCAGGTCCGGGATCGTCTGGTTCATGCGGTTGACGATGCCCTTGGCCAGATCGATCTTGCGGTGTGCGTCGAGGGTACCGTACATGGTGCCGGAGGCGTCCAGGATCACGAGAAAGGAGTTCACCTTCTGGACGTACTCGCCGGAGTCGATGAGCGGGTTGAGGTTGACGGGAGTGAAGTCGTGAACGGGCGCCTTGGCTCCGCCGGCACAGCCCCCGAGGGCCAGGGCCAGGGCCAGGGTCAGGGTCAGGGCGGTCAACAGGTAGGTTCGTCCGAGTTTCATGGAATGGCCTCCTTCGTCGTCGCGGCGGTTGACCGGGACGAATGCATGCCACGGTCTCCGCCGTGGGGAATAGGTTGATGGAATGATACCACAAAAACCGCGACTTTTCCAAGAAAAGCAAATGACGGAAGCACGACCGACAGGGGTGTCCCCCGCGCCGTCCCGGGGTTCCGGAAAGGTCGATCCGCCCCGGCTACATCTTGACCGGGACCTCCAGCGGCACGTCGTAATAGGTGACGTTTTGGGTCAAGGTGGCCTCGATGTTGAACTCCGGGTCCGTCTCGAGCCTGTGGGTACACTCGCCGCAGTCCCAGAACTCCCAGCCCTTGCGGACCGCCATGTCCAGACATTCGCGATAGTTCGGGCACAGGGCGTTTCGAAACCCGTATCGATGGATCGGTCTGCGTCCCGCTTTCATGATGTCTGCCCTCCTTCCACTCCGATTCCGTCAGCGACCGTTCTCGACTGTTCCGACTCGGAGGCGACGGGGATCTGGGTTTCGTTTCCTCTCGAAGACCTACACTGTCGTCGGGTTGTCTCGCACGGGTTCTTCGCCTCCGCACAGGCTCGTCTCGACAAGGATCAGGATCTCGCGAGCCGAGCTCTCGTGCTTGGAGGCGAAGTGCGTCGCTCCGGCCGAGTATGCGGCCTCCTGGTACTCGGGCTCGTGAAAACAGGTGAGCACGATGACCGGCAGCTCCGGGAGCAGGCTCCTGATCCTGCGGGTGACCTGAAAGCCGTCCTGCCCGGGCAGCTTGAGGTCCGTCAGGACCAGGTCGGGGGAAAACCGCTCCAGCTGTTCCAGGGCCTCCTCTCCCGTTTCGCACTCGAGCAGCGTCGCAGCGGGGAACCGTTCGGCGAGGAGCCCGCGGAGCGTCGCGCGGAAGTGCGGATCATCCTCGATGATCAGAATCCTGGTCATACATGCAGTCCGCAATGACCCATGAGCGTTCCCCCCTGTTTTCAAGCCCTCGTTCCGGTTATAGAAGTTTACGACCGGGGGGATCTGTGGTAAATGGGGTGACAACCCCATTTTGCGCCCAAAAACACCCCAGCTGCGGCGGATTCGCATATGGGGCGCCCGCGATCGGTTCCGGGACGGGCAGCGGTGGCTCCAAGGAAAGCGGAGATGATGGAAAAGCCCTGTCGCATCGTGCTCGCAGAGGATCACGCGATCCTGCGCGAGGGTCTGAAGGCGCTCCTCTCGGCCGAGCCCTCCATGGAAATCGTCTGCGAGGCCGAGGACGGGCGGGAGGCGCTGCGCTGTGTGGCCAGCCACACCCCGGACCTGGTCCTGATCGATCTAGCCATGCCGAAGATGAACGGCCTGGAGGCGATTCGAGAGATCCGCAGGCACCACGGGGAGACGAAGATCGTGGTGCTGACCGTGCACCGGAGCGAGGAGTACGTGCACGCGGCCCTGGAAGCCGGCGCCGACGGGTACGTTCTCAAGGATTCCACCCACGCCGAGCTCGTCATGGCCATACGACACGTGCTGTCGGGCAGGCGCTACCTGGGGCCGGGAGCGTCGGAGATGGTGATCGAGGGGTACCTGGAGGGCCGGAAGAGCCTGGGGCGGAGGTCGGTCCTGGACACGCTGACCCAGCGGGAGCGGGAGACCCTGAAGCTCATTGCCGAGGGGTACCGCAATCGGGAGATCGCGGACTTTCTGTGCATCAGCGTCAAGACCGTGGAGAAGCACCGGGGCAGCCTGATGCGGAAGCTGGACCTGCACAACTCGGCCGCGTTGACGGCGTTCGCCATGGAGAAAGGACTTCTGAGCCGATAGGTCAGGCGGCCCGCCCCAAGGGCCAGGTCACCCGGATCGACGTCCCCTCCCCTTTTCGCGCGTTCAGATCGAACCGCCCGCCGGAAAACCGGCAGCGCTCTCGAATGCTGTGAAGCCCGATCCCCTCGCTTCCTTCCGCGTGGTCCGGAATCTCATCCGGGTCGAAGCCGATCCCGTCGTCCTCGATCTCCAGAACAAGGGTCCCCTTCCCCCCGGACAGGGAGAGGCGGACACGCCGGGCGCGGCTGTGCTTGGCCACGTTGTTCAAGCTTTCCTGGAACACCCGGTAGATCACCGTCTTGAGCTCATCCGGAACGTCTCGCTCCTCCACGAGCACTGTCTTCTCCATGGTGACGCCGGCGTGGGACTGCTGGAACTCGCGGCAGAGCCAGTTGATCGTGGGGACGATGCCCAGGTCGTCCAGCATGGAAGGGCGCAGGTCGGCCAGGATCCTCCGCATCTCCTCGATGGTTCTGCGGGTCAGGGTGACGACCTCCTCGAGCGTGCCTCGGTCGTCCCCGGGGCGGTCCCCGTCGAGGCCGAGAAGAAAGGACTCGACGCGAAACTTGATCGCCCCCAGCAGCTGACCGAGCCCGTCATGGAGATCCCGGGCGATGCGCTTGCGCTCCTTCTCCTCGGCCGAGAGGATACGGGAGGAGAGCAGGCGAAGCTCGTCCTCCATCTGCTTCCGTCCCGTGATGTCCGCCACGTTGCCGAGGACGGTGGGCCGGCCCTTGTACTGGACCAGGCTGACTCGGCGGTTGACCCAGATGGCCCGGCCGTCGCGTGTCAGGCCGCGGGCCTCGTACTCGGCAGGGGCTTCTTCCCCCTTGAGCCGGACGCTTTGGATTTCGCGGATCCTGGAACGATCTTCCGGGTGAACGAGCCGGAGGGTTTCCATGCCGATCATCCCGTCCCGGTCGTAGCCGAAGATCTGGGCGAATCGCTCGTTGGCGAAGAGGATCCGGCCGTCCTGCTGCATGTAGACGCCGGTCAGGGAGGCCTCCACCAGCGTGGCGTAGAGCTCCTCCGATTCGCGCAGGGCCTCCTGGGCCCGCTCCCGTTCGGAGATTTCCCGGCGAAGCAGTTCGTTGGTGGCCTCCAGCTCGGAGGTGCGTTCCTGCACGCGGAGCTCGAGCTCGGCGTGAGCGGCCTGAAGCTCTTTTCGGCTCCGCCGGAGACCGGCGTCGAGAAGGCTGTAAGGCATCTTCAGGCCCGTGTACACGATGGCCCGGTAGATGAGGAAGTAGCTGATGATCTTGAGGTAGTGACCCAGCATGTTGAAGGAGGTGTAGGGGCCCCGGTACAGGGTGAAGCTGAGCTCCGACGCGACGGTGACGAAGATGGAGGCGAGGAGGAGGTGGAAGATGGTCCGGTCGAAGTGCCGCCGGGCCCGGTGGAGCAGGAAGGCCGCCCCCACGAGAACCCCGGAGATCGCGATCTCGGCCGTGATCTTGAATCGCGTCAGTCCCTGCCCCTCGATGAAGCCGTCGGGAAACACGTCCCAGTAGAAGACCGCGCCCAGGAGGAGGGCCGTTGAACCCGCGTAACCCAGCAGGAGAGGGGGGAGGCGCAGGCCGCGCCGGACGAACAGCGGGGCCAGGAGAAGCGACAGGCTCTCCATGCCGCGCGCCGCGATCCAGAGCTCGGTGGCCGTGTTGCTGCCGAGTCCGGAAAACACGTTCATTCCCTGGTAGGCCAGGGTGTGGACGAGGTCCAGAAGGCCGATGAAGGGGTAGGCGATGCCCAGGAACAGGAAGTACTTGTTCTCGAGGAATCGCCGCGAGTTCCAGCCCACCATGAAGATGCCGAACGCGACCATGAGGCTGAAGGTTTCCGCGATGCTGTGAAACAGGAGGTAGCTGTGGAGGCTGCACAGGTACAGCCCGAGGAGGAGGACCACGGCGCCGGATGCCGCGGCCAGGAACCTCCCCCAGGTGACCTCTTCGGGTTTGCTCTCCATTGGGTGTCGTCTCCTCCCTCCGGGGGGGAGCATCTCCCCCTCACGGTACGGGCCTGCGGACGGGACTCGCTCACGTGACAGCGCACTGCTGAATGATGCCCCTCGCCCTTCCACGCAGCTTCCTCGCCTCTCCGTCACCGCGCTCGAGCGCGCCTTCCAGCGCGTCGAGCAGGTCGTAGTAGAGATTCCAGCCGCGCCGCTCCCGGTCGTAGGCCCGCTCGAGCGGGCTCTCCTCTCCCCCGGTGAAGGCGAGGGTCTTGCCGATTCGTTGCGCCCCTTCCCGGACCAGGCGCAGCCCCTCTCCGGACCGGCCGGACGAGAACCGGGAGGCGGCCCGCAGGGCGGATCGGAGATGGACCACGGTCTCCGGAATCCGGGAGATGAACCCGCCCGTGAAGGGATCCAGCGTCTCCTTGAGGGGGGAGACGGGATCGGCGAGGGCGCGTGCGTAGGCGGAGAAGAGCAGGATGCGGACGTCGTCGCCGATCAGCTTGGAGAGGTGGGCGGAGCGCACGGCGTCCGCTGCAAACGAGGCCTTGTCGTGACGCATGACGAGGCCGGGCTCGTGAAGGTACGCCGGCCGGGGAGGGTCCCCGGCCAGGCTCGACAGCAGATAGGCCTGGTCCTCGGCCCGGCCGATGAAGGACGGCGTGAAGGGACGGTGCCTGCGAAGCGTCTCCACCAGGGCGCCCGTGGTCCCGCCGGTCACGTGGAACCGCTGGATGCAGGTCTTCCTGCCGTCGGGTGTGTGGGGTCCGTACCGGGCCATCATTTCCGTCTCGGTGGACAGGGCCTGGGGCAAGGTGCTGAAAAAAACGAGATCCTCTCCGGAGGGCGGATGCGATGGGAAGCGCACGTCCGGGGTGAAGAGCCCCTTGTGGATGTCGCCCTCGTTGACCAGCGCCCCGGCCAGGAGCCCGAGCTCGACGGGACGTCCCCGGGCGTCCTCTCCCGCCGCCCCCCACAGGGGGCTCGTCAAATGCTCCAGGGCCGAGGCCCCGGTTTCGGCCACCAGCCGCTCCTGTGGGAAGACCTGGTCCAGGTCGATCTTGAAGGTGGCGCGCACCGAGGGATCCACCATCAACTGCCACAGGGGGGCCGCGGCCTTCAGAAAGGTGTAGTGGCGGCCGTACTCCCCGTCCACGCCGAACACCTCGGGAAATTCGGCCGCGGGATGGACCCCGCCCAGGTACCGGTCCGCCGCGGGTCGCAGCACCTCTTCGCCGAGCCGCCGCGTGTCCGACTCGGTGAAGGCGAACACGTGCAGGTGCTCGAACCCTCCGAATCGCCGGATCTCGTCTCGAATGTAGTCCCGGGCCAACCGGTGGAGGCCTTCGTGGGTCACCGAGATCGAAAGCAGGCAGACCGCGCGGCGTTCCGGCGCAAGGGTCCCTCGCCGCTTTTCGAACGCCATGGCCTGGTCCAGGCCCCTCAGTCCGTAAAGGATCTCGTTGTTCTCCGGGGGCGTTCCGATCTGAATGGGGTGATCGTACCAGGTCTTCTGGGGCTCGCCGAGCACCGGCTCGAGCCTCCGCCTCAGGTCGTCCGGAAGGTCCCTCTCGCGGTTCAGCGATTCGGCCGGGGGAACCGTGAGCAGGACGTTGGCCGTGAACAGGACCTGCCTGCCGGGGTCGTCCAGGGGAGAGGGGTTGGGGGAATCGACGCGGACGGTGCGTGCCCTGCGCAGCTCCCGGATGCGTTCCTCCTCCCGGCCCCGAATCCCGGCGGCTTCCGGAAAGAAGACGGACCAGATCCTCTCCGCGGTCTGCCGGGGATCCAGGCCGGCGTCCGGGCCGCTCGTCCAGTCCGCGGTGTCGCGGAGACGCTCGAGGAAGCCCGGGTCCTCCTCGCACGCGCGTTGAACCTCCATCCTCACCCGGGACAGCCCTTCGATGTAATGCCGCGCGACATCCCGCCAGCCGGGGTCCCTCTGCAGGCGATCCAGGACCTCCCGGGCCCGGGTGGCCGCGGCGTGCCCGGGACCGCACAGGGCGAGCAGGAAGGCTGCGTTCAAGCGGCGGGCCCGCCCCGCCTCGTCGCGGGCCTCCTCCAGAAGCTGGGCCTGCGCGTCCACGGCCGCCGGGCCCGGCGTGCGCGGCGAGCCGGAGGCCACGAGGAAGTCGAGGATGGTTTCGAACGGTTTCATCTCTTTCTCCCGGGTTTGGCGTCCTATCCTGGTTTCCATCCAGAAACGGCTGTTTTCCGCCCTGCGTTTCAAGGGGGTGGGGGGCCTTGACGATTGACACCTTCCCCAGGGTCGTTTATACTCCGTTTCTGATACAAAAATGGGTTGAAGTTAGTTTTGTTTGTCCGGGCCGATCTCGGAGCTCCGGGCTTCTTGCGACGTCCCCGCCTTTCGCTTCACCGGGATCCTCATGATCGTGGGGGTGATCTGCCTGCTCCTGACCACGGGGAGCGGCCGGGGATCCGGAGGCTCGGGGTCCGACTTCGCCTGCCCGGGTTCGAGCCCCACCGCATGTAGGATCGCCGGAGGGAATCGGCGGCGTCCTCCCCGCGAAGACCCCGGGTGGGAGGGACCGTCGAGGGAAAGGAGGCGCCCGTCCGTGATCGACCGGTTCGCGCAGCTGATCCAAACAGCCTATGCCTGGGCCTCGGCCCAGCCCCTGTTCATTCAGATCCCCATCGGCCTTGCGATCTTCCTGGGAGGGCTCTACCTGGTGGGCTGGATCCTCGGCCTCGTCTTTCTCACCGTGCTGAACCTTCGAGACCGGAAGAATCAGGAGGATTCCTCCGGATGAGGCCCTCGAGCCGGACGCCGGTCATGGCCGTTTGGCGTATCAAAAGGTTATGAAGATGATGCCTTCAACCCGTGCTTACGGATCTTCCGGGTCAGGGTGGACAGGCTGATCTCCAGGGCCCGGGCCGCATCCTCCTGCCGGGCGTATCGGTGGAGCGCCTCGGAGAGGAGGGCCTTCTCGTACCCCTCGAGCTCCTCTTTCAACGGCCTCACGCAGCCCGGCCGGCCTCGTTCGATCTCTCGAGCGGGCGGGGTCCGCCGGGCGCACTTCAGCCGGCCGGGCAGGTCCTCCACCCGAATCAGGTCGCGACCCTGAAGGATGACGAGACGCTCGACCAGGTTGGCCAGCTCCCGAACGTTCCCCGGCCACCCGTAGCCCGTGAGCTCGTCCACGGCCTCGGGACTGATCCAGGTGCTGGTTCCGTAGCGGAGATTGAACTGCTCGAGGTGGTGGTAGAGGAGCTCCGGGATGTCCTCCCTCCGCTTGCGGAGGGGCGGGATGGTGAGGGGAACCACGTTCAGCCGATAGAAGAGATCCGCCCGGAAACCACCCTCCGCGAGCATGGTCTCCATGTCCCGGTTCGTCGATGCGATGATGCGGGTTTCGACGGGTTTTTCCTCGACCGCCCCGACCTTCAGCACGGACCGGGCCTCGATGACGCGCAGGAGCTTGGGCTGGAGCTCCAGGGGAAGGTCGCCGATCTCGTCCAGGAGGAGCGTCCCCCCGCGGGCGCTCTCGAGGAGGCCTTCCTTCCCGTTTCTCCGGGCGCCCGTGAAGGCCCCCGGTTCGTACCCGAACAGCTCGGACTCCATCAGGTGGGCCGGGATGGCGCTGCAGTTGACCGTGAGAAACGGTCCTTGGCACGAAGGGCTCCGTTCGTGTATAATCCGGGCAAACAGCCCCTTGCCGACACCGGTTTCCCCCATCAGCAGCACGGGACAGTCGAACAGCGAGAGCCGTTCGATCCGGTTGAAGATCTCGACCATCCGGGGGCTGGCCCCCACCACCCGGCTCTGGGCCGGATGGAATGCCGCGTGGTCCCCGAAGAAGCTCTCCAGCTCCCGCAGGGACTGGGTCCCTTGGACGCTGCGCATGATGGTGGCCAGCCGGATGACGTTGTGACGCTTGTCGTAGACGGGGAAGGCACTGGAGAAGAGCTTCTTCCCGGCCATGGTGGTGACCGTGGCCGTGGAGGGCCGCTTCCGGCGGAGGAGCCGCAGAATGGACGAGTTGTCGATGATCCCCTTGTCCACGGCGTCCTGCACGTGAACGTCCAGAAAGTGCTGGGAGCCGAGACCCGTGATGTGCTCGAAGGCGCTGTTCACCCTGGTCATGACGCCGTCGGAATCCGCCACGCAGATACCGTAGGTGCAGTGTTGGATGATGGCCTCGGACTCCAGCGAGAACTGCGGTTTGATTCCCATCGGTCTCCCTCGAACGGATACGGCCCGGTCGGGCGAATGTGGCGGTTGCTCAAAAATGACGGGTCGGTTTCGGCGGTTCTCCCCCTTTCCGGTGTTTCCACGATCTCCCCCCGGCACGGGGGCGGCGATTGTTTCACAAGGCATTCGTGCGGGTTATACAACGCTTTTCCCCTTTTTGCAAAGGATTCATCGGTTCGGCACGCAATTTGGATGATCGATCCTCGAAGCTGTTTCTCGAAAAGAGGCCGAGCGGCGAAGAGCCGAGACAGCCGTTTCGAGTTCCGAGGATGTAGGAGCAACCCTGCACGTCGTCTCGGGCGGGCAGGTCTGGGAACCGTCACAACCCGTCAATGGGGCGCGCGGGAGGGCATCGGGCCCTCCACCGACCGCGCCCGTCCCGACAAAAGGAGGGGAAAGACATGGGGAAGAAACGATTCTTGGCAGTGTGTACCTTGGTCCTCGGTGTGCTTCTGGTCCTGCCGGCGGCTTCGACCGGCGTCCTTGCGGCGGAGGAGGGCGATCCCATCGTGATCGGTGCGCCCATCCCCCGGGCGAGCGCTTACGGGCAGAACGGTGAGCGGGGCATGATCCTGGCCGCCGAGGAGATCAACGCGGCAGGGGGGGTCGAGCTCAACGGCAAGATGTGCCCCATCGATCTCCAGATCATCGACAGCCGGGACGAGGAGCCGGGCGTTCCCACCAGCTCGGTGCTCCTGGCCATCGAGAAGCTGATCCTCCAGAAGAAGGCGGACGTGATCGCCGGCGGGCCCTGCATGAGCGAGTGCGGCATGGCGGCCCTGGATCTCTACGCCCGGTACAAGGTCGTGGACATCGTCTCCATCGGCTGCTACACGCCCTCCTGGGACGCCAAGGTGGGAGAGAACCTGGAGAAGTACAAGTACTCCTTCCGGGAGAGCGGGAGCGTGAAGTGGTACATCAAGGAGGCCATCGACCTCCTCGGCCAGATCAAGGAGGAGTACGGCTACAACAAGCTCTTCATCTCCATCGACGACAGCCTCATGTGCCGCAAGGCGGCGGGCATCGTGGAGAAGCTGGCCGCCAAGACCGGCTGGGAGATCGTGGGCCAGGACAAGCACCCCATCGGCACCACGGACTACTCCGCCGCCCTGAGCGACTGCAAGAAGTCCGGCGCCGAGGTCATGTTCATCTGGGCCTACTCCCCCGAGACCTCGATCCTGCTCAAGCAGTGGGCGGACATGGAGGTCCCGGCGCTTCCCATCGGGTTCATCGGAGCGGCCGAGGATCCGGGCTTCTGGGAGGCCACCAACGGCAAGTGCGAGTACACCGTGGTGACCCTCTCCGAGACGGGCAATGTTCCCACCGATGCCACGCCCAAGGCCATGCCTTTTTACAACGCCTTCAAGGAGCGCTGGGGCGTGCCCCCGAGGAGCACCGGTTGCGTCAGCGGCTACGAGTCCCTCTACGTGCTCAAGGACGCCATCGAGCGGGCCGACTCCCTCGAGGACGACGCCCTGATCAAGGCCCTCGAGGAAACCAACCTGGAGGCGGTTCGCGGGACCATCCGGTTCGACGAGAACCACCAGATCGTGTACGGCTACGACCCGAGCAACTCGGTCCTGGGCTGCTGGGTCCAGTGGCAGGACGGCAAGCGCGTCCAGGTCTTTCCCGAGGTGGCGGCCATGGGCAAGCTCAAGATGCCGCCGTGGCTGAACAAGTAGTCGAACGCCTTCGTAACCGTCCAGCAGCGTAGACGCCCTCTCCTCCCCCCCGCCCCGAATCGAAGGGGAAGGGGAGGCGGGGGAGGCGTCTCGCGCACCCGGGATCGCTTATGGAAATCCTGATCTACGGTACGGTCAACAGCGTGACCTTCGCGCTCATCGCCGTGGGCTTCACCCTGGTCTACGGGGTGGCGCGGGTGCCCAACTTCGCGCACGGCTCCATCTACGTGCTCGTCGGATTTCTCGCCTACACGTTCATCCACGACCTGGGGCTTCCCTACCCCCTGGCGGTCCTGTTCTCGCTCGGGATCGCCGCGGCCATCGGGCTGGCCATCTACCGGTTCATCCTGATCCGGCTCCGGGGGCTTCCCACCTCGGAGATCATCGCCTCCTTCGCCGTGAGCCTGGTCATCCTCGAGGGGCTGCGCATGCAGGGGATCTGGGGGTTCAAGGGGTTCATCGGACCGTTCTACATGCTGCCCCCTTTCATCGAGGGCAAGGTGAGCATCCTGGGCGTGTTCGTGAACTACCAGCGCCTCCTGATCATCGCGGCCGGACTCCTGGTGGTGGGGGCCCTCTGGTTTTTCACCCACCACACCAAGGTGGGCCTGAAGCTCAGGGCCATCGCCCAGGACGAGCACGCGGCCATGATGCTGGGCATCCACTCGGACCGGACCGCCATGATCAGCATGGCCATCGGCTCGGCCCTCGCGGGCCTCGCCGCCCTCCTCATCCTGCCCCTCGGCAACATCACGGCCGAGGCCGGCTACAAGGTGCTCATCTACGCCCTGGCGGTCTGCATCATCGGGGGGCTGGGGAGCTGGGGCGGGGCCGTGCTCGCCGCGTTCGTGCTCGGGTTCGCCATGAAGATCAGCACGGCGCTCTTCGGCGCCATGTGGGAGTCCGTGGTGCTCGTGGGGACGATCATCGCCATCCTGCTCTTCCGGCCCTCGGGGCTCCTCGGAAGGCAGAAAGAGCTCGAGGAAAGGGTGTAAGGCGTGGAAGGAACGACGATCCGCAGAAAGAAGCGGCTGGACCGCTCCATCAAGGTGCGCACCGAGGGCCTCTACGCCCTGAGTGGATGGTCCGAGATGGGTTACCTGGTGTTCCCCCGGGCCCTCCTCATCGTGGGGCTCCTCGTGCTCCCGTTCTTCCTGGACCTCTACTGGCAGCGGGTGATCTGCGCGGCCGGGATCTACGCGCTCCTGGCCCTCGCCTTCGACTTCCTGGCCGAGTTCGTGGGCCTGGTCTGCCTCGGCGGCGCGCTCTTCGTGGGGGCGGGCGGGTACATCTCGGGGCTGCTCAACTCCACCTTCGGGTGGCACCCCCTGATCTGCATCCCCCTGGCCACCCTGGGCGGGGCCGTCTTCAGCACCCTGGTCCTCATCCCCGCCCTGCGGCTCCGGGGCATCTACTTCGCCATCGTGAGCTTCATGCTGCCTCTCTTCGCGGTCTACATCATCATCGCCCTCAGCGTGTTCGGCGGCACCCAGGGGATCAGCGGCCTGGACACCCTGCCCAGCACCTGGTTCGAGATCTACCTGATCCTATCCGTGGTCCTGATCGCGCTCTTCCTGGTCCGGCGCCTCGTGAGCGAGGACATGGGGCTCATCCTCCGGGGGATCAAGGACAATGACCAGGCCGTGAAGGCCTCCGGGATCAGCATCACGAACTACCGCATCCGGGCGGTCTTCATCGCCGCCCTGATCGGCTCCTTCGGCGGGGCCTACCTCAGCCACCTCTACGGCTGGCTGGGGATCAGCCTGTTCGCCATGGACTTCTCCATTCTGCCCATCGCCGCGGCGGTCATGGGCGGCCTGGGGTCCCTCGCCGGGCCCGTCCTGGGCGCCCTGGTCCTGACCCCGCTCTCCGAGGCCCTCCGGGGGTTCGGGCAGCTCCGGGTGGTGGTCTACAGCGTGATCCTCATCGCGTTCATCGTGTACAAGCCCGAAGGCATCATGAGCTGGTTGCAGCGCAAGTACCAGCAGTTCGAGCACTGGGAAGAAGTGTAGCCATGGGAAACGAACCGCTCCTCAGACTGGAAGGCGTGAGCAAGGCGTTCGGCGGCGTGCAGGCCGTGCTGGACGTGAGCTTCGATCTCAACAAGGGGGAGATCCTCGGGGTCATCGGCCCCAACGGGTCGGGAAAGACCACCCTGGTGAACCTCACGTCGGGGTTCGTCCGGCCCGACCGGGGGACCGTCTCCTTCAAGGGAAAGAACATCACGGGCCGGCCGCCCCACAGGATCGCCAACATGGGGCTCGCCCGGACCTTTCAGGTGATGCGCCCCTACCACAGCCTGGCCGCCTTCAAGAACCTGATCGTGCCCCTGAACAGCCCCCGGGTGAAGCGCACCCGGAGCGGCACCTTGGGGGACCTGGACGCCGTGGCCATCGATATCCTGGAGGACATCGGGTTCGAGCGGGACGCCCGGGTTCCCTACAAGCCCGCCGGATCGCTCCCCCTGGGGTATCTGAAGCGGCTGGAGCTGGGCCGGTGCATCGCGCTCAAGCCGGAGGTGATCCTCTGCGACGAGATCTTCTCCGGCCTCAGCATGTCCGAGATCAGCTCCCTCCTCCCCCTGATGGAGCGGCTCCAGATGGAGGGGGTGACCCTGGTCATGGTGGAGCACCGGCTGCGGGAGCTGTTCCGGCTGGCCGACCGGGTCATGGTCATGAACTTCGGGGAGAAGATCGCCGACGGCCCCCCGGCCGAGGTGATGGAGGACCCGGAGGTGAGGAAAGCCTACATGGGCAGGGAGACGTCCTGATGGCCGTACTGGAAGTGAAGGACCTCATGGTGTTCTACGAGAACGCCCTCGCCATCAACAACGTGAACCTGGGCTGCGAGCGGGGGAAGATCACCGGTCTCTTCGGCGCCAACAGCGCGGGCAAGTCCACCCTCATGGCCACCATCTCCGGCATCATCCTGGACATCAAGCGAAAGGAGCAGATGCGGGGCGGGCTGCGCATCGTGGTGCTGGGAAACGTTCTTTACGAGGGCGAGGACATCACGAACCTGGGGGCGAGCTTCCGGGCCCGGAAGGGCATCGTGCTCTGCCCGGAGCGGCGCCGGATCTTCCCCGAGAGCACGGTCATGGAGAACCTCCGCATCGGGGGCATCCTGGCCACGCGGGAGCAGGCGAAGACCACCCTGGACTACGTGTTCACCATCTTCCCGGCCCTCAAGAACCTGCGCAAGCGGCAGGGGGGCTTCCTGAGCGGAGGGGAGCAGCAGATGCTCGCCATCGGCCGCGCGCTCATGGCCCAGCCCAAGGTGCTCATGCTGGACGAGCCCCTGCTGGGGTTGAGCCCGCTCATGGAGGAGATCCTGATCGAGGCCATCGGCAACATCAACCGGGAGATCGGCCTCACGGTGCTCGTCTCCGAGCAGTACGCCAGGCCCGTGCTCCCCATCATCGACTACGGCTACATCCTGGAGAACGGAACGGCCGTGCTGGAAGGGGAGAGCCGGGAGCTGATGGACAACCCGGACGTCAAGGCGGCCTACTTCGGGGTGTGATGTCCTCTATTCGTACTCGTACTCGGC
>CAYVVQ010000001.1:0-38386 GCA_964454455.1 uncultured Desulfobacterales bacterium | reverse complement strand
CGTCAAGGCGGCCTACTTCGGGGTGTGATGTCCTCTATTCGTACTCGTACTCGGCGAAGCGGTACGAGTACGAGTACGAAATGAGCTGAGGACGAGTAGGGATTAAGCCGAGGATTCAGGAAACGTAGCGAAACAGAGGACCTATGGGACGATACGACGAACCCCTGATGGCAGGCGTCGAGCGGGCCGCGGAGAAGTACCCGGACCGCACGGCCATCATCTATTTGGGCGAGCGCATCACCTACCGGAAGCTGGTCGAGCAGATCCGCCGCTTCGCCACGGCCCTGGACGGGCTGGGGATCCAAAAGGGCGACAAGATCATGCTCTACATCCCCAACTGCCCGCAGTTCCTGATCGCCTACTTCGGGGCCCATTTGATCGGCGCGGTGCCCGTCCCGGTCTCGCCCATCTACACCCCGCATGAGATCAAGTATTTGATCGAGGACGCCGAGGCCGAGACCGTGCTCTGCATGGACACGAACTTCCGATACATCCAGGACGTGTTCGACGAGACCCGCCTGAAGCGGATCATCGTCACCAACTACGTGGACATGCTGCCTTCCTACAAGCGGCTCACGGGCTTCCTCTTCGACGTGGTCCCGAACGGCAAGATCGAGAAGGGGCCCGACGTCCACTCCTTTCGTAAGCTCCTGAAGAGCCACCCGCCGAACCCTCCCCGGGTGGAGATCGACCCGCGCACCCAGCTCTGCTACATCCTCTACACCGGCGGCACCACGGGATTTCCCAAGGGGTGCATCATCACCCACACCGGCATGGTCTCCTTCGTGAGCGACATCGGCAAGGTGGGGGAAGGGTTCATCGAGGACGGCAAGGAGGTCTTCATCATGGTGAACCCCCTGTTCCACCAGATGGCCCAGGGGGTGATCCTCGGCATGGTGCTCACCAAGGGCAACACCGCGGTGCTCATGCCCATCCCCCAGGTGGATCCCATCCTGAAGGCCGTCGAGCGGTACCGGGGGACCCTGTTCCTGGGGGCGCCCACGCTCTACCGGATGATCCTGGAGAACGACCGGCTGGACTACTACGACCTGAGCTCCCTCAAGTACTGCTGGAGCGGCGGGGACGTGCTGCCCCTGGAGGTGTTCCGGCGGTGGGGGGCTCGGTTCCACGTCCCCATCTACCAGGTGTTCGGCGCCACCGAGGTGGGCTTCACCTCCATGACCCCGCTCGACCGGGAGCCCGTGCCCGGGAGCGTGGGGGTCCCGCTCCCCTCCCGGGAGGTCAGGATCGTGGACCCGGAGACCCTGGAGGAGGTCCCCCAGGGAAGCCCCGGCGAGCTTCTGGTCACCTCCGAATACATCAGCAAGGAGTACTGGAGGAAGCCCGAGGAGACCGCCAAGGCCTACGTGGAGATCGACGGCAGGACCTGGTACCGGATGAACGACTTCCTCCGGATGGACGAGGACGGGCAACTCTACTACGTGGACCGGAGCGCCGACATCATCAAGTACAAGGGCTACCGGGTCTCCTGCTCGGAGATCGAGGCTATCCTCCAGGACCACCCTGCGGTCATCGGGGCCTGCGTGGTGGGCGTGCCCGACGACAAGGTCGGGGAGCGGATCAAGGCCATCGTGGTGATGCGGGAGGACGTCCGCGGGGTGAGCGGGAACGAGCTCCTGCGCCACTGCCGGGAGCGGCTCGCCCCCTACAAGATTCCCCAGTACGTGGAGTTCCGGGACATGCTCCCCAAGAGCAAGGTGGGAAAGCTCCTCCGCCGCGAGATCCGCGACGAGGAGCGGAGGCGCACGGACAAGGGATCCGGCGTGAAGGTGTGATTCAAGACGCCGGTCCAGCCGCCGCCGTCAGGAAGAGGATGGGGAACCGGCCGGGGGGACGTTCCGCGTGGCCACGATCGTGCAGTCCGTGCCGGCGGCTCCCTCGATGAGGCGGTCCCCGATGCGGACCGGGGCGTCCACCTCCAGCCCCTTGATCTCCTCCATCACCTCGAAGATCTTCCCCTTGGGGATGGGCCCGTCCGTCTTCACGCTCACCAGCGGAAAGGCGCCCCCCCGCACCAGGACGCTGCTGGCGATGCTCCTCACCGGGTTCAGGATCTCCTGCTCGGCCCAGCCCGGGCCCTTGTCGCAGAGGTTCCCGGCGACCCCGCCCACCTGGAGCGTCTCCCCTTCGACGAGCTCCACCTCGAGCCGGCACCCGTTGGGACAGACGATGCAGACCAGCTCCCTCGTGCTCATTCCACCACCACCTCCAGTCGCTTCGCGCCCTGAATCCGCTCCGCTTTGACCTTCATCTGCACCATCTCCGCCGGGTGGAGCCGGACCATCTTCTTCCGGGCCACCTTGCGGTCCCCGTCCCGCACCCAGACGGCCCGGTCGCGGGACGGCTCGGTCACCCGGAGCGACAGGGTGAAGTCCTCGCGGCCGCCCACCCGCTGGGGGAGCACGTAGCCCACCCCCGCGCCGGGCTCGACGTCAACGGGCGCAGCAACCGGAGCCACCTCCCCGTCGAGGTAGCGGACCGCGAAGGCGCCGGCCCGGGCCGCCTCCTCGGAGACGTGGTCCACCAGGTCGTGGACGTGAAGGACGTTTCCGCAGGAGAACACCCCCGGGACGCTGGTCAGGCCGTGCTCGTCCACGAGGGCGCCGTTGGTCCGGGGCGCCATCTGCACGCCCGCCCCGGCGGAGAGCTCGTTCTCCGGGATCAGGCCCACCGAGAGGAGGAGGGTGTCGCAGGGGACCAGCCGCTCGGTGCCGGGAACGGGCGCCCGTCGTTCGTCCACCTCGGCCACGCTCACGCCGGTGACGCGGTCCCGGCCGTGGATCCGGGTGACCGTGGTGCCCAGATGGAGCGGGATGTCGTAGTCCTCGAGGCACTGCTGGATGTTCCGGGGAAGGCCGCTCGGGTAGGGGAGGAGCTCGAACACCCCCTCCACCCGGGCGCCCTCCAGGGTCATCCTGCGGGCCATGATCAGGCCGATGTCCCCGGAGCCCAGGACCACCACGCGGCTTCCCACCATGACGTTCTGGAGGTTGATCAGGTTCTGGGCGGCCCCGGCCGTGTAGACGCCCGCGGGGCGGGTCCCCGGGATGCCGATGGCGCCGGCGGTCCGCTCGCGGCACCCCATGGCCAGGACCACGGCTCCGGCCTGGATGCGGGAGAACCCGCTCCGGGAGCTCACGTAGAGGTTTCTCCGGTGGTCCATGGAGAGGACGATGGTCCCGGGCACGGCCTCCAGGCCCAGGCCGTGGAACTCGTCGATGTATCGCTGGGCGTACTCCGGCCCGGTGAGGGTCTCCCCGAACCGGTGGAGCCCGAACCCGTCGTGGATGCACTGGTTGAGGATCCCCCCCAGGGTGCGGTCCCGCTCGATCAGCAGGACGTCCCGGCATCCACTGCGTCGTGCCTCCACGGCCGCGGCGAGCCCCGCGGGGCCGCCGCCGATCACCACCAGATCCCTTCTCGTCTCATGCATGGGCGGCGCCCTCCTCCCGCACCCGGCCCTGGAACATCCAGGAGTCCGGGCTGAACAGCAGGACGTCCTCCGGCCGGTACCCGAACTCCCGCTCCAGGATCTCAATGATCCGCGGCAGGCAGAACCCGCCCTGGCAGCGTCCCATCATGGCCCGGGAGCGGTACTTGATGCCGGCCAGGGTGCGGACGCCCAGGGGGTTCTGGATGGCGTCCAGGACCTCCCGCCGTGTGATCTGTTCGCACCGGCAGACGATCTCGCCGTAGTCCGGGTCCTGCGCCACCAGGTCGGCCTTCTCCTCGGGGCTGCGCTCGAAGAAGAACCCCGCCATACCGGGCCGTTCGGGCACGAAGCCGGCCTTCTCGCGAAGGGGCGTCAGCTCGGAGACGAGCTCCCGCACCATGAGGGCGATGGCCGGGGAGGAGGTCAAGCCCGGGCTCTCGATGCCCACCAGGTTGATGAAGCCCGGCACGTCGTCGCGCTTCTCCACCACGAAGTCCTTGAACCCGCCCACCTCGGGCGGGACCTGCTTCGCCCGCAGCCCGGAGAAGCTGCGGATGAAGTCGGCGGCCGAGATGCCCGGCAGCAGGTCGTGTCCCTCCTGCTTCAGCCGGGCCAGAATCTCCGGGGTGCAGTCCGTCTCCTCGGGTCCGTCCACGTACTCGTTGCTGGGGCCGATCAGGATGTTGCCGTCCACCGTGTTGGTGAGGTGGATGCCCAGGCCCGCGCCGCCCTTCCTCGGGGCGGGGTAGACCAGGACCGACAGGCTCCCCTGGAGCCGCTTGTCCAGGATCAGGTACTCCCCGCGGCAGGGATAGATCCGGTAGTCGTCGACCCCCACCATGCGGCAGATCCGGTCGGAGAAGAGCCCGGCCGCGTTGACCAGGATCGCGGCCTCGAAGCGCTCCCCGGCCGCCGTCCGGACCCGGAACCCCCCGTGGTTGCGGCTGATCCCGGTCACCTCCCGGCCCAGGAGGAACGCCACGCCGTTGGCCGCGGCGTTCTCGGCCAGGGCGATGGTGAGCCCGTAGGGGCAGATGATGCCGGTGGTGGGGGACCAGAGGGCGGCGATCCCCCCCACCCCCGGCTGCTTCCGCTGCATCTCCTCCGCGTCCAGGATCTCCAGACCCGGGACCCCGTTCGCCTCCCCCTGCTCCTTGAGCCGGTGGAGGGTCTCGAGGTCGGCCTCGTCCTGGGCCACGGTCAGCTTGCCGATGTAGCGGATCTTGACCTTGAGCTCGCGGCAGAGGTCCTGCATCATCTCGTTGCCCAGGACGTTCAGCCGCGCCCGCAGGCTCCCGGGCCGGTAATGGATGCCGGAGTGGAGCACCCCGCTGTTCCGGGCGCTGGTCCCCATGCCGACATCCAGCTCCCTCTCCAGCACCCCCACCGTCAGGCGGTACCTGGAGAGCTCCCGGGCGATGGCGTTTCCCACCACGCCCGCACCGACGATCAGTACGTCGTACCGGTTGCTCGTCTCGCTCATGGCCTTCCCGTCAGTCCTCGATGCCGGCCAGCCGCCTGGCGGCCTTCTTCTTCTCGTTCAGGTTGCTCTCACGGAAGATGGTCACCCGGTGCGCTTCGGGTGAGCCCCCGCCGTGGATGTCCGAGATGGTGTCCGCGCTCTCCAGGGCCATCTTCTCCACGAGGCGGAACATCTTGAGCCGGTTCTCCACGGGCACGCCTTCCGCGCCCTTGAGGTACTTCTTGAGGAGCTCCCCCACCTCGGGGTTCTCGAGATCCTTGTCCGAGGGGAGATCCGCCACGAAGCCGCCGGAGACGTCCACCATGAGGCGGATGGCCTCGGCCATCTCCCTGCCCTCGTGGATCTTGGAGGCGTTGGACAACACCGTGTCGATGAAGTAGGTGCCGGAGGGCTGCTTTCCGCCCTCGTAGGAGGAGGCCAGGCAGCAGCCGTAGAGGGTCTCGGCCCGGTGGATCATGTCGATCACCTTCTGCTTGTGATGCCCCGCCTTGGTGGTCCCGTTGTACTCCATCATGGCGAGGGCCGCGCCGATCATGCAGTCGATCTTGCCGGACTTGCACCCGCCGTGGCTCTGCCGGTGGAAGGACGAGAACTTGACCACCATGTCCACGGCGAACTCGGTCTCCCCGCACATGAAGACCCGGTCCCAGGGCACGAACACATCGTCGAAGATGAGGGTGGGGCAGTACTTGGAGTAGCGGACGTTGCCGACGTCGCAGCCCTCGAGCTCCCGCTTGTCCAGGGTGGAGCGGCCCACCACGTGGATCAGGCCCGGCGTGTCCGCCGGCACGGCGAACGCCACGGCGTACTCCTCGTCCCCCTCCCGCATGGCCCGGGTGGGAAGCACGATGATCTCGTGGGAGGAGAGCGACCCGGTCTGGTGGGACTTGGCGCCCCGCACCACGATGCCGTCGTCGCGCTTCTCCACCACGTGGAGGTACATGTCCTTGTCGCTCTGGGCGTGAGGCGCGATGGACCGGTCGCCCTTCATGTCGGTGACCCCGGCATTGGCGGTGAGGTCGTCCTTCTGCATCTGCTTCAGAAAGGCGAGGAAGTTGTCGTAGTAATGGGTGCCGTGCTTTTGGTCGATGTCGTAGGTGACGATGGAGAGGGTGGAGAGGCAGTCCAGCCCCGTGCAGCGCTGGTGACAGGTCCCCACGTAGCTCCCCAGCTTGCGGTTGAGCTTGACGCGCGCCACCAGGTCCTCGATGGAAAAGGGGGGCAGGGTGAACCGGTTGATCGGCTCGTCGATCAGGGGGCTCCGGGTGACCACCAGGTCCCGGAACTCGTCCATCTCCGCCACCTCGTAGGTGGCCGCCGTGGCCTCGATACCCGCCCTGAGGCGGGGGTTGTCCACGATGTCGGTGACCTTCTCGCCGAACATGTAGGCGGTGGGGTTCATGGCCCTCAGGGAGTCCAGGTATTCCGCTTTCGTTTTCAGTCCCATGGTTCGACCTCCGTTTCGAGTGTGGTTGTCTGTCCCGTGCCTTTCCGAGGGGTCCGTGACGCTTTCCGGATCGCGGCCTCGGGGTGCTCAACGGGTCAAAGAGGAGCCGCTTCCCGCTCCTCCTGGATGCGTTTGAACCGCGCGAGGACCTGCTTCTTGACGTGGGTGACGTGCCTGGAGAGGGTCCGTTTGGCGCCACGCACGTCCCCGGCTACCAGGCAGTCGAGGATGCGCCGGTGCTCGTCGTCCGAGAGATCCATGGCTTCGACGTTGCCCTGGTTGCCGCCGTACTTCAAAATCAGCAGGTCGAAGAGGTTCTCCAGGACCCGGATCTGGGTCTTCTTGCCGGAGAGGGATGCCAGAGCGAGGTGAAACTCCAGGTTCTTGAAGATGCGCTCCTGGAGGTAAACCTCCCTTCCCGCCGACCGGAGCGCCTCCAGGGCGCTCTCGAGCCGCTCCCGACCGCTGTCGCCGAGCCGGCGTGCGGCGTGGGCCACCAGGGAGGGTTCCAGGGTCTCCCTCAGCTCGTAGATCTCCTCGACCTCGGCCAGGTCGAAGGGGGTCATGAAGTAACCCCGGTTGGGCTCGTGCCGGACGAAACCCTGAAACTCCATGTACTTCAGGGCCTGGATCACCGGCGTGAGGCTCATGTCCAGCCGCTCCGCGATGTCGCGGCAGGAGATCTTCTGCCCCGGCACGAGCTCCTTCCTGTAGAGCATGCGCCGGAGTCCCTGGTGGGCCTTCTGGGCGTGATCCTCGCGGGTCTCCGAATCCTTCGCGGGCTTCGGCTCGACCATCTCGTCCCCTCGACCGGAAACTCAACCAAAAATAAAATTAAATTCTTGATTGCATCATTAATTACTTATATAACCCTCTTGTCAAGCGCTTTTTGAGACCCCCGGCGGTCGTGCTCCTGCGATCCCCGGGCAGGCGGCGAACCCATTGGCGACGAAGGGAAGAAGACACCATGAGACTCCATGAGCATGAGGCTGCGGATCTTTTCGAGAAGGCGGGGATCGCCGTCCCGAAGCGGGGGGTCGCGGAGACCGCCGAGGAAGCCCTGCGCATCGGCGAGGAGCTCGGCTGCCCGCACCTGGTCAAGGCCCAGGTTCTCGTCGGAGGGCGGGGGCTCGCCGACGGCATTCGGACCGTGGAATCGCCCGGCGATACGGCCGAGGCGGCGGACGGGATCCTCGGAAGCGAGATCAAGGGACTGGCGGTCCGGAAGGTCCTGGTGAGCGAGAAGCTGGACGTCGCCAGGGAGCTTTACCTGGGGATCACCATGGACGGCTTCGACGGCAGGCCGGTGATCGTGGTGAGCACGGAGGGGGGCGTGAACATCGAGGAGACCGCCCGGGAGCATCCCGAAAAGATCGCCTCGGTACACGTGGACCCGGGGGCGGCCTTCTACCCCTACCAGGCGAGGGGTCTCCTGAGAAAGGTGGGCATCTCGGGGAAGCTCCTGGTGGCGTGCGCCGACGTGATGGTGAAGCTCTACGGGGTGTTCACCCGGTACGAGGCCCTGATCGCGGAGATCAACCCCCTGGTGGTGACGGCGCAGGGGAAGGTGGCGGCCGTGGACGCGGTCCTCGAGATCGACAACTCGGCCGCGGCCAGGCTCGGGGGCGTTGTGCCCGACCGGTTGAGCCGCTACGAGAACCCCATCGAGCGGAAGGGCCGGGAGATCGGCGTCACCTATGTCGACCTGGACGGCGACATCGGGCTCATCAGCTCCGGCGCCGGCCTGGGCATGGCGAGCATGGACATCATCGGCCGGCGCATGAGGCCGGCCAACTTTCTCGAGACCGGCGGGGGCATCACCGAGGAGCTGCTCTACCGGTGCATGAAACTCCTCATGATGAAGCGGGGCCTGCGCGGGATCTTCATCAACATCTACGGCGGGATCAACCCGATTCACGAGGGCGCCAGGGGGGTGGTGCGCTACATGGAGGAGCACGGCCTCGACATCCCCGTGGTGGCAAAGGCCCTCGGGAACCTCCAGGAGGAGACCTGGGAGATCTTCCGCTCGGGCGGGGTCCACGTGGTCACCGAGGCGGCCACGGAAAAGGCCGTCGACCGACTCTTCGAACTCCTATCCAATGACGCGAGGTGTTGAATGAGCGTTCTCTTGAATCGAGACACGAAGGTGATCGTCCAGGGAATCACGGGAAAGATCGGGAGCGTCCAGACCAAGTGGATGCTCTCCTACCACACCCAGGTGGTCGGCGGCGTGACGCCGGGGAAGGGCGGAGAGGTCGTGGAGGGACTGCCGGTGTTCGACAGCGTCGAGGAGGCGGTCCGGGAGACCGGGGCCAACGCCTCGGTCTTCTTCGTGCCGGCGGCCTTCACCATGGACGCCTTCTTCGAGACCGTGGACGCGGGGGTCGGGCTGATCGTGGTCGTGCCCGAGCACGTGCCGGTCCACGACGTCCTCCGCATGCGGGCCTACGCACGGAAGCGCGGCACCTTCGCACTGGGCCCCACCACGCCGGGGATCCTCGTTCCGGGCGTGGGCAAGATGGGCATCATGCCGGCCGCCATGTTCGCCCCGGGCAGGGTGGGCGTGATCAGCCGGAGCGGGACCCTCTCCTACGAGTTCGCCGGCATCCTGTCGGAGAGCAGCGTGGGGCAGAGCACGGTGGTGGGCATGGGCGCCGACCCGGTGGTCCTGACCAACCTGCCCGATCTCCTGATGCTGTTCGAGGAGGACCCGGACACGGACGCGGTGATCATCGTCGGAGAGGTCGGCGGAGAACAGGAGGAACGGGCGGCCGAGGTCATCCTGGACCGGATGCGGAAGCCGGTCTCCGCCTACATCGCGGGGAAGTTCTCGCCCCCGGGCAAGCGCATGGGCCACGCCGGGGCCATCGTGCGCGGGTCGAGCGGCACGGTGGACGCCAAGCACGCAGCCCTCGAGGCGGCCGGCGCCACGATTCTGGAGTCCCCCGCCGACGTGGCCGACTGGGCCTCGGCCCACAATCTGTCCTGATCGTCGAGGAGCAACGGGTCATCCGGCGGTCTTTCCCGGCGGCCCGCCTCAGGCCGCCCGGACGCCGGCCTTGAGGCGGGTGGCCCGGAGCGTGTGGCGTCTCTGGGCGGCGAGCACGGACTTTCGCATGCGGAGGGACCTGGGGGTGACCTCCAGGAGCTCGTCCTCGCGAAGGAAGCTCACGGTCTGCTCCAGGGAGAGGGGCTGGATCGGGGAGAGGAGGATGTTGTCGTCCTTTCCGGCGGCCCGCATGTTGGTCAGCTTCTTTTCCTTGCAGGGGTTCACGTCGATGTCCTGGCCCCGGTTGTGCTCGCCCACGATCATGCCCTCATAGACCGGATCCCCGGGCACCACGAAGAGGCGGCCGCGGGGCTCCAGGCCGGCGAGGGCATAGGCCACGGCCCGCCCGCTCCGATCCGATACGATGGAGCCGGTGAAGCGGCTCTCGAAGGGGCCCCGGAACTCTTCGTAGCCGTCGAACACCGCGTGCATGATCCCCGTCCCCCGCGTGTCCGTGAGAAACTCGTCCCGGAACCCGATCAGGGTGCGGGCGGGGACGGAGAACTCCAGGCGCACCCGCCCGGAGTGATTGTTCGCCAGGTGGGTCATCTTGCCCTTGCGCTGCGAGAGCTTTTCGGTGACCACGCCCAGAAACGGCTCCTCGCAGTCCACCAACAGTCGCTCCATGGGCTCGAGCGTTCGGCCCCCTTCCCGCCGGAGGATCACCTCGGGCCGGCCCACGCAGAACTCGTAGCCTTCCCGGCGCATGGTCTCGATGAGGATGGACAGCTGAAACTCGCCCCGCCCCTTGACCAGCATGCTGTCCCGGTCCTCGGTCTCCTCCACCTGCACGGCCACGTTCTTGAGGGTCTCCTTGAGGAGCCGCTCCCGGATTCGGCTGGACTGGACGTACTTGCCCTCCAGGCCGCCCAGGGGCGAGTCGTTGATGCCGAACCTCATGGCCACGGTGGGCTCTTCCACGCGGATTCTGGGAAGAGGCGGAGGAGCCGGAGCGTGGCAGATGGTGTCCCCGATCTTCACGTCCTCGATCCCGGCGAGCACGGCCACGTCCCCGGCCCGCACCTCGGGGACGTCCTTGAGGGCCATGCCCTCGTAAACCTGCAGCCTGGAGACCTTCAGCGGCAGGGCCTCGCCTTTTTCGCCGATGCAGAGGAGGGAGTCTCTGGAGCGGGCGGATCC
Organism: uncultured Desulfobacterales bacterium; assembly: GCA_964454455.1. Taxonomy (GTDB): domain Bacteria; phylum Desulfobacterota; class DSM-4660; order Desulfatiglandales; family HGW-15; genus JAIPEI01. The sequence continues at coordinate 27,813 of CAYVVQ010000001.1, read as the reverse complement.
GTTGAAGATCCTGCCCACGGCCAGGCGGCCCACGTAGTCGGAGTACCCCAGGTCCGAGACCAGCATCTGGAAGCCCGCGCCCGCGTCGTGGACCGGACCGGGGATCTCCTCGAGGATGGTGTCCATGAGGAGATGTAGGTTGGTCCCCTTCTCATTCGGGTTGCGAACGGTGGTTCCGTCCCGGCCCACCGCGTAGAGCAGGGGAAAGTCGAGCTGGTCCTCGGTGGCGTCCAGGTCGATGAGCAGGTCGTAGATCTCGTCCAGGACCTCTGCCGGCCGGGCATCCCGGCGGTCGATCTTGTTGATCACCACGATGATCTTGAGCCCCGCCTCCAGCGCCTTTTTCAGGACGAACCGGGTCTGGGGCAGGGGGCCTTCCGAGGCGTCCACCAGGAGCAGGACCCCGTCCGCCATGGAGAGGGCCCGCTCCACCTCTCCGCCGAAGTCCGCGTGGCCGGGGGTGTCGATGATGTTGATCCGGACCCCCTTCCAGATCACCGAGCAGTTCTTGGCCGCGATGGTGATCCCCCGCTCCCGCTCCAGGTCCAGGGTGTCCATGAGCCGCTCGTCGACCTCCTGGCCGGCGCGGAACAGGCCGCTCTGCCGGAACATGGCATCCACCAGGGTGGTCTTGCCGTGATCCACGTGGGCGATGATGGCGACGTTTCGAAACTGATCGTTGACGCTCTTTCCTGCCATGGGACAGAAGTCTCCGCTGTCGGGGTTCCCTCGGACCGCCGGTATGGACGGATTCGCAAGAACACGCTCACCTGCCGCTGAAAACGGGGCGGTCTGTATACACTCCAGGGGCGGATCCCGAGGGTCGGTGAGGTTTTCTGCGGCCCCACCAAGGGTTCAAAGAATCCTGTAGTTTAATCATTTGGGGCCGGATGGCAAGCGGTTTTTCAGGTGCGAACGGGCGGGTTCGATTCGGCTGCGGTGGGCGGGAAGGGTCAGGGAAGAGGCGGTTCCCCGGTGGCGGCGTCCAGGTCGAAGATCTTCTTCCCCTGGAGGTAGTCCTTGGTGGCGTACTGGGTGATGTTCTGGAACTTCTCGAGGATCAGGACGATCCGCTGGACGTTCTTCCGGAGCAGGCGGAGCCTCTGCCGGTCCGCCTCGTCGTCCAGCGCCTCGGGGTCCAGCTTGTCGCTGCAGGTCACGACCACCTGGAGGGGGTTGTTCAGCTCGTGGCCCACGGCCCCGGCCAGCTCCAGGACGGCCTGAATCTTTTCCCGCTCCTTTCGCTCCTCCACGGCCTGCCGGGCCCGGGTCACGTCCATGAAGAAGCCCAGAATGGCCCGGCGCCCCTCGTGATGGATGGAGGTGACGGCCTCCATCACCCACTTGACGGCGCCGCTCCTGGCGACGATGCAGAAGGCATAGGGCTCGGAGCGCTCCCCTTTCAGCATGGCCCGGGAGCGCTCCTTGACGTAGTCCACGAACTCCTCGTGCACGTGCTGGAGCGAGAGGCTGTCGATCAGCTCCTCGCGGCTGCGCTCCGTAATGCGACAGAACTCCGGATTGACATAGACGAAGCGCCCTCCCTGGACGATGTAGCTCCCGATGAGCGCGTTTCTGCGGCTCCGCTCCAGCTCGTCCTCCGCCTGCTTCCGGCGGGTGTCGTCCCGGATGAACCCCTCGACGGCCACGGGCTGCCCGGCCTCGTCCCGGATCACGGTCCACTTGTCGTGCATCCAACGGACGGTCCCGTCCGGGCTCGAGTGCCGGTACTCGTTCTCGCCCCCCGTGCTTCCCGCCTCGAGGGAGCGTTCCCGCTCCCGCTTGAAGGACTCCCGGTCCTCGGGGTGGATGCACAGCAGGCTGCCCTTGAGTGTGAGCCTCGTGGCCCCGTTTTCCCGGGTTCCGAACAGCTCGAGAAAGCGCTTGTTGAAAAAGGAGAAGGTCTGGGACCCGATGTCCAGCCGGTAGATGGCGTCCTGTGACCGGTCGGCGAGCTGCTGAAAATCCTCGGAGAGGACCCGGACGAGGCCGCCGTCCCTCCCCGGGCCGCGGTTCCCTTCCGGTGGTGAAGGGGCGGGGGGCGCTTTGGGCTCCGAGGGGGGCGGGTGCTCGTCCATGGGTTCGGTCCTCGACGAATCGCGTGAAGGAATCCACAACACTATGGTACCGGCGGACGGGCTTGTGTGTCAAATCACACAGAAGGGAGGTCCGGCTCGGGCCGACGGGAAGCGCTGGAGCTGCTTGCGGCGAAAGCCGGACGCCGGTCAAGGACGTTTGGCTCAGCAGAGCGGTTCCGGGCGCCTCCCACCTCCGACCGGCCGATCGTCCGCAGGAATCGGCGGGTCCCGATGCCGGCGATCCGCCGCGAAGATACAGCCTCGACCTCATGTCGCGCGGAGTCGGGGCTCTGTAAACTGAACGTAATCATATATCTCGAAAGGAGGAAGCGATGGCTCAGAAAGGAGAGGTGTACAAGTGCGATGTCTGCGGCAACGTGGTCACCGTGATGCAGGGTGGAGACGGCGATCTGGTCTGCTGCGGGCAGAACATGAGAAAGCTCAGCGAGGCGGAAGCCAAGGCGTTTTCCTGATCCGCGCATGTTGAAGGGCGCCGCGACCATCCTCCACCCCGCAAACGGGGTGGAGGATGGCATGGATCGTATCTGCCGTGCCCTCCGGGACGGCCCTCGGGGGAACGCCCGGAACGGCCTAGAAGGAGAGGGTGGCGAGCAGGGGAAAGTGGTCCGAGGCCGGGATCACGGCGGCAGGTTGCCGGACCACGCGACAGGTCGCGAGGCTTCCCGGGAAGCCGGGGCTCAGAAACACGTAATCCAGCCGCACCTGGGGGGAGGCCGTGGGGAAGGTCCATCCGGGCCGGTTCGGGTGGACGGCCCGAAACCCGTCCACGTAGCCCGCGTCCAGAAGGGCCTGAATGGCGTCCGTGCGGATGCGTCCGCCGCTGATCCAGATGGTGCTCCGGATCCAGGCGGGCATCCGGTGGACGGGCACCCGCTCCCCGGGGGCGATGGTGTTGAAGTCCCCGAGGATGAGGTGGGGCGTGTCGTCCCCCGGACGGCCCCGAATGATCTCCCCCAGAACGGCCAGCTCCCGCACCCGGGACCTCTCGTTCCACCGCGACAGCCGGGGCTGGAGGTGCACGCCCAGCAGCACCAGGGAGGGCTCTTCCAGCTCGAGCTCCAGGAAACCGTTGCGGACCCCGGGGCGGTCGTGCCAGCGCTGCCCGGTCAGGGGGATTCGGCTGAGAAATCCCAGGGAGCGGCCGGGCCTTGCTCCCCAGTGAGGGGCCTCCAGGCGGGAGGCCAGCCTCCGGACCGTGTCGGGCCGGGCGGCTTCCTGGAGAACGACCACGTCGAACGGGACGGAGGAGAGGACCTCCTTCAGGAGCGGCTCGCGCCCTTTGCCGCCGAAACGGAGGTTGTAGCTCAATATGCGGAGTGCCATGGGATCGATTCCCTCAGGCGTCCAGGAGCAGGTAGGGCATGCCCAGGAGCCCCCGCCGGACCTCGAGGAGCCATTGGGACATGGCCTGGATGTGAACGGGCCGGCCCACCATCCGCTGGAGCGTTCGGCGCGTGGGCTCGAGCCAGGGCGCGAGCTCCGGGTCCTCGTCGCCCAGGGGCATGGTGAGGACGCCGGGGATGTAGAAGCCGTCCTCGTGCCACCGGGAGAGCGGGTCTTCCCCCACGAGGGTCAGGTCCAGGTCGCTGGTGCCCGGTCCGGCCTGGTCGAACGGGGCCCCGGTCAGGTGGTTCACCCCCGTGACCGAGCTGCCGCGCATGGCCGCCCGGGTGTCGGGGGGGAGGTCCTCCTGGAGGGTCCGCATGAACTGGCCGAACAGGTCCCAGTCTCCCTTGAACCCGAGCTTCACCACCCGTCTCAACCGCGCCGCCGCAACGGGCTCCTCCTCCCGGACGGTCTCCAGGAACCGGTCCACGCCCGCTCCCCGGGGGAAGGGGGGGCCGGCGTACAGGATCTCCACGGACGGAAAGGCCTCCTCCAGGGCCCGGAGCTCTCTCACCGACGAGAGCCAGCCAGGCTCTCCCCGTCCCAGGCGCCTCTCCAGGGCCAGCAGGAGGGGGCAGATGACCACCTTGCCCGCGCCTTCATACACTGCGTGTCGAACCGTCTCCTCCACGGGAGCGAGATCCTCGCCGCAGTAAAGGACCCGGGCCTCTCCCTGCCGCCCCAGCACGCGGCGCCGCACCCCCTCGAAGGGGTCGTGGGGAACGGCGGGGGCCGGGTTCCCCTCCTTGCCCAGGACCCGGTTCACGGCCTCGCCGAGGGCCTCCTTGGCCCGCCGCCAGTGGGCGTCTTCGCGATCGGACCAGGCGACCAGGATCACGTGAATCCCGTCATCGGCGTCATGCGGCATAGGTCTCATCCGTGTCGGGCCTCGGGGTTCGGTCTGTTCCTCATGGCCGTGGCCATGGTGGCGCTCCTGGTGATCCTCGAGCGGTACGCCCTGTGGATCCTGGGCCGGTTTCACCGGCGGCATTCGGGTTGACGCAAATTCAGGTCAGGTACCGCAGCGCGATCACCGTGACCAGCACGGCCAGCAGAAACCAGAACAACACGCCCAGGCTCAGGTAGGCGGCGCGCTTCCGCGCCCGGTCCTCCTCCATCTTCTCCAGCATGTCCAGGGTCTCGTGCCGCCCCTGCAGGCCGCGGTGGTAGCGGAACCCGCGGAAGACGGAGAGCAAGAGGCCTGAATTCATACGACGTGTCTTCCTCCCTCCATCCCTACTTGTCCTGCAGCGCCTCCAGACCGGGCAGCCTCTCCCCCTGGATGAAGGAGAGGAAGGCCCCGCCCCCGGTCGACACGTGGCTCACCCGGTCCGTCACGCCGGCCCGGGCCACGGCCGACCCGGTGTCGCCCCCGCCGATGATGGTCTCCGCGTTCATGTCGGCCAGGATTCGGGCCAGGGCCACGGTCCCCCGGTCGAAGGGCGGGTGCTCGAAGGCCCCCAGAGGCCCGTTCCAGACTACGGTGCGGGCCCCGTCCAGCCGCCGGCGGAACCGCTCCAGGGTGTCGGGGCCCACGTCGAGGATCATGCCGTCCTCCGGGACGCTTCCCACCTTCACGGTCCGCCTCCCCTTGCCGGTGCGCGGGTCCTCGGCCACGACCACGTCCACGGGCAGGACGAGCCTGGACCCCGCCCGATCCACGATCCGGGCGGCCGTCTCCATCTGCTCCTCCTCCACCAGGGACCGACCGGTCTCCACGCCCCCCACCCGCAGCAACGTGTTGGCCATCCCGCCCCCCACCAGCAGCAGGTCCAGCCGGTCGAGGAGGTTCTTGACGACCCCGATCTTGTCGCTGATCTTGGCCCCCCCCATCACGGCTGCGAACGGGGGCTCCGCGGCGTCCCGGACCTGGGAGAGCCGGCGGATCTCCTCCTGCATGAGGAGTCCGGCCACGGACGGAAGGTGCCTGGCCACCCCCGCGGTGGAGGCGTGGGCGCGGTGGGCCGCGCCGAACGCGTCGTTCACGAACAGCTCGGCCAGGGAAGCCAGCTCCGAGGCGAAATCCGGGTCGTTCGCCTTCTCCCCCGGGTGGAACCGGGTGTTCTCCAGGAGCACTGCCTCCCCGTCCGCCATGCGGCCCACGGCCTCCCGGACCCGCTCCCCCACGCAGTCCTCCAGCAGAGGCACGTTCCTCTTCAGGAGCTCCGAGAGCCTTCGGGCCACCGGGGTCAGCCGGAACTCCTCCCGCACCTCCCCCTTGGGCCGTCCCAGGTGGGAGCAGAGGACGACCCTTGCCCCGCGCCGGAGGAGCGCCTCGATGGTGGGCAGGCAGGCCCGGATCCGGGCGTCGTCCGCGATCTCTCCATCCTCGAGGGGAACGTTGAAATCCGCACGCACCAGCACGCGCTTTCCGGAAACATCCACATCTTCAATGGTTTTTTTCATGCTCCCTCGTCCCTGTCTTCTATACGCCGAAGCGCAGCAGCGCGCCGACCCCGTGCGGGTCGAATCCCTCGTGGTCCGCGCTCACGTGCCGGATCTCGGCCCCCTGGTTCACCGCCTCCTGCACGATCTCGTCGGCCAATCGCTCCACCGGCCGGAGATCCCGCCCGCACACCGGACAGGAAGCCGCTCCCCCGGAGAGGTACCGGTCCTCGGGGCAGACGTAGCCGGAGGCCGTGAAGTCTTCCCTCATCACGAGGGTGTGCACCTGTCCCATGCGAAGGGCGTCCAGCACCGGCTGGAGACCCACCGCCCCGAGGCCGCCCGACAGGTGGAGGTCCACCAGGTGGTCCAGCAGCTCCCGCTCCTCCCTACGTTCGATCTCCCGGGCGGTCTCGAGGGCCTTCTCCTTGAGCTCCTGGATGTCGTCGTCCGGCCGGGCCTGGAACCCGCCTCGCAGCCGCCGGCTGAGATCGCTGTGCAGATGGTCCTTCAGCCGGGACAGGGTGCGCTCGTCCGGGGCCGCCGCGAGGAGCCGGTCGAAGGGCTCGATCTTGTACCAGTCGAAGGTGCGCTCGGCCACGTGCCGGAGGTGCCGGTGTATGTGGTCCTCGATGTGGCGCTGGATCCTCTGATCGCCCACGCCGCTGTAGACGCCCCAGGCGGAGACCGCCATGGATTTCTTCGCACTGACCCGATCCGGGACCTCGTCCCGGATCAGCACGTCCGGGTGCTCCTCGAGGTCCCCCAGGTGGAGGCTGAACAGACGGGCCTTCCGGGCGTCCGCCACCAGCACCGCGTACCTCGGAAACTCGTCCAGGAGGAGGCTCAACGGCCGGGTGTAGGGCCCCTCCTGAATCACCAGCCTGCTGGGCAGGGGCACGGGTAGACGGTGCTCCCGCCAGCTTCCCTCGGTGTCGGCGAACACCACCAGGAGCCTGGCCGCGGTCTCGGGCCCGATCTCGCTCCCCACGCGGCGGTTCACGTCGGAGAGGAGGCGGTCCAGCGCCTTACGCTGGGTCTCGTCGAAGCGGTCGTCCCGGCCGAGCTGCTTGTGCGCGGTTCGGACCAGGGAGTTGAGCTCGGTGTCTACCCTGCCGGGATCCGCCAGGTTCAGGTACAGGCTCACCACGGGCAGGTCGCCGCTCTCGCTCTCCACCAGCTCTCTCAACGCGTTCCAGTCGGTGTTCATGGAAGGCTCCTCTCCTCTGTTGTCTGGTTCGATTCCACGTCGGCCCGCAAGGGGTGATCCACCATGGCGGGACGCGCTCCGACTCTGCTTCCTTCTTAGCGGAGGAGGGCGGTCGCCGCAATCGGGTTCATCCTGTATTCGGTTTCAGGGGTGGATGTAGGACCGCGGCCGCCGGCGGCGGCCGCGGGGGAGGGGAGGCCGGAAGGGGACCGCCGGGTCAGAACGAGGCCCGCGACGCCGCGGGCATGGTGTTGGAGAGGGGGGCCTCCGGCGACTGATCCGCCGCGGGCAGCCGGAGAGACGGCTCGGGCACGACCACCGCGTCCATCCAGTAGCTCAGCAGGACGCCTACCACACGCACCTGCTCGCTCATGGTGAGGGGCTTGTCGATGTGGGACCTGGCCCCCAGGGCGTAGCTTCGTGCCACGTGCTCGGGGTCCGACAGGGTGGTCATGACCACCACGGGAATGTGGCTGAGCTCGGGGTCCGCTTTGAGCCCGGCCAGGGCCTTTCCGTCCTCTCCCCCGAGCAGGTCGAGCTCCATGATGATGAGGGAAGGCTCGACCTGTCCGTTCCGGAGACGGGCGGTGAGCTCCCCGGCGTCCGAGGCGTACTGGAGATCCCCGGTGTAGCCGTTCTCCGCAAGCGCGTCGCGGAGCAGGTAGTACTCGTCCGGGTCGCTGTCGGCCAGCAGGATGGTGAAATCCCGACGGTGTCTTTTCATGGCGTTTCCTCCCCGTGATCCTGCCGGGGCCCGTTTGGGCATACCCGGTCCAGGGGTGCGTGGGTGCAGGGGCCTCTGTGATAGGTAAGGGCCGTCCCCTAGTGAACCATCTGTCCTTGTGGAGAGGCCTCGAGATCGTCCTCGATGAGACAGAGCATGAGCTCGAGGACGTGTCCGTCCAGAAGGTCCTTCTCCCATCCCAGCGACGAGAGCTTCCAGTTGAGATGCTCCAGGGTGAAGACCGTGTCGTTGTTCAGGGTGTTCAGCACGTCCCGGATGAGCCAGGGGACCTCATGGTCCGTCAGTCCCCTGCTGCAGAGCTTCAGGAGAAGGGTGTCGATGATCTTTTCCATGGCGAAACTCCCTCGTTCCTCTCCGGGGCGTGAGCCCGGGCCCTGAATCTCATCCGGGGGCCATGCGCTCCCGGTTCGCGCCCGCGAAGGTCACGGTGGCCTGCCCGTTTCGGACGCGCTGGAGGTGGTCCTGGAACACGGCCAGACCGAAGGGGTGCAGGCTGGTGAGCCCGTCGGTGTGGACCACGATCCGGCCGGTCCCGGCGCAGTGGGTCTCCAGGGTGTTGGCCAGGAGGCTGGCCGACGACCCGTCGAACTCGCCCTCCAGGTGGAGGTGAAGGCTATCCGAGCCCCGGTTGAATCTCATGCGGAAGTTTCCGGCCATAGGGGTTCCTCTCCGACTCCGCGGCCCCGTTCAGGAGCGCGTGGATCATGGACAGCAGGGCGTTCAGCTGGAACGGCTTGCCCAGGACGGCCTCGAAGGGGCTCTCCGGGTGGTGCGCCCTGGCGAGCCCGTCGGGCTCCCCGGTGACGAGCAGGACCGGGGTGGAGGGGAGGTGCCGGCGCACGTACACGGCGAGCTCCCACCCGTCCATGCGCGGCATGTTGAAGTCGGTGATCACGAGCTCGGGCGTCGTCTCCGAGAGGAGGACGATGGCCTCCAGCCCGTCCCCGGCCGAGAGCACGGTGTACCCTTCCCGCATCAGGAGCTCCAGAAGCATGATGCGGACGGCCTCGTCGTCCTCCACCAGGATAATCTGTAAGCGGGATTGCGTTTGGTCCAAGCTCATCGTCCATTCCCTCCGCTGAAGTCGAAATGCATCTGGTCCTGCGGCATCCTGCGGTACGGATCGTTCGCTATTCCGGCCCCAGGCGGCTCAGAGGGCCCCCATCCTTCGAGCAGCCTGCGGATCTTGGTCTTGATCTCCTTCAGGTCGAGCTCCGCCGTCAAGGCGCCCGTTCCCCGGGGATCGTCGCCCTTCGAAGAGGCGAGGGGGCTTCGGCCGTAGAACAGGACGGGCAGTCCTCTTGCCTGCAGCCCTCGGAGGCTCGTACGGTGACGCTCCCGCAGGCCCAGGAGCACCAGGTGCGGTCTCTCCGTCTCCAGGCTCTGCCACAACCCGTCCGGCGCGGTCGAGACCACGTCGTAGCCTTCCTCCACCAGCTCCTCGGTGAGGAGGATGCGAAGGCCTTCGTCGGGCTCGGCGATCAGGATGCGGATCATGCGAGGGTCATTCCCCATGCTATTCGACGCATAATGGATGTTTTTGTTGTGTGTTTTTCTTAATCGGTATCCCCTTGGGGTCCCGGGGAAGCCTCTCATTCCATGTGATCGTTTGGCCTCCATCCTACGGAAGAGGGACGGCTTCGTCCATCGGGAGAACCCCGGTTCTGCATCAGGAAATTCCGGAAAAACGCGTCAGTGGTCGGTTCCGGGGGAACGCGTCTCGGGCTCCGCAGACTTCTCCCCCCCGTGGCTCGAGGGCTCATCCGCCGCCACGATCTTCACCCCGCAGGCGGCATTTTATGTGCCGCCGCAAGGTTTGCGACAAGTAGGGCGGGGTGTAAAACCCCACCCCGCGAAAACACCGGTTTTCATCAGCGGAGGTGACCGGAAGCGAGACCCTGGTCATGGACGTTCGGTGGGGAAATGCAGGAAATGCTCACGCCTTCACAAGACCCTTGCGGATGCCCAGCTTGGTGAGGTCGGCGATGGACCGGGCCTTGAGCTTGTCGAAGATGTTGTACTTGTGGGACTCCACGGTCTTGGGGCTGATGCAGAGACGGTCCGCGATTTCCTTGACGCTCATCCCGTCGGCCAGGAGCGGGAAGATCTGCTTCTCCCGGATGCTCAGCCGGGCGATGCCGTCCTGCACCTCCCGGGCCGCCTTGCCGTCCCCCAGCTCCAGCTCCAGCATGTGCTCGTGGAGGAGCCGGTTCACCGTGCCGCTGTAGGAGGTGCCCCCGTTCCGGACGATCTCCAGGGCGTCCACGAGGGCCCCGAGGGACTCGTCCTTGAGCACGTACCCGGCAATGCCCGCGCGGAAGAGGGAGAGCACGAACTCCGGCTCGGCGTGCATGCTGAAGATCACCAGCCGGGTCTCCGGGGAGACCTTCCGCACCTGGTAGGCGGTCTCCACCCCGTTCATGCCGGGCATGGAGACGTCCAGGACGAGGATGTCGGGCTTCAGGGTCCCGGCCTGATCCACGGCCGTGGCCCCGTCCGTGGCCGTCCCCGCCACGGCGAACTCCGGGTGACCCCGGAGGACGCTCTGGATGCCCTGGACCACCACGTCGTGGTCGTCCACGATGAAGACGGTCGACGGGGCCTTGGCGGTCTTGGCTGTCATGGTCCTTTCCCCCTGGTTCGGGTTCAACGCCCTCAGGGCACCGGGGCTTGCGGCGGCGCTTCGAGGAGCGGGATCTCGGCCGTCACCGTGGTGCCCCGGCCCTGGGCGGAGTCTACGTGCAGGCTGCCTCCGGCGTAGACCGCCCGCTCCTTCATGATCATGAGGCCCAGGGGCCCCCGGCCCGACGCCCCGGACACGGCCTCGTTCCAGTCGAAGCCGCGGCCGTCGTCCTCCACGGTGAGGTGGAGCGTGCTTCCCCGGGCCGAGAGGCTCAGGTGGACCTCCCGGCAGCCGCTGTGGCGCAATGCGTTGGCCACGGCCTCCTGGGCGATCCGGAAGACCGCCAGGGCCCGGTCCGGGTCCAGGGTGGCCGGTATCCCTTGAAAAAAGAAATGGATGCGGCATCCGCTTCCGCGTGCCTCCTCCTTGAGGGAGCGGAGCGCCGCTTCCAGGCCCAGCACCTTCAGGCTGGCCGGGTGGAGCCGCCGGCTGGTGCTGCGCAGCCGGGAGATCGCGTCCTGGAGGTCCTTCGCCGCCTGATCCATCTGCCGCCTTCCTTCCGGATCCCCCCGCGCAGACTCGATCTGCAGCTTGACCCCGGCCAGGATCTGGCCGATGTCGTCGTGGAGCGCCATGGCCGTGTCGCGGCGATCCTCCTCCAGGAGCTCCACCAGCCGGTTGGCCAGGTGTTGTCGCCGGGCCGCCTCGGCCCGGGCCCGGGCCTCGGAGGCCTGGAGGGCCTCCTCCACCTCCCGGCGCCGGCTCACGTCCACCAGGGCCAGACGCCACCGGAGGAGTCCGCCCCGGCCGTCGTACTCGGTCGTGGCCTCGACGCGAACGTGGACCGTCCCGGCCGGGCCGGCCATCCGCACCTCCACCGGCTCCGGCCTCTTCTCCGTTGCGGCCAAGTGGTTCAGGTAGCCGTAGAACGGCGAGCGGTCCTCGGCCTCGATACGGGACGAGAGCGGCCGGTTTCGAAGCTCGTTCTCGAAGCCCAGGATCTCGTGGGCGGCGGTGTTGGCCCGCTCGATCAGCCCCTTGGCGTTCAGGGTCAGGTAGCCCACGGGCGCGGACTCGTACAAATTCTCATACTCGTCCCTGGAGGCCACCAGCTCGGCCTGGGCCCTGCGGAGCTCCTGGTTCTGGAGCTCCAGCTCCACCTGGTGGACCTCCAGCTCGTGGACCAGCCGCGCCAGGTCCCCGGGGTCCGCATCCGCCGCGGCGGGGTCCCGCCCCTGGAGGAGCCGCTCCGCCTTCTCACGGAGGGCTCGAAACCGGTCCCGGGTGTGCGGGTCGGGGTTCACGTGGCCTCCCCCGATCTGTCCCCCGATTCCGCATCACCGGTCCGCTCCTCCAGGGCCAGCAGCACCCGGTCCGCCTCCTCGCTCTCGACTCGGAGCTTCCGGGCGTTCAGCAGGAACCGCTTGTGCCCGATTCCCGGGAAATCGTGCTCCACCCGGTACCCCTCGAAGATGCGGTCCTGGTCCAGGATCTCCCGGAGCAGCGTGCGGAGCTCGGGGAAGTCCCACCCGCCCTCCTGGAGGTCGAAGAGGCTGGCCCCTTCGGTGGCGTCGGCGCTCGTCCCGAAGGTCTGGTAGAAGCTTCGGTTGGCCGCGACCACCTGCAGGTCGTCGTTCAGCACCAGCAGGCTCTCCCGCACCGTGTCCACGATGGACTGGGCGTAGCGCCGCTCCGCCAAGGCGGCTTGCTCGCCCATCTCCCGCATCTGCTCCTGGGCCTCCTTCTGGGCGTCGATGTTGACGAAGGTGAGCACCACCCCCTCGATCACCCCGTCCTCGGGCCGGTAGACCATGATCCGCATCCGGTACCAGGCCCCCTCCTGGGTGCGGACCTCCTCGTCCACCGTGGAGAGCTCCTTCAGCACGCTGCGGGCGAGGCCGGCCAGGTCCTCGACCTCCAGATTGTGGTTGATCTGGTGGAGGGGCCGGTCCACGTCCGAGTCGATCAGGTTGAGGAGCTCGTTCGCCTCGGGGGTGAACCGGGTCACCTGGAGGTCCTTGTCCAGGAAGACGATGGCGATCCGGGTGTTGTCGAGCACCGAGTTGACGGCGTTGTAGGCTTCGCGGATCTCGGACATCTTGCTGTTGAGCTCGCTGTTCACCGTGTTGAGCTCCTCGTTCAGGCTCTGGAGCTCCTCCCGCGAGCTCTCCAGCTCCTCGTTGGTGCTCTGGAGCTCCTCGTTGGAGGAGTGGAGCTCCTCGTTGGACGAGCGCAGCTCCTCGTTGGAGGTCTGGAGCTCCTCCATGGCGCTCCGGTAGTCCTGGCGCACCCGCATGAGCTCCTGCTCCAGCTCCTCCACCCGCTCCCCGTCCCCCTCGCGGGGCGGGGCCCCCTCTTCCTCTACCTCTTTCTCCGGCTCCGGCGGCTCGGGCCGCTCCTGGAACAGGATCAGCAGGCAGTTCTCGAGGGGGGGATCCTCGAGGGGCTGCACCACCAGGTCGATCCGCTGGTACCCCCCGTTGGTCTTGACCCGCACGTCGCGCTGTCGCTCGACCTCGTTCTTCTCCCGGGCCCGCCGCATGGCCGCGAGCACGGCGAACCGCAGGCCCTCCCGGGCCATGTCCGCGATCTGGAGCGTGGGCTCGCCCGATGCGGGTTCCAGGTAGCTGCCCGTGCGGCCGTGGAAGTGGAGGATCTCCCCCTCCTCGTTCACCACCACGCAGGCGGGCGTGTGCTCGGCCGCGATCAGCTTCTCCGCGGCCTTGCCCACGCTCTCCGTCCCGGCGGGCCCTGCGGCAGGCTCGGGCTCGCCGGGCCGCTCCAGCTTTCTCGAGCGCGTGGGAAACTGCACCTGGGCATGCACCTTGTGGCCCTTCTTGCGGTAGACGTTGTGCTGCTTGCTCACCACCTGGAACAGCTCCTGGTGCCGGCCCACGCTCTCCGAGCTCCCCAGGAACAGGCACCCCTCGGGCTTGAGGGCGTAGTGGAAGAGCGGGATGAGCCGGTTCTGGGCCTCGGGCTTGAGGTAGATGAGGAGGTTCCGGCAGACCAGCAGGTCCAGGTTGGAGAAGGGCGGGTCCTCCAGCACGTTCTGCTCGGCGAACACCACCTGCTCGCGGACCGTGGCATTCACCCGGTACCGGCTGCCCTCCTTGGTGAAGAACCGCTTGAGCCGTTCCGGGCCCACGTCGGCCGCGATGTTCTGCACGTAGCTCCCCTGGCGGGCCCGCTCGATCGCCTTGGGGTCGATGTCCGTGCCGAAAACCTGGATCTCCCGGAACGCCTCGGCCTCCTCCACGCACTCCCGGAGCAGGATGGCTACGGAGTAGGCCTCCTCGCCCGTGGCGCAGCCCGGGGTCCAGATCCGCAGGGGCTGGTCCTCGCTCCGGCCGATCAGGTCCGGGAGCACCTGGCGCTTGAGGAACTCGAAGGCCTGCGGGTCCCGGAAGAAGCTGGTCACCCCGATGAGGAGGTCCTGGAACAGGTTGCGCACCTCGTCGGGGTCCTGGTGCAGCAGCCTGAGGTAGGCCGAGGCGTCCCTGCTGTCGGTGATGGTCATGCGCCGCTCGATGCGGCGGGTCACGGTGTTCTCCTTGTAGAGGGAGAAGTCCTGCCGGGTGCGGTTGGCCAGAAAGGCCAGGATGCGGCGGAGCGGGTCGGGCTCCTCCTTCTCCGGCGCTTCGGGCCTCGGGCGAATCTGCACGGGGCTCTGAAAGTACTGGATCAGCCGCTGGGGAATCTCCCCGGGGGGGAGCGTGAAGTCCACCAGGCCGGTCTCCGCGGCGCTCCGGGGCATGCCCCCGTGGCGGGCGGACTCCAGGTCCTGGGCCACGGCCAGCCCCCCCTGCTCCTTGATCAGCCGCAACCCCTGGGTGCCGTCGGTCCCGGTGCCCGAGAGGATCACGCAGGCGGCCTGCCGGCCTCGATCCGCCGCCAAATCCTTCAGGAACCGATCCACGGGCATGTGGGTCTCGCTCTGGGTGGGGCGCACCTTCAACCGGAGGGTTCCCTCCTCCAGGACCGCGTCCCGGTTCGAGGGCGGCAGGTAGACCCGGTCGGTCCGCGGGGACGTCCTGTCCTCCAACTGCTCAACGGGGATGGAGGCCCGCTTCCGGAGGAGGTCGGGCAGCATGGACTGCTGCTTGGGGTCGGTGTGGGTGATGACCACATAGGCGAGCCCGCTCTCCTCGGGCACGGCGCCGAAGAAGGCCTCCAGCGCCTCCAGCCCCCCGGCCGAGGCGCCGATCCCCACGATGGGGAAGGGGGGCTCCTTCGCCTCCCCGGCCGCGACGTCCGAACCCTCGCCCGGCTCGCTGTCAGCAGCTTCCGCCGAGTCGGGGGAGGGCTCGCCGCTCTCCCGGCGGGTCTGCTCCTCCTCGGCCTCGGCCCGGGCCTGCTCCGGGTGCTTCTCCCGGCCGCCGTCCTCGTCCTCGGGACGATCGGGCCCGCCTTCGCGTTCCTTGTCCTGGTCTCCCATGGGGTCTCCCGGGGTCGCTCGAGCGACGATCGAACGGTGTCTTGTCCGGGGGCTGCAGGTCAAACACCCGTGAAACATACCCGGCTTTCACGAAAATCACAAGACGGAAAGGCTGGATCCGTTCCGGTCACGCCTCCCCGGCCTCGTCGATCATGCCCTGCAGCGCCTCCTCGGACGGGGCGCCGCGGGCCATCCGCCCGTTTACGAAGAAGGTGGGCGTGGCCGACACGCCGGCCTGCCGCCCCTCCTGAATGCTCCTCTCCACCCGCTCCCGGTGCCGGCGCTCTCCAAGCAGGCGCGGAAGGCCTCCGGGTCCGCGCCGAGCCCGGCGGCCACGGCCCAGGGAACCAGCGTCCCGCCAGCGGTCAAAGCAGGGCCACGCCGCCGTAGAAGGCCAGGCCCCAGAAGGCCGTGTCGTACACTCCTTGAAACAGCATGCAACCTCCTTCCATTGGGGAACCACGAAAGGCCCCCGAACCCCCCGGTTCGGCAAAGCGAGGGGTATGAGGGGGCGGATGGCATCGGGAAAACTCCGATCGAAAATCAGGATTTTCCCAATGGACGAATGGGCCCGGTGCCCCTAAAGTAGAAACCAGGATCAAGCAGGCGACGGGCTCGGCCCGCTGAAAGGAGCAACCCATGGTCAAGCGAAGGACATTCACGGTTCCCGGTTCCATTCCCATCAGCCGCCGGGTGAGCGAGGTCGGCGGTCAGATCCGCGACTGGATTCGCTCCCTGGACGCCCCGGACCGGCACAACGCCCACGGTCTCCGAGCCAAGGGGTGGGACCGGAAGCGGGGCGAGTACCACTACCACTACGAGATCCTGGAGGACGCCGGGCCGGAGGAGGACGCCCGGACCCGGAGCCGCTCCTCCGTCGCCGCCTGACGTCGCGCCCGAGTCGAACCGGGGGGACCGCAGGATCCCGGCCGGTTCGGCGATCCCCCGGTGGCCTCCCGCTCGGCCATTCCCCCATGGGTCCAGGCCTCCTGTCAACGGGTCGACCGGCGGTTACAGTCGTTTTAGGGGACGTACTTGCATAATTCGATAACTTTTCGAGTTATCGAATTATGCAAGTACGTCCCCTGTTCTCACTGTTCTCACAGCCTGCACTCGCCCGGGTCGCACCGGGCGGCGTGGTCGTACTGGAAGCTCTGCTCGCCGGCCCCGAGCTCCAGAACCTGGTGGGAGAGGCTCCCGTACCGGAACACGGTGATGCCCTTGAGCCCCAGCTCCCAGGCTCTCAGGTAGGTTCGGCCCACGTCCCCGGGCGAGGCGTCCTCGGGCAGGTTGACGGTCTTGGAGACCGAGTTCTCCGTGTGTTTCTGAAAGGCGGCCTGCATCTGGAGGTGCCGCTCGTACGGGATCTCCAGGGCGGTGAGGAAGAGCTCCTTCAGGCGAAGGGGGACGCCCTCCACGTCCGCGAGCCGACCGGTCTCCCGGACGCGGCCCACCAGGCCTTCCACGTCCAGTCCGTGCCGCTCGGCCAGCTCCCGCAGGAGGGGGTTGGTATCGTACAGGGTCTCCCCCTCCAGCACGTTGGTCCGGCGATAGGCCAGAGCGAAGAGCGGCTCGATGCTCGGGCTGGCGCCGGCGATGATGCCGATGGTCCCGGTGGGGGCGATGGCCGTGCGGGTGGCGTTCCGGACCTCCACGCCCTGCTCCTCGTACACGCTGCCCTTCCAGTTCCCGAACACGCCCCGCTCCGAGGCCAGCTTTTTCGAGGCCTCCAGGGCCTCTTCGCTCAGGGTCTTCATGACGGACTCCCCCAGCAGGACCGCCGTGTCCGAGTCGTAGGAGATGCCCAGGCGGATGAGCATATCGCTGAACCCCATCACCCCGAGGCCGATCTTGCGGTTTCCGCGGGCCATCCGTTCCAGCTCCGGCACGGGAAACCGGTTCACCTCGACGACGTCGTCCAGGAATCGCACCGCCTTCCGGACCGTGGCCCGGAGGCGGTCCCAGTCGATCGCGGTCCCGCCGTCCTGCTCTCTGAGCATCCGGGGGAGGTTGATGGAGCCCAGGTTGCAGGACTCGAAGGGAAGCAGGGGGGTCTCTCCGCACGGGTTGGTGGCGTGGATCGCCCCCACGTGGGGCGTGGGGTTGGCGCGGTTGACCGCGTCGAGGAACAGGAGCCCCGGGTCGCCGGTCGCCCAGGCGGCCTGCTGGATCCTCTCGAAGAGGTCCCCGGCCCGGAGCGAGCCGGTCTTTTCCCCGGTCCTTGGGTTGACCAGGTCGAAAGGGGCGTTCTCCCGGGCGGCGTCCATGAAGGCGTCCGTCACCGCGACCGACAGGTTGAAGTTCCCCAGGCGACCCTCGGTCCGCTTGGCCTCCACAAAGGCCTCGATGTCGGGGTGGTCCACCCGGAGGATACCCATGTTGGCGCCCCTCCGCTTTCCCCCCTGGCGGATGTGCTCGGTGGCGCAGTCGAAGATCTCCATGAAGGAGACCGGGCCCGAGGCCTCGCCGGCCGTGGAGGCCACGATGTCCGACCGCGGCCTCAGCTCGGAGAAGGAAAAGCCCGTCCCCCCGCCGGTCCGCTGGATGGAGGCCATGTTTCCGAGGGCGTCGAAGATGGCCTCGGTGGTGTCCTGCACGGGAAGCACGAAGCAGGCGCTCAGCTGGCCCAGGCGGGTGCCGGCGTTCATGAGGGTGGGGCTGTTGGGCAGGAAGTCCAGGGATGCCGTCATCTCCAGGAAGGTTTGCTCCCAGCGCTCGGCGCGTTCGCGGTCTCCCAGGAGGAGCTCCGCGTGGGCCACGCCCCGGGCCACCCGTTGGAACATCTCCCCGGGCGTTTCCACCACCCTTCGTTGGAGGTCGCGCTTCAGGTACCGGGAGTCCAGCACCAGCTTGGCGTTCTCGGTCAGTGCGGTCGGTTCCACGGTCTCCGCCTTCCCGGATGTTGTCGTCCCGCTCTTTTCCGGGGGTCCGAATTCATGTTGGCGTTTCTCGTCCGTTCAGGATAGGCCGCGCAGCCGTCCCCCATCCATGGGGTGCAGCCTGTATATTCCGAATGAACGACCCGTCCGGGACGTTGCCGGCCCGGGAATGGGGCTGAAGCCCGGTCCAGTGAAGGGGGTGGAGAACAGGATCCACGTGAAGGAGCGGTCAGGCGGGCGGGAAGGTGCCGCGGGGAACCACCGTGATCCCCCGCGGGGTGACCGTGAAGCGCTCCCGGTCCGCCCGGGGATCGTAGCCGATCCCGGTGTGGTCCGGAATGACGTTGTCCTTGTCGATGATCGCCTTCTTGATCCGGCAGTGGCGGCCCACCACCACGCCGTCCGCGATCATCGACTCCTCGATCCGGGTCCAGCTTCGGACCGTCACGTTGAAGGAGAGCACCGAGTCCCGCACCAGACCGCTCACGATGCAGCCGGGCGCCACCAGGGAGTCCTGCGCCTTTCCCACCCTGGCGGCCTCCTCGTGGCTGAAGATGAACTTGGCCGGCGGAGCGTTCCTCTGGTGGGTGAAGATGGGCCATTTGACCCCGTACAGGTTGAAGCTGGGATCCACCCCGGTGAGGTCCATGTTCGCGTTCCAGTAGGCGTCGAGGGTGCCCACGTCCCGCCAGTAGGAGGAGTCGCGGACGCACGGTTCGGTTCTCCGCTTCCGGCGGCCGTCCTCGCGCGTGGTCCAGACCTCGTCCTCGATGGCGTTCATCCGCCGGAAGGGGTAGGCGTAGACCCGCTCCGACCCCAGCATCTCCGGGACGATGTCCCCGCCGAAGTCGTTCTTCGGGCTGGACTCGAGGGCCTCCACCAGCGTCTCGGTGTCGAAGAGGTAGATCCCCATGGAGCCCAGCACGCGGGTTTCGTCCCCGGGGATGGTCTTGACGTCCTGCTTGGGTTTCTCCCGGAAGTTGCGGATGCGGAAGTCGTTGTCGACCTCCGCGACCCCCACCTGGGAGGCGAGGGAGCGGTCCACCTCGAGAAGGGAGACGGTGAGGCGGGCCTCCTTCTCGCGGTGGTACCGGAGGAAGGCGGCGTAGTCCATTTTGTAGACGTGGTCGCCGGAGAGGATCAGGACGTACTGCGGCCTGTACCGGTCGATCAGGAACCGGTTCTGCCGGATGCAGTCGGCGGTGCCCCGGTACCATTCGTTGCTGATGCGCTGCTGGGGAGGCACGATCTTCAGGAAATGCCCGATGTCGCGGCTGAAGATGTTCCACCCGTTCTCCAGGTGCTCGTTCAGGGACTGGCTCTTGTACTGGGGCAGCACCACGATGTTGTAGAGCCCCGAGTTGACGCAGTTGCTGAGGGGAAAGTCGATGAGCCGGTAGATCCCCCCGAAGGGCACGGCCGGCTTGGCCCGATCGGCCGTCAGGGGCATGAGGCGCTCGCCCTTTCCACCGGCCATGACGAAGGTGAGAACATCCATGTTGATTCCATCCTCTCCCGTTGGGTGTTTCGTACATCTTCGGGGAGGGGTCGGGGAAATGAAATGGGGTGATGCCTGTATTCTTCCAGCCGCCTGCTTTTCGCGGGGAGGTCCGCTTCGTGGGGGACGAATGGTCGAACGATGGAAAACCGGCCCGAATGGGGTGTGCCGGACCTTGAGATACAGTCCCCGCCCCATGTACAGGTCCGGCAGAGGTGATACACTGGATGGCGAAAACGACGGCAGCGGGCCGCTCCTGAAGCTGGCCGGCAGGGTCATCGGGGTGAACGCCATGATCGTCAGCCCGGGCGGGGGAAGCTCGGTCATCCTCGTCGGCATCGAGGAGCTCGACGCCCTCGGGCCGACCGGAACCGGCAAGACCACCACCCTCCGGAAGGTTCTGGAGAAGGAGGCCCGGGAGTACCGTTCCGGCGCGGGAGGGTCCGGGCCGTGAAGGGCCATGAGCCTCCCCATCGGGACGGGGGAGCGGAACGCGAAAACAGCCGCTCGAGCGGCGGAAGGAGGATGCCATGACCGATCAGTGGAGGCCCGAGCCCGTCGGGCCGGGGCTCTGGTGGTTCGTGCCCGAGCACCACGAGGCCAAGGACGCGGCCCGGGAGGCCCCCGGATGGGGAGACTCCCCGGTGTATCTGGCCTGGGTGGACAACTCCACCGGAGGGTTGACCTATGAGCACGTAGGCGGAGGAGGAAAGCGCCGCCCTCTCCGGGAGAGGATCGGGCTGTGGATGAGGGCCCGCATCGAGACGCCGGAGCCCCCGGAGTCGTGACGCCCTGAAGGGAGGAACCCGCATGGTCGAGCCGCAGAAGTGCTTTACCGAGGAGTACGTGGCCCAGGTGGTGCACGACCTCAAGACGCCGGTCCTGGCCATCGGCGGCTATGCAAATCGCCTCCGGGAGGGGAAGCTGGGGCCGCTGAACGAGCGCCAGAAGGAGGCCCTGGACACCATCCTGGAGACGGCGGATCGCCTGGATCACGACCTGGCATGGATCGTGGAGCACGCGCGCGCCGGGAGGTTCGTCTGGGAGGAGGCCCGGCACGAACGGTTCGATCTCCGGGACCACGCGGCCCGGGTGGTGGAGACCGTCCGGGCCCTGGCCGAGCAGAAGGGGGTCGGGTTGGAGCTGGACCTCCCGGAGGAGCCCGTGGATGTGTCGGCCGATCCCCGGATGGTGGAGCGGAGCGTGTCCGAGCTCGTGCACAACGCCCTCAAGCACAGCCCGGAAGGAGGTCGGGTGGAGGTCTCGCTGAGGGTCGAGAAGGGAACGGTCGAGCTGGCCGTGAGCGACCGGGGGGAGGGGTTCGACCCCGGGAAGCTGAAGAAGATCTTTCAGCCCTGGGAGCAGGTGATCCAGATCGAGGACCGAAGGATCCGCGGCGTGGGCCTGGGACTGGCCAACGTGAAGCACTACGCCGAGGCCCACGGCGGCGAGGTGCGGGCCGAGACGTCCCCAGGAGAGGGGAGCACCTTTCGTATGCTGCTGCCCCTGGACGGGGAGCCCGCCGGATCCCCTGCCGCTGACCCTGAGGGGGGGGAGGGAAAAGAAAGATGAAGACCGGCTGACCGCCCTGGCGACGGTGGGGGCCGGCATCGCAGCGGGATGCCAACCCCTCTGGATGGGTCCGGTTCCGAGGGTGGAGTAGGGGTCGTACCGCTCCTCCATTCGTTTGGGGGGCGAAATACAGGATTGAACGGATTCCCACCGCCGGCCTTCGAGGGCATGATGGAGCCCGAACATCGATGGAGCCGCAAGGAGCCCTGAGCCTTGAGATCCGCCCCGGGCGTGACGACCGCCGATCGCCTCTCCGGCGGACGGGTGAGGGGATTTTCGCGAACCCGTCAAACACGAAAAGCGCCCTCGGATCGGTACGGTGCGTCAACCGGACGGATGTCCGCCGGGCGGGGGCCCCAACCAAGAAAGGAGATCGTCATGCCCATGCCCAAGGATGATTTCGATCCGGCCGTGCGGGAGAGTCTGATTCAAAACTGGCGCGAGTTCGTGAACAACCTGGAGAAATCGCTCGACCTCGTCGAGAGCAAGCTCGGCGAGGCCGCCGAGATGCAGGAGATCTGCACCTCCGAGTGGTGTGAGGCCACCGAGCACGTGATGGACGATCTCGGAAACATGCTGTTCTCCATCAGCGAGCCGAAGGGGGCCCCGGAGGAGGACACCCGGAAGCTCAAGGCCCTCAAGAAGCGCCTCCACGACCTGTACGCCAAGTACAAGGCCACCGCGGGTACGGCGGCGTAAGTCGCCGGAGCCCCCTCACCACCACCCGCCGTCCCCGCCTTTCGGAGCGCCCGATCGGCGGGGGCGTGAATGCGCGCAAGGAGTCCCCGAAATGAGAGTCCCCCTGGAGCTGTCCTTTCGAAACGTGCCCAAGACCGAGCGCATCGAGGAGATGGTCCGCGAGCGCGCGGCCAAGCTCGAGAAGTTTCACGACCAGATCATCAGCTGCCGCGTGGCGGTGGAAGGCCCCCAGGACCATCAGAGCTCGGGCAGCCCGTACCGGGTCCGCATCAACATGCGGATTCCGCCCGGGCACGAGCTCGCCGTGGACCGCGAGCCGGGGCAGGATCACCTGCACGACGACCTCCCCACGGTGATCAACAGGGCCTTCGACGCCCTGGAGCGGCAGGTGAAGAAGCTGAAGGACAAGCAGCAGGGCGAGGTCAAGAAACACCCCGACCAGGAGGCCGACGGGATGGTGAACAAGGTCTTCGCGGAGGAGGGTTACGGCTTCATTCGAAGCATTGACGGCCGGGACGTCTACTTCCACCGGAACGCCGTCCTGGAGGACGACTTCGATCGCCTGGACATCGGCACGGGGGTCCGTTTCGTCGAGGAGGCGGGAGAGGAAGGCCCCCAGGCGAGCACGGTCCAGATCGTGAACAAGCCGGGCTGAGGACCCACGCCCCCCTTATCCGGGTTCGCTCGAAGCCGTCCTCGAAAGCAGGTCCACGACCTCCTCCTCCTGGAGGTCGTACCACCGGACGTAAGCGTCCGCAACGGCGAAGAACATCCCGGTTCGAACGTTGGGACAGACGATCTCGTCGGCCTCGCTCCTCAGCCGGTCGATGGTCCGCTGCGGGGCCGTGGGGACCGCCACCACCGCGCTGCGGACCTTGTGGTCTTTGACCACTCGAAGCGCCGAGAGCATGGTGTAGCCCGAGGCCAGCCCGTCGTCCACCAGGATGACCGCCTTTCCGGCCAGATTCGGAAAGGGGCGGCCCTTTCGGAACAACCGGTTCCTCTTTTCGAGCTCCAGCTCGACGACCCCGGTCGCGGCCTCGATGTCGCCCTCGTCGAGACGCAGCTCCGCCACCAGGGGCTCGTTCAGGAACTTCCCCCCACCGTACGCCATGGCGCCGAAACCCGCCTCCGGGTTGCCCGGGATCTTGAGCTTTCGGGCGATCACCAGATCGAACGGGGCCTCCAGGATCTCGCGCACCTTCAGCCCCACCGGCACCCCGCCGGCGGGGATGGCCAAAACGTGGAGGTCGTCCCGGCCGCCGTACTCCGTCCTCAGCATGTCGCCGAGCACGCTTCCGGCCTCCCACCGGTCCCGGAAGACCTCGGGGCGATCGCGGAGCGCCTCTTTTTCCACCACCTTGGCTCGTTTCATGAACGACTCCGGGTCATCAGGGGATGTGCGGCATCAGGGCCCAGGCGATGTACCAGCCCTCCTTCTCGCCCCGTTTGAGGCAGACGATCCCGGCGTTCTGGAACTTGAACACCGGGGCCCGTTCGGCGTCACCGGCCGCCAGGTGGGCGGCGAGCTTCTCCATGAAGGGCAAGTGGCCCACCAGCATCTCGTCCCGGTCGCTCTCCAGGTCGAGGGCCGTGACGTCGTCCAGCGGTCCCATGCCCTCGACCGCCTCCACGCCGTTCGCCGGGTGGAGGACCCGGTCGAGGATCTCGGCCGTCTGCTGCGCGCGCTTCTTGCCGCTGTGCTTGATGGTCGACAGGGTCAGCCCGTGGCCTTCGGCCATGGCGGCCATGCGCTCGACCTCCACGGTCCCTTCCGGGGAGAGCCCCTTGTCCGGGTCCTTCTCCTTGGGGAGGTTCTTTCCGTGCTGTACAAGATAGAGTGCCATGTATACCCTCCTTGGGTCTAAAGGTCGAAGATCACCCGGGCCTTCCAACCGCTCCGGGTCCGGGCCACCTCCAGCTGGTGGTAGGTGGCCCCCTTGATTGTGGTCTTGATGGTGTGGCGGTCCGGATCGTACGGCTCCCCCTGCGCGATCCCGGTCAGGCGGTGGTCGTCCAGGGAGCGGATGCGGTAGCGACGGAACAGCCACCCCTGGGCGTCGAACCGGTAGATGAGCTCGGTCAGCCACTCCACCAGGAGCTGCTCCAGGTCGGCGCCTTCCACGGAGATCTCCACGTCGCTGGACGCCCTCACGGTCTCCGGGTCGGTGAGGATGTCCGTCAAGGCCTCCCCCGCGTGCTCGAACAGGGCCTCCAGGCTTTCGCCCAACAACTCGACCCCCAGGTCGCCGGTGTGGTCCAGGTAACGGAATGACTCCATGGGACGCCTCCTCGGGGGCGGCTACCCCTTGATCACCACGAGGGGACCGAGCCTGGCCACCTTGCGCGCGATCCCGGCCCGGTGGAGCACCTCGACCACGTCGTTCACGTCCTTGTAGGCGTCGGAGATCTCCTCCACCAGGGTGGCGCGGCTGGCCCCTTTGACCAGCACCCCTTTCGCCTCCAGCTCCGCGGCGATGGAGCGCCCTCCGGCCGCCTTCTTGGCCTGCTTCCGGCTCATGACCCGGCCCGCCCCGTGGCAGGCCGACCCGAAGGTCTCCTCGTACCCGGTCTGGGTGCCGGCCAATACGTAAGAGCAGCGGCCCATGTCGCCCGGCACCAGCACCGGCTGCCCGACCCGGCGGTAGGGCTCCGGCACCTCCCGGTGCCCCGGGGGAAACGCCCGGGTGGCGCCCTTCCGATGAACGCAGAGCCGGGTCGCCTTGCCGTCGATGGAATGGGTCTCCAGCTTGGCGATGTTGTGGCAGACGTCGTAGACAAGCTCCAGCCGGGCGTCCGCGGAATCGAACAGCTCGGAGAACGCCTCCCGGATCCAGTGCATGATCATCTGCCGGTTGACGAATGCGAAGTTGGCCGCCCCGGCCATGGCGGCCAGGTAGCTCCGGCCCTCCGTGGACTCCACGGGCGCGCAGCAGAGCTGGCGGTCCGGTAGGTCGATGCCGTAAGTCCGGGCCGCCTTGATCATGACGGAGATGAAGTCGCTGCAGACCTGGTGCCCCAGGCCCCGGGACCCGGTGTGGATCAGGACCGTGGCCATGCCCTCCTCGAGCCCCATGGCCGCGGCCGCCTCCTTGTCGAACAGCTCCTGGACGAACCCCACCTCCACGAAGTGGTTGCCCGACCCCACGGTGCCGAGCTGACCCCGTCCACGCTCCAGGGCCCGATCGCTCACCCTGGACGGGTCCGCGCCGGGGATGCACCCCCCGGCCTCGATCCGGTCCCGGTCCTGCTCGGTACCGTAGCCTTCTTCCAGGGCCCACCCCACGCCCTTCTCGAGGACGCGTTTCAGGTCCCTGGGGCCCAGCCGGAAGTCCTTCCTGCTGGAGCCTACGCCGGAAGGGAGCTTTCGAAACAGGGCCTCCAGAAGGTCCCGGTTGCGTTCCCGGATCTCCTCGCCGCTCAGGCCCGAGCGGAGCAGACGTACGCCTCAGTTGATGTCGTACCCCACGCCCCCGGGCGAGACCACGCCTTCGCCGGTCTCGAACGCGGCCACCCCGCCGATGGGGAAGCCGTAGCCCCAGTGGATGTCGGGCATGGCCATGGAAGGGCCCCGGATCCCGGGAAGGGTGGCCACGTTGATCACCTGCTGCAGACTCCGGTCCCGGTGGATGTCGCGAATCATCTCCTCGTCTGCAAAGACGAGGCCTTCCACCCGCATGGCTCCGGTCCGTGGAATCCTCCAGCGCCACGCGTCGATCTGCTCCAATGAACTGTCCGATGTGTTCACGAGTCATCTCCTTGTCCAAGAGACTACCCGTCGAACCCCGATCCGGGAATGGGGTCGATCCGGTATTCCACCCCGGGATCTTCCGAGGGGGAACCGGAAGGTTCCGCGGGGGAGGCTGGGGGCGGAAGACGCGGGCCCGTTTCAGTGGGCCGTCGTGGTGGCCCGCTCGCCGTCCTGTTGGATCAGGGACGATCGGGAGGGAAGCTCGGCGGTTTTCAGCCAGTAGGTGTACAGGGTGCGCATGACGCTCTCCCAGTCGTCGAGGGAGGCGGGTTTGGTCACGTAGGAGTTGGCGCCGAGCCGGTAGCAGTCGGTCACGTCCTGGAGGTCCACGGAGGTGGTGAAGATGATCACCGGCATCTCCCGCAGCCCCGGCAGGGACCGGATCCTGGAGAGGACCTCCTTCCCGTCCATCCCGGGCATGCTGAGATCCAGGAGAATCACGTCGGGCTTCGGGGCGGAGCCGCATTCGGCGAATCGACCGCGTTGAAACAGGTAGTCCAGGAGCTCTTCCCCGTCCATGGCCTCCCGGAAGCATACGGGGAGACGAAGGGACTCCAGGGTGTCCCTGGCCAGGAAATGGTCGTCGGGATCGTCGTCGACCATCAGGATCACGTGCTCGTGCTCGCTGGGGGACATCGCACACCTTGCGCTTTCCGCGGCCGATCATCGCCGCATGGGTCTTTCATGACTGCTGGAACAGATCGCGGTTTTCGCCCGTAACCACCCCCGAGCTCGATCGCGAATGTATGGCGGGCATCTGCCGCCGGTACGCTTTGATTCGAGACCATTATGAAGGAAGGAATGGAGGGGTGTCCATCGGGAAAAGACGGGATTTCACACAGGAGATTCCTGAGGCGTTTCTAGGGGTGAGGACCGCCCCGCCCTGCCCGGGAAAGGGGGAGTTTGGGGGCTGCCTACTCGAACACCCCGGCCACCGGCGTTCCGCATCCTGGGCACAGACCGTTGCTCACGGTCTGCTCGCTCACGGAGTAGGTTCCCCGTTTCACCACGGACGCGTTGCAGCGGGGGCAGCGGGTGTCGGCGGAGGCCCCGGGCACGTTCCCCACGTAAATGTACCGCAGACCCGCTTCGCGGCCGAGATCCCGGGCGCGCTCCAGCGTGGAGACCGGCGTGGACTCGGCCTCCGTAAGCTGGTAGTCGGGATGGAACCGGCTGATGTGCCAAGGGATGTCCGGGTCGGTCCCTGCGATGAACCCGGCGATGCCGGCGAGTTCGTCCTCGCCGTCGTTCTGCCCGGGGATCACCAGGGTGGTCACCTCCACCCAGATGTCGAGCTCCCGCATCTTGCGGATGGCGTCCAGGACCGGCTGGAGACGGGCCTTGCACCGTTCCTTGTAAAAGGCGTCCTGAAAGGACTTGAGGTCCACGTTGCAGGCGTCCAGGTAGGGAACGGCCGCCTCGAGGGCTTCGCTGGTCATGTAGCCGTTGGTCACGAAGAGGTTGGCCAGTCCCCGTTCCTTGGCGAGCCTGGCCGTGTCGTAGGCGTACTCGAAGAAGATGGTGGGTTCGGTGTAGGTGTAGGCAATGCTGCGACAGCCCCGTTCCACGGCGCTGCGGGCGATCTCCCGGGGCTCGACGTTCTGCCGTTCCCCCGCCGTCCCGTCCCGGTGGGAGGTCTGGGAGATCTGCCAGTTCTGGCAGAAGTCGCAGTGAAAGTTGCATCCCATGGTGGCGATGGAGAAGGTCTTGGTTCCCGGGTAAAAGTGGTAGAGCGGCTTCTTCTCGATCGGGTCGACGTTGGCCGTGATGATCTGTCCGTAGGAGTGGGTGTACAGCCTGCCGCCCACGTTGCGGCGCACCCCGCAGAACCCGTACTTTTGCTCCTTGATCCGACAGTGGTGGTTGCACAAGAAACAGTGCACCCGGCCGTCCTCTTCCACCTCGTACAGCATGGCTTCCTTCACGGTTCTCCCTCCTCGTGTCGAACGGTGTCCCGGCCCGTGCGGGAGAAGGCCCTCACCCGCACGAAAGACCCATGCTTTTATTGGGCGGTACCGAGGGAAAAAATGGAATGGGGTGAATCCCTCATTTTTTTCGCCGCCCGTCCCCCCACGACGAACACCAGGCTCATGCCCGCCCCGGCCCTCAGGAAGTCACGGCTGTGGTAGCGGCCCGGCCCCACCAGGGCCAACCCCACGGGCATAGGGGTGAACAGGTGAAAAGGCGCCAGGCCGTATGGTTTCATGAGGTCGTTGAGCAGGATCAGGGGGCTCGAACCCACCAGGGTCATGGTGCCGCCGAGAATGGCCGCGAACCCCACGGGCATCAGGATCCGCGGGAGGGGGATGCGCGTGCGGCGGCTGATGCGACGCACGGCGGGTAGAAAGAGCGCGGCCTGCGCGTCGGCCTTCTCGAGCCCGGCGCGGGTCCGCCTTTACCATTCTACGAAAACACCGGTTTTCAACGCCAAGGATCACTGGCGCGAAGAATGAGCGTCCAGTGCATCCGTTTATTGGGATCCGTTTTCATCGGTATCGAAATCGCTATCGGTATCGAAATCGACGCTG